>CAXZAJ010000001.1:0-51441 GCA_964293355.1 uncultured bacterium
GGCAGCCATGAATATGGCCATCCGCGGTATCGATTTCAACTTTGGCGGTGAGCCGGCCAATACCTTTACCCGTGATCTGCACCCCGGCCTGAGGGCTGGCTTCGTCATGGCCAATCCGCCCTTCAACCAGGATGAATGGTGGGACGAAAAACTGGCCAATGATCGCCGTTGGACAGGCTTTCCAACGCCCCCCCGGCGCAATGCCAACTTTGCCTGGATGCTCCACATGCTCAGTCACCTGAATGACTCAGGCTCCATGGGCCTCTTGCTGGCCAACGGCTCCATGAGTTCAGCCACCAATGGTGAAGACGAGATTCGGCGCAAACTACTGGAACAGGACTTGGTGGAGTGCATGATAGCCCTGCCCGGACAGCTTTTTACCAATACCCAAATTCCTGCCTGTATCTGGTTCCTCACCAAGAACAAAAAGGCACGCACTACATCTGCCGGCACTTACCGTGACCGCCGTGGCGAAGTGCTCTTTATCGATGCCCGCAACCTTGGCCGCATGGTTTCCCGTGTTCAGCGCATTTTTGATGATGCCGACATCCAGAACATCAGCGCCACCGTGGATGCCTGGAAAGCAGGTAACAGCTACGAAGACAAGCCCGGTTTTTGCAAGTCTGCCGCCATGGCCGATCTTGCAAAGAACGACTACGTCCTGACTCCCGGCCGCTATGTCGGCGCGGCTGATGTTGCAGAGGACACCGAGCCCTTCGTCGAGAAAATGGCGCGCCTCACCACCCAGTTGGGCAAGCAGATTGCCGAAGGTGCCCGTCTGGAAGCGGAGATTCGCACGCAACTGGCCAGCATCGGCTTTGAGGTGCCGGTTCCGGACTCGCGTACATGAATAACGGTAAAGGAATTATAAAAAAAGAAACCCTGGATCCTGGCACCGCCGCAGAGGACGGGAGAAGGAAAATCAGGGCTAACAGTAAGCATAGTCGCATGCCATGGAAAAATATTCAAGATAATGGGGCTAAGTTTTATGTTCATAGGACCCGCAACGGGACAGCTTCGGCTACCGCACCAGTGCGGGTTGTTTTTATCACTAATGAACATGAATCCAAATAAGACGACGATTCAATCTCACCAGAGGAGTTTGATATGTTTCAGCGTAATCTAAGCCAGATTTGGGAACAGCTTCGGGGTAAAAGCCCTCAGTTTAAACATTTTTTGCAATCAGTGCGCATTGAGAACCACAGGGGTATACGTGATTTATCAATCCAGTTTAAATTCCCCGTTACAGTAATCGCTGGGCCTAATGGATGTGGAAAAAGTACTGTTCTGTATTCCTGTGCTTGCGCTTACCGGGTAGAAGGGGCAGGCTTACGTGACTTTTTTCCATCAGCCATTTTCCCCAACCTTACCATCGATGACAATCTTCAGGATAAACCCACTTCCAGCAACATTGATTATACCTATCTTCACGAAAACAAATTTTTCAACATGCGCTGGTCACGAAAAAAGAGCTGGGATAAAAGCTTTTTTGGCCGGAAACAAGCCGTACAGCCCGAACGCGCCCTATATCTACGAACGCTCGCCAACCTGACCAGCCCCAGTGAGGTTCGCGGTGTTCTTACCATTGCCAAAAAAGATTTTACTACGGAGGACGTAACGGTTGATCAAATCGCCTTCGCCCAACGCATCCTTGGCTATAACTATTCGGCAATCAAGGCAATCAAATCCGGCAGCAAAGACTTGCTGTTTGCTGCCCGGGACAACGGAGCCATGCAGTATTCGGAATTTCACATGTCTGCAGGCGAAAGGGCCCTTCTTCGTTTATCTCGTGAAATATCCAGCCTGCAAAATGCGCTGGTGCTGATTGATGAAATTGAGGCTGGTTTGCATCCATATACCCAACAGCAAATAATGCTGGAACTGCAACGTCTGGCTCTGCGTAACAACCTGCAGATCATAGTTACTACCCATAGCCCGGTAATATTAGAATGTGTACCCATCGAAGGGAAAGTGTTTCTGGAACGTACCGAGGACAACGTTATCCAAAAATCTGCCTATCGCACTATTATACAAAAAGCTTACTATGGCCAAACCCTTGATCGACTTTCCATTCTTTGCGAAGATGAGGTTGGCGAAGCCTTTGTTCGGGGTGTACTTGATTGCCTGAACCCAAAGCTGGAACTGATACAGGAAGATATCGAAGTCGGTCGTGATACAGGAAAAAACGAGTTTCCTGGTCACATCAGGGCTCTACATAAATTCAGTAAACTTTCGGACTTCCTGTTTGTGCTGGATGGCGATGCCCGTAGCATGGAAACAGAAATCAAGGCTGCAGCGCCGGGTGAACAAGTCAGGCCAATCTTCCTGCCCGGAGACAGTATCCCCGAAGCATGGTGCTGGAAGATCCTGGAAACTGACACAGATACCTATGCACAAAAACTAGGCATAGCCGTCGTAGAACTCAAACAGCGCATGGCCCGTTTGTCGAGTCTGTATCAAGCCGCAGCCGACAAGCAGACTCAAAAAGATAAACAGCAATTTTTTGACCTTGCCACCAGCTTGGGGCGTACCACCACCGACCTTGTACGTTTGGTCAGCCGTCAGGAAACCGAACAGGGCACTGGGGATATTGTGCTTTTGGTGCAAGACCTTGAAAACCAGATCCGCGACTGGCTGGCCAGAAAATAATCCTATGACCCCACCATCAGTCGACCAAGCCCTTACCGTCCAAGCCCTCATCGACCAACTCAAGCATTACGATCCAACTCTGCCCATAGTGGTTCAGAGTTACGAAGACGGTTACGACCCGCTCACGCACTTGCGCGTTCTTACAATCGAGCCCACAACACCGCACCCCGCCTGGTACAACGGCATCTATCAGGAAAAACCTCAGGCCAGCCAATCCGCGCTCTTGCTCTACTCAATCCTGAGCCGTGAGGAAAAGCCATGATACAAAAAGACAAAAAGGGAGGAGTCTCCCCCCTTGCTCCCCCGGTCCTGCGAATCTCGGACCGGGCCTCGGTTCCTGCGTCGACTGCGGGGTCTTCCGCTACCCCCCTAGGTGTGTTGCCGGCGGGATGGAGATTTTTACCGATTGATCTAGTCACAAACAATCATGACTCAAAACGCCGTCCGGTTAAAGGATCAGAAAGAAAATCAGGGCCTTATCCCTATTATGGTGCATCTGGAATTGTAGATTGGGTTGATGACTATATTTTTGATGGCGAATATCTACTTGTTGCTGAAGATGGTGAAAACTTAAAGACCACACAAACACCAATTGCTTTTCTTTCCATGGGTAAGTCATGGGTAAATAATCATGCACATATTATCACAGGAAATGAAAAGGCACTTACTAAGTATTTACTGTACGCATTACAGAATATGGATATCAAGCCATATTTAACAGGGGCTGTAATGCCCAAGTTAACTCAGGCAAATTTAAACAGTATTCAAATATTATTGCCACCACTTCTACAACAACAAAAAATCGCCGCCATCCTCTCAGCCCTCGACGACAAGATCGCCCTCAATCGTGCCACCAACCAGACGCTCGAACAGATTGCCCAGGCTCTCTTCAAAAGCTGGTTTGTCGACTTTGACCCCGTCCACGCCAAAGCCCGGGGCGAACAACCCGTCGGTATGGATGCCGCCACCGCCGCCCTCTTCCCCGACAGTTTTGAAGAATCGGAGCTGGGGATGATTCCGAAGGGGTGGGAAGTGAAGAAGTTGTCGGAATTGATACAAATCACTGGTGGAGGTACACCCAAACGGTCAGAAGAATCATATTGGAATGGCAATATCCCCTGGTACTCCGTAAAGGACGCACCTAATGAAAGCGATGTATTTGTCATCGACACTGACGAACATATCTCTGAAATAGGACTTAAGGAGTCTTCAACTCGACTGCTCTCGGTTGGTACAACTATTATTTCTGCACGTGGGACTGTTGGAAAGTTGGCTTTAGTTGCCACCCCCATGTGTATGAACCAATCATGTTATGGAATACTTGGAAATAATGGAAGCAGCAACTGTTATAATTATTTTAATCTTAAATTCGCACTTTCTATGTTACAAGAAAAGGTTCATGGTGCTGTATTTGATACAATAACAACAGCAACGTTTGAAACGTGCTTTGTTGTCTTTCCTGGAATCAAGTATACCGCTCAATACGAGTCGGCCATTCAATCGGCAATGAAGCAGATTGAGACCAATGTACGACAAAATACTGTTCTAAACAATATCCGCGACTCCCTGCTTCCCAAGCTCCTGTCCGGGGAAATATCGGTGGCTGATGTTGCCTATCAGGGTTCAAAAAAATGAATCTCAATTTTTGGGAAGCCTATCAGCTGGATTTCCGGAGTGCCGATGGTATTCCTTCTATTTTATGCGAAGGGCCAGAGCAATTCTCAGAAATAATTAATTTGCTGGGCAAAATCCCTGAATCAAAATTTGTTTTTCGCGGACAAAGAAGGGCGGACTGGAAACTTACACCGGGTCTGGCCCGTTTCTCACCTGAGCGAATTGTCAAGGAAGATCATGCAAAGGAGCAAATTGACCTATTTCGCAAGTCGGTTCGGGGATTTAAAATGGATCGCTCTCTACTAGAGGGCAATGATAGTCGTGCAGAGAAGGAACTTTGGTCAACTGGTCAACATTGTGGCCTGCACACACCATTATTGGACTGGACCAGTGCCCCATTCATTGCACTATTTTTTGCTTTTGAGCAAAAAGACTGTGCTCACAAACAAAAAAATCCATTCCGCTGTGTTTTCGCTCTAAATAAACTCAAAGTAGAATCGCTTTGGGTAGCAAACGCCGACGATTCAATTCGTTTTATTGAACCAATTGAAGATGAGCAGGGCCGCCTAGTTGCTCAGGAGGGGCTGTTTACTATATCGCCCTACGGAAAAAACTTTGAAGAAACCCTTCTAAATGGGTTGGCATCCAAACTTGTTCAAGGCGAAGTCATTTCTGATCCGAACGTTGTAGCGCCATATCTGCTAAGGATTTTGATTGTAAATCGAAACCAGCCAGAGATTATTAAATTTCTACGGGATATGAGTATTAATTATGCCAAAATGTACCCCGGCTTAATTGGAGCTTCTCAGGACTGCAACTCGATATTTGAAACAAAATATGTAAACCAGGTAACTGCCCTTGATTCGATAGAGGAAACTCTCCAGACCATCAATCCACCAGCTCTCGCTCGCTTCCCTCAAGAACTAATACCAAGCCTTACACAAACTATTCAACTATACTGGAACCATCATGCATCCGCGAGTAGCCTTGCTGTGGCCAATTTAATTGGTGCTTGGGACGAAAACAACGCGGTCGATATCGCCGCCATTACTGAGTTATCCGGAAAAACTTACGATACCTTGGTGTATGAATATCGCGAGATTTTGGAGCATCCCGAATCGCCCCTTAGCTTTGTGTCTGGACATTGGCAGGTCAAGGATAGAATAGATTTGTTGGAATCTTTAAAATCCCGCCTGTTTGAAAAAGACCTTACTATTCTGATGAAAATTGCCCTCAAGGTATTTACGGAGATTGACCCAGCGTTTGAACTTGAGCCCGAGCAACGGTTTGCGGCCAGTATTTATGGAAAAAAAACCTTATATTCAAATATCCTAAGAAAAGGATTGGCCGAAGGTCTGGCTATGCTTGGAAGCACGAAATTGGATTTCCCTCGTTGCTCACAATCAAGTATCCATTCAGCGGTTAAAACTTCAATTTGCGAGATTCTAGACTCTACCGATTGGCAATTGTGGGGTAGTCTCAACAGTCTTTTGCCTACTCTGGCCGAGGCAGCCCCGGAAGTTTTTCTTAACCAAATTGAACATGCCTTGCATGTTTCTCCCTGTCCCTTTGACCAGCTTTTTACCCAAGAGGGAATTGGCGCTTTAGGCCATAACTACCTAACCGGGTTGTGGTGGGCATTGGAAAATTTAGCATGGGACCAGACCTACCTTGTCCACGCAACACAAGTCTTGGGTGAACTGGCTGCGC
The DNA here is from genome assembly GCA_964293355.1 of uncultured bacterium. Taxonomy (GTDB): domain Bacteria; phylum Spirochaetota; class Spirochaetia; order Treponematales; family UBA12059; genus SZUA-370. The sequence continues at coordinate 5,974 of CAXZAJ010000001.1, forward strand.
ATGACCCCGGCGGGAATTGGGTAAACCGTCCTATTAATTCCTTAACCACAATTTTCTTACCCTGGCGCTATCAAACCCTGGCTTCTATCGATAAACGCACGACCGCTGTCCAAACTCTCTGTGTAAATTGGCCCAATATCGGTTGGAAACTATTGTTGAACTTGCTACCAAATCATTTCCAAACTAGTTCTGGTACTTCCAAGCCAGTTTGGCTCCTACGTATCCCAGAAGACCATGGTAAAACAATCAACAATACCGAATACTGGCAACAGATAGAAAACTATTCCAAGATAGCAATTGCCCAAGCCAAATCTGATAGTAAGAAGTTGGCAGAGCTTATTGACCATAGCACTGACCTGCCACCAGAAGTATTTCGTCAATTCGTCAAACGTCTGTCTCTCGATGACCTTAAAGAATTGCCAGACCAAGAGCGTTTGTTCATTTGGGACCATCTCCTAAAACTGACGGTTAAGCATCGGAAGTTTCCTGAAGCGAAGTGGGTTATGCCGGTTGAACGTTTAGAGGCACTGGAGACGATTTCTGCTGGTTTGGCCCCAGTTGATCCATTTATTCTTCACCAACCCTTATTCACCGATCGAGATTTTGATTTGTACGAAGATACAGACGACTATGCCGCGCAAGCTACTAAACTCGACCAGCGTCGCCAGGCTGCTATTCAACAGATTTTTAACACCAAGGGATTTGGAAGCGTAGTTGATTTTGCCAACCAAGTAATTTCGCCCAGCCAAGTAGGACACGCCCTTGGAGGAATCAGCGATGAATCGATTGATCTCCAAATCTTGCCCTCATTTCTGGATGATGGTAATGCCGTGCACATCGCCTTAGCCACAGGCTTTATTTGGAAACGACTCAACATCTATGGTTGGGAGTGGTGCGATACCTTTGCGGAGTTGAAATGGAGCACAAAACAGATTACGAAGTTCTTTTGTTTGTTGCCATTCAAAACCGAAGCCTGGTCTAGGGCCGAAAAATGGCTGGGGGCTGATCAGAGTGAATACTGGACCCAAACAAATGCTAATCCCTATCAGCACGATGGCATACCAGAGTATGCAATTGAAAAGATGCTTGAAAACGGCAGGCCTTTTGCGGCCATCAATTGCCTTGCGGTGGCCCACCAATTTAAACACACAATTTCGACTAATCAAGTCAAAAGAGCCCTGTTAGATGCATGCCAGTCCCAAGAACCTGTTGAGGCCCTGGATCGACACAACATTACTGAAACCATCAAGTACCTTCAGGACAGCCCAGATGTTACGGACGAAGAACGCATCGCTATTGAATGGGCTTTCCTGGCCATGCTCGATGAGTACAGTGGTACGCGACCCAGAACACTGGAGCGACAATTAGCCAATGATCCTAATCTCTTTTGTGAGCTTATTCGCTTGATATTTCGCTCCAAGAATTTCCAGCAGGAACAAGAGCTTCCCGATGAACAAAAGAAAAACACGGCCATAAACGCCTATCGTTTGTTGGACAACTGGAAAACGATTCCAGGAATGCAAGAATCCGGAGTTTTTGACGCTCAGTTTTTCGAAGAGTGGTTCAACCAAATACGCAAATCTACGGCTGAGTCTGGCCATCTTGAAATTGCTTTGAGCAAGGTAGGCGTTGTTCTGGTGCATGCTCCCGCCGATCCAGAAGGATTATGGATTCACAAGGCAGTCGCCAAAGCTTTGAATGGAGTAGAGGCCGATAGTTTGAGGCAAGGATACCAAATAGGGATTATGAACAGTCGTGGTGTCCACTGGGTTGATCCATCAGGTAAGCCAGAACTTGATTTGGCAGAAGAATATGATCAAAAAGAAAAAGCAATACTTTCGCAAGGCTACCATAAGTTCGCCCAAACACTCCGGGGTATTGCGGAGAATTATAGGGAAGACGCTGACAGAATACGGCGCCAATACGAAGGTGACGACGAATAACCCTATCATCTGCGTATTCTTGACTGGAGCGAAAAATGACTGACCAGGAACCTGAACCAATGAATCCCGACATCTCTCCCACCCATGGCCAATTCCTTGTGTACCAGACTGAGAACGGACACATCAAGCTGGATGTCCGCTTTGAAGGCGAAACGGTTTGGCTTACCCAACCCATGCTGGCAGAATTGTTCCAGACGACACAGCAGAATATCAGCCAACACATTCTTAATATCTATGAAGAAGAAGAACTTGCCCCGGAGGCAACTCACAAGGATTTCTTGTTGGTTCGAACTGAGGGCAATCGAAAGGTCAAGCGCCTCCTGGATTACTACAACCTCGATATGATTATTTCCGTGGGCTACCGTATCAAGAGCCATGTAGCCACCCGCTTCCGCATCTGGGCTACTGCATGTTTACGAGAAATAAAATTATTCGATGATCAACATGCACAAAACACGTTAGAATTGGCTCATATTCCGTTTGTTTCGTATATATTGCACGATTTTGAGGTGGTATCATGCTGAACTACTTGAAGCTGAAAAACATTGGACCAGCTCCGGAATTTTACATTCCGCAGTTTGGTTCAAGGTTGAATTTGATCACCGGTGACAACGGTTTAGGTAAAAGCTTTCTGCTTGACAGTGCCTGGTGGGCTTTGACCAGAAAATGGCCAGCAGAAATCAACCCGAGCCTAGTCGGCGGAAAAAAAGCGATACCCTATGGCAAAGGCACCGCATGTATCGAGTTTTCATTCACCGCAAAGACCGGGTCTGAAGTATATACAAGTTCTTTTGACAGGGAATCACAAGCCTGGACTGGCCGTTCCGGCCGGCCAGCTAATCCGGGGCTCATTCTGTATGCCATGGCTGATGGTAGTTTTGCCTTGTGGGATCCGGCTCGCAACTATTGGAAAAAGAAAGGTAGTATCGATGTACAGGACAGACCACCTGCCTACGTTTTTACTCCGGACCAAGTTTGGAACGGCTTAGGCGGTGAAAAAGGTACAATGGTCTGCAATGGTTTGATTCAGGATTGGGCCGGCTGGCAAAAAGAGAATGGCCGCGCCTTCAAGACTTTATGTGCGGTCCTTACAACGCTCTCTGCCAATGAAAGTGAACGCTTGATTCCTGGTGAACTGACCAGAATCAGCTTGGATGATGTTCGGGATATGCCAACCTTGAGCTTGTCGTATGGTCAATCAGTTCCGGTTGTACATGCATCTGCTGGTATGCGCAGGATCATCGCTCTGGCCTACTTTATGGTTTGGGCTTGGGAGGAACACCAAAAAGCAGTCCAAATTCTGGGGACAGCTCCGATTGAGCAGATGGTCTTTCTCATTGATGAAATTGAGTCTCATCTCCACCCCAGTTGGCAAAAACGCGTCATACCATCGCTGGTACGTGTGGTCCGCGATCTTTCAGCTACGATGAACTCCCAATTATTGCTCGTAACCCACTCCCCGTTGATCATGGCATCGGTGGAACCGTTGTTTGACCCTACACAAGATGCATGGTTTGATATTGATCTGATTGACTCTCACGTAACCTTACAAACAAAATCATTCACCAAGCACGGAGATATCTTGAATTGGCTGACTAGTGAAGCCTTTGATCAGTTCAGTGGAAGGGCTCCGGAATATGAACAACTCGTGGATGAAGCCAGTAAACTACTGGATGCGAATCAAAATTTAGATATCTCGGCAATCAGAGAAATTCATGGACGACTCGCCAAGGCATTAAGTCCGTTGGATGTCTTCATTATCAGATGGCGTGCAGCGTGTGAAAAGAAAGGAATATTTCTTTGATACCAGTGCAGCCGCAATCAGAGCCACCGGACTTTAACCAAAAAGTGCGTATTCCTGGTCAATCCTGGCTAAGAAACAAGGGAATTGCCCCTGGTGCACCTCCACTCAAAGCTGGAACTCTACCCGCTTACTGGTCAAAATCGCAAAAGAATCTTTGGGATGCGTACCATGGCGTTTGCTCCTACCTTTCAATGTATTTTTACTGGGAAACCGGCGCCAGCTTCACTGATCATTTCGTTCCAAAATCAAAAAATGCCTGGAAAGCTTATGAGTGGGATAATTATCGACTTTCAGCTCTTGGTCCGAATCGTCGAAAAGGAATAAAAACTAATATCCTCGACCCGTTCGCGCTGCAGCCGGGTACATTCACAATCAATTTTGTTAGTGGTACTGTTTCTATAGCGCAGCAAGTCTCGGTCAGCATTCGTACGTTAGCGCAAGATACGATCGATGAACTTGGTTTGAATGAACCTGAAACGTGCCGTACTCGTACTGAATGTTTTGATGGATTTCTTTCGCATAACCTAAGTTCAGATTACCTTTCGAGAAAATTTCCCTTTGTGCATGCGGAGCTGGTACGACAAGGTTACGTATCATGACAGAAGACCAGCTTGAAAAAATTACTATAGATTGGTTCCGCGCCCAAGGTTATGACTACGCCTACGGCCCCGACATAGGCCATGACGGCGACAGTCCGGAACGGCCCGATTATGCCAGCGTCATTCTACCCAAGCGCCTGGCAAGTTCCCTGTCATCGCTCAACCCTGCAATTCCTGCATCCGTCATTGATGAAGTCGTTTCTCTCCTGCAGAAGCCAAAACATCTGACGTTGCTTGCCAATAACCGTCAGTTTCATGAATGGCTTCTGGATGGCGTTCCTGTTGAAGTTGAAAAGAATGGGCGCAAAATCGGAGACCGGGTCAAGCTGATCGATTTTGCCGCCCCCGATAAGAATCACTTTTTGGTAGTGAATCAATTTACCGTTTTTGGTACCAAACAGCCCCGCAGGCCTGATATTGTGGTCTTCATCAATGGCATGCCCATTGCCGTCATCGAACTCAAAAACCCTGCTGACGAACAAGCAGACATCTGGTCAGCTTTTCATCAACTGCAAACCTATAAACAAGAGATATCCGACCTCTTCATCTTCAACGAAACCTTGGTCATTTCTGACGGCATCAATGCCAGGCTTGGCTCCCTTACAGCCGATCAGGAACGCTTCATGCGCTGGCGCACACTGAAGAACGAAAATGAAAAACCCTTATTGCAGTTCGAGCTGGAAACTTTAATAAAAGGATTCTTTGACAGAGAACTGCTCCTGGACTACCTACGCTACTTCATACTCTTTGAAAACATGGGGGATACCCCCGTCAAGAAGATTGCTGGTTACCACCAGTTCCATGCGGTACGTGAAGCCGTCAGGGCAACGATTATCGCCTCCCACCATGATCCTGATGATGTGGCTGAACCGCCAAACGACTGGGGTGAGAAAGTTACTCCCGGATGTAAAAAGGGAGGAGTGGTTTGGCACACCCAGGGATCCGGTAAGAGCATCTCAATGGCCTGCTTCGCCGGAAAGCTCCTGCAACAGCCGGAAATGAAAAACCCGACCCTGCTGATCGTTACCGATCGCAATGATCTGGATGGCCAGTTGTTCGAGACGTTTTGCATGGCGCACATGCTCTTGAAGCAAACGCCTGTACAGGTTGAAAACGTTGATGAACTTCGCGATTTGCTGTCTGCCCGGCCCTCGGGAGGGATCTTCTTTACAACTATCCAGAAATTCCAGATCAAGGATGGTGAAGACCGGTTCCCCGTCTTGAATGACAGGCACAACCTGGTGGTTATTGCCGATGAAGCCCATCGCAGCCACTACGGCGACAAGGCAACCCTTAACAAGAAGACCGGTGCGTATACCTACGGGTTCTCCAAGAACATGAGGGATGCCCTGCCCAATGCCACCTTCGTGGGCTTTACCGGTACACCAATCGCCCAGGAAGACAAGGACACGGTCGCGGTTTTTGGCGAGTACGTCAGTATCTATGATATTCAGGACGCCGTGCTCGACGGTGCCACTGTTCCCATCTACTACGAAAGCCGTTTAGCCAAGCTTGACCTGAATGAAGCGGAGATTCCGGTTATCGATGATGATATCGATGAGATCATTGAAGACGACGAGGACACTCAGACAAGAGAGCAGACCAAGAGTAAATGGGCCGCGTTGGAGAAGCTCGTAGGTGCCCAACCTCGACTTGAGCAAGTAGCCAAAGACTTGATCGATCATTTTGAAGCGCGCACTTCAGCTGTCGAAGGCAAGGCTATGATCGTATGCATGAGCCGTGAAATCTGCGCCAACCTCTATAGCGCGTTGGTTGTTCTTCGCCCGGAATGGCATTCTGCAGATCCTTTACAGGGAACAATTAAAGTCATAATGACTGGGTCTGCGTCAGACAGGGAAACGCTACAACCACATATTTACAATGGACGCACCAAAAAGCAATTAGAAAAGCGCTTCAAGAATCCCGGTGATTCGCTTAAACTGGTCATCGTCAGGGATATGTGGCTCACTGGCTTTGATGCGCCATCCTGCCACACCATGTACATCGACAAACCCATGAAGGGTCACAATCTCATGCAGGCCATTGCCCGGGTAAACCGCGTATTCAAGGGCAAAGAAGGCGGCTTGGTAGTCGATTACATTGGTATTGCCAATGAGCTCCGCCATGCCCTCGTGACCTATACCCAGGCAAAGGGTAAAGGCTCCCCAACCCTCGACACCAATGATGCCTATAACAAATTGCTTGAATTCCTGGATGTTGTCCGAGGCTTGTTCCACGGCTTCGACTATAGAAACTACAAAAAATCACCCATTCCTCTACTGGTTCCGGCCGCGAATCACATTCTTGGCTTGGATGATGGCAAAAAAAGGTTTTACGATGTGGTACTCGCTTTAAGCAAAGCCCACTCACTATGTTCCACTCTGGACGCTGTTAAAGCATACCAGGAAGAAATAGCATTTTTTCAGGCAGTCAAGTCAGTAATCGCCAAGGCTTCCGGCTCGGATCTAAAACTGACTGAAGACCAGAAAAACAGCGCCCTCAAACAGATTCTTGATAATGCAGTAGTTGCCCAAGGAATTGACAATATCTTTGCCCTTGCCGGTCTTGAACGACCGGATATTTCAATTCTCTCTGACGAGTTCTTGGCTGAAGTAGCGAATATGCCTGCACGCAATCTAGCCGTAGAGTTACTGCAAAAGCTGTTGCATGACGAAATAAAGTCTAAAACCCGCAACAATATAGTGCAGGAAAAAAAATATAGTGATCGCTTGCTTGATACCCTCAAAAAGTATCGCAATCGTTCTATAGAAAGCTCTCAAGTAATAGAAGCATTAATCGCCCTTGCAAAGGAATTCAGGGACACCGTTAACCGCGGAATTGATTTAGGTTTAAATTCCGATGAAGTTGCCTTTTATGATGCCCTTGCAGAAAACGAAAGTGCAGTCCGGGAATTGGGTGATGAAATCCTTAAAAAAATCGCACAGGAAATCACTGAAAAGCTTAGAAAAAGTACCAGCGTTGATTGGCAGAAACGTGAGAGCATCCGTGCAAAATTACGAAACCTTGTACGCATAACGCTTCGCAAGTACAAATACCCTCCGGATAAAACCGAAGAGGCTATAGAACTTGTACTCAAACAAGCTGAAGTTCTATCAAATGAGTGGACTAAAGATCTATGAATACCTGCCAACGGCATAAATGGAACCCATGACGCCCCAAAACCCCATTCGCGCCCTCCTCGTCACCCCCACATCCCTCACCCTCGTCACCTACCTTCCCGGCAAGCCCGACGCCCCTGCTGACGACTCCGGCACCGTGCAACTCCTCACCTGGTCAGAAGCCCCGGACGGCCGCGCCCTGCCGCGCTGCACTGAAACGATCTCCAGGAAGGCCATTGCCGAGCGAAACCCAGCCTTCAACGAAGCTCTGTCCCCGTACCGGTTCGGGCTCCAGCAGTACGACCCGTTCCAGTCGTTGGCGGTCTCGCTTGACCGGGCCGCGGAACAGGGCGCGGGTCTGTCGCTGGCACTCTGGGCCGCGCTGGAGGCGGACCTGTTCCGCTTTGCCTTTGACCAAAGCTTTACCGCTGCGCTCGACGAGGCCCGCGGTACTGACGAGTGGCTCCGTTTTGCCCGGCTCAACGGCTTGTACCGGGCCTGCATTATGGCGCTGGCACCCCTGGGCATCGTGCCGCCGGCCTGGAACGCCTGGCTCCGTGATGACGGCAAGGCCCGTTTTCCTCCGCGCGGCATGAGCAACGTGCTGGAACGGGCCCTGACGCGGCGCATCGGCACAATCTCAGGCGCGATCACAGGCTTTTTCTCGGGTTCCATCAAAGGCCAGTTCTCGGCTCCGTAAAAGGGGGCTGGATACGGAGCATCCGAAAGCGGGTTGAATAGGAAGCGGTACACGCCGATACTCGATGTGAGGGACCCAACAGCATGATCGCACAGATAGGACGCGCCGCGCGGCTCAAGGCCTCGGCACTGCTCTACGGACTCGGCTTCTTCTACACCGTCCTCAGGGAAACCGTCCGCTTCTTCCGCAAGAGCCAGGTAGGCTACAAGGTCCTCATCATGCAGATCCTGTTTACCGGCTATGAGGCCCTCGCGATCAACGCCATCATGGCCATTGCGATAGGCGCGGCCATCAACGTCATCGGCTCCAGCCTGCTGCCGCAGTTCGGGCAGAGCCAGCTGATGTACACCATCCTGATCATCGTGATTACGCGGGAACTCGGGCCCCTCCTCACAGCCTTCGTCATCACGGCACGCTCGGGTACCGCGATAGCCACGCAACTGGGTACCATGGTGGTCAACCATGAAATCGAGGCGTACATGGCCGTGGGGCTCAATCCGGTGTCATACCTGGTGGTGCCGCGCTTCATCGGGGTAGTCGTGTCGATGCTCGTGCTCACCGTCTATTTCAACATCTTCGGGCTGCTCGGATCGTTCATCGTGGTGCAGATCGTCAAGCCAACGCCCATCATGGAATACCTCTCGGCCCTCATGTCCACGCTGACCGTCAGCGACGTGCTGTCCGGCCTGCTCAAGGCCTTCGTGTTCGGCGTCATCGTATCGGTCGTGGCCACCTACCAGGGCTTCTCGGTCAACCGCGCCAGCACTGAAATTCCCGTGGCCGGCATCAAGGCCGTGGGGCTGAGCTTCATCCTCATCATCGTCGCCGATGTGCTCATAACGCTGGTGCAATATGCCTGACACGACTCGGGAAGCCCAGGCCATGGAGCTGCGTGGCGTAACCGCCTCGTCAGGCGGCTATGAGATCCTGTCGGGCACGAACGTATCGTTTCCGGAAGGCTTGTGCAGCGTGGTGATGGGCGCGGCAGGCTCGGGCAAGAGCACGCTGCTCAAGGTGGCCGCCGGCCTGGTGGTGCCGGACTCGGGTTCGGTTTCGTTCCGTGGCGCGGACATGGCCCGCTTCGGCCGCAAGGAAGAATTCGCGTTCAGGGCGACTACAGGCTTCGTATTCCAGGATGCGGCGCTCTGGTCGGACACCACCATACTCGGCAACGTGGCGATGCCGCTCCGCGTGCACAGGCACCACCTGGGCGAAAAGGCCATAGCCGCGGCAGTGCGCCAGTTGCTGGACAAGCTCGGCTATGACGAAAGCCTGACCATACGGCCGGCGGAGCTTTCGGCCGGCGAACAGAAGCTGGTGTCCATAGCGCGTGCCGTCATCCACGAGCCTTCTGTCATTTTCATGGATGATCCAACCTCCAACCTGGACGAGGACGCCGCCGAGAAGGTCTTCAGCCTGCTCGATGAACTCAGGAAAAAGCGGCGCACCATCATCGTGGTGGCCAACAGTTCCGACCTGGCCTTCCGGTTTGCGGACAGGCTGGGCGTCATCAAGGCCGGAGTCATGGTGGCCTTTGGCACCTATGATGCCACCGTCAGCAGCGCGGAACTGGCCCTCAATACCTCTTTGGCACGTCTCAGGGCCAGAGGCAGCCGCATCAGGACGCCTTTGGACGATACCGGTGCCGAGAATTCGCAACGGGGAGATGTATGAAATTCAAGATCAAGTTTGCCGACCAGATCGTTGGTCTGTTCATCATCGTGGCGCTGGCCTTCTTCGTGGCCATCGTCGTTCTGATCGGAGCCAACCAGCGCTGGTTCGCCCAGGACTACGCCTTCGTTACCGCCTTTCCCTCGGCTACGGGCGTGGCACCGGGCACCTCCATCATGATGAAGGGCTTTACGGTAGGCAAGATCGACAGGCTCACCCTGAACGCCAACAATTCCGTAGACGCGGAATTCCACATCTACGACACCTACTACGACAAGGTGCGGGAGTATTCCATTCTGGAGCTGACCGTCTCCCCGATCGGGCTGGGCTCGCAGCTGCTTTTCCACCCCGGCCGCAGCGAGACGCAGTTGGCTGAAGGCGTCTTCATCCCGACGGCTGATTCAATAGAAGGTCAGGCGCTCATAGAACAGGAGCTCGTGGATATTCCGCCCAAGGACGACACCATCACCCGCCTGCTGGCCAACGTCAACCCGCTCCTGGAGAACACCAACAAGACCATCGTCACCATCAACAGGACGCTCACGGAGGTCAACCGCGCGCTGGCAGGCCAGAGCACAGGCCCCCTTGGCGACATAGTCAATGACGCGAGCCGCGCGGCCGCCGCCCTGCCCGGCACCATGGAAAACGTGGACGGCATCGTGACGGACGTGCAGGACCGCGTGGCTGGCCTCCTGGACCAGGTCTCTGGCCTGCTCACCGAGCTGGACACCATCAGCGGCAACCTCGTGGAGACGACCGATTCAATCCGCGATCCAACCGGCATCGTCACGAAACTGCTTGTCCCCTCCGGCTCCATCAAGACCTTTCTGGACGACGACAACGCGCTTTACAAGCGCGTGATGAGCATCGTGGGCGAGGTGGACAAGAGCATGAAGAGCCTCCAGGGCATCATTTCCGGCCTCAACAGCGAGATGCCCAAGGTAGCCGGCCTCCTCAACGAGACGCGCACCGCCATTCAGCAGGCGCAGGACGTGCTCGAAGGCGTCAAGAACAACCCGCTGATCAGGGGCGGCGTCACCGAGCGCGTAGAGCAGGAATCGCTGTACCGGTCCATGCGCGAAGGAAGCTTTGAATGAACAGGATGAACACCTCCCGCGCGGCTGTCCGTGCCGCCCTTCTCGCCGCTGTCTTGATGGCAGGCGGTCTGACAACCTCCTGCTCCAGCACCCCCAGGAAAGCCGCCGCCGTCGTGACGGCCAAGAATGACGCTGCTGAATTTTCCAGACTCGGCGACGGTTTTCTGGCGTCGGGGCAGTATGCCTCGGCGCTGCAGTACTATGGCGAAGCGCTGGATTCCAACCTGTCCGTAGACAATGTGGAAGGCGCCATAGCCTCCCGCGGTTCAATCGGCCGCGTGTATCTGGCCATGACCAGCTTCGACGACGCCCGCCGCGAGTTCACTGACGCGCTCGAGGACGCGCGCGCCTTGGGCAAGCCTTCTCTCGTGGCGCTGTGCCTTTCCAATGCCGGCGAGCTGACCTACGCCGAGGGCGTCTCGCAGGGCTCCGCAGCCAGCGCGGCAACTACGACAGCCGCGGCGGCCGCGGCGGATCTGCTGTTCGCCGAGGCTGAACCGCTGGCGGCCGGCGACGAGGCCGTGGCAGCCGTCGTGGCGCACAACCGCGGCATCGCCGCCATGGCCCGCGGCGAACTGGACGCCGCCGAGGCTTACATCCTGAAATCCGCCGCCGCCAATGAAAAGGCGCGCCGCTGGGTGGAACTCGGCTCCAACCGCTACGCCCTCGCCTCCATAGCCAATGCCCGCGGCAACCTGCCCGCCGCCCTGGACTGGGCCCGCAAGGCTCTCGAATCCGACAAGGCGGCCGAAAACTCCCCCGGCATCGGCGCCGACCTCGAGGCGCTGGCCCGGCTCAGCCGCAAGTCAGGCGACGAGCTCGCGGCCTTTGACCTGTATCGCCGCTCGTTCGGCGTCTGGCTGTCCCTGAACCGCGCAGCAGACGCCGAGCGCTGCCTCGTGTCCCTCAACGAACTGGCGCTCAAGCTGGGCAAGGAAGGCTACGCCCAACGCTACGCGGAACTGCTTGAGCGGATCCGGGACCGATAGATAACCCTCTTCCGGGGAAGGCCGGGATCGCCGGCGCCTCCTGGCGACGGAAGCCCGGCCTTGGGGGCGCGTCTGACCCAAGCCACCAGATTCCTGAAACTGGCGCCCCCTGCCTGACTCCAAGGCCTGACTTTGCGCGTCTGAGCGAGTATACTTGTCTGTGGAGGCCTGCAATGCGTACGGATGGAACATCAGCGCTGAAGCCTGACGGCCGATACACGGTGGCGGACTACAAATCCTGGAACGACGATGTGCGGCGCGAGCTGATTGGCGGCGTCATCTACGATATGAGCCCGGCTCCGCGCACGGGACATCAGGATCTGGCTGGAGACGTGTTTGCCACGATCAAATACTACCTTGCGGACAAACCCTGCGTGCCGTTCATTGCGCCCATCGATGTTTACCTGTTTCCGGATGAAGATGACGAGGACTCGGATGACGTGGCGCAACCGGACGTGCTGGTGGTGTGCGACCGGAGCAAGATCCATGACGACGGCATCCACGGCGCGCCGGACCTGGTCATCGAAGTGCTGTCGCCTTCTACCGCGCACAAGGACCTGGGCGACAAGCGCGACCTCTACGAGCGCGCCGCCGTCAAGGAATACTGGCTCCTCAACCCCGATACCGGCGCCGCCCTCGTGTGGCACCTGGACGGCTCGCGCTTTGCGCCGGTCGCGGAATACCTTGAAGGCAGCGAGATACATTCCAGCGCCATCGCGGGCTTTACATGGAAGACGGTCCGCGCCACAAAATACAGCTAGATTCCTGAAGCTGCCTCGCCGGTAGTTCCGATGGTCGTTCCGGTGAACGGCTTGCCGTCCAGGATGGCCTGCAGGTTGGGCAGGTCGGTGCCGGCGGCGCAGATCACGCGAAGGCCAAGTTCTTCCGCGCGCCGCGAGGCGATGGGATCAAAGGGCACGTTCTTGCCCGGCGTCCACTCATTGCCCACCATGGCGCGGAAATCCTTCCACGATATCGAATCGACGGGCTTTGCCGCCGGGTCCACCTTGGGGTCGGCGGTGTACACCTTGGCGATGTTGGAGAGGTTGACCACCACGTCGGCCTGGAAGCGCTCGGCGAGCACGACGGCGTCGAAGTCGGTGGAGAAGCCGGGTTTCCAGCCGGAGGCCACGAGCACCCGGCCGCCGAACACGGACACGCTCGTGGGATCGGTGACCACCTCGTGGGGACAGAGCTCCAGGAACATGCTGCGCACGAGCTGGGCGTTGTGGCGCGTGGCCATGATGCCTATCCAGTCCTGGGCATCGTAATCGGGAACGTCCACCGCGTCGCGATAGGCCTTCTGCCAGGCCCGCGCGGGGCCGCCGCCGCCGACGACGATGATGAGCCGGCGCGCCTGGTCCACGTCCAGCCAGCGCCTGGCCAGCGTGGCAAACGCCTTTACGAAGGCTGCGTCAGGCGCATCCGGGGCCACGATCGAGCCGCCCAGAGACAGTACTTTCGTCATCAATATCCTCCACACCATGTTCATTGTACGGAAGCCCTACATGCCTGTAAAGCTGGTTCAGGCCAGGGCCGATGATCTTGCCCCGGACGGCCCGCCGGCGTTACTCTATACGCTATAAACCACCAAGGAGCATCAGGATGGCAAATCCGATCGCGTCGTTCAAGACGAGCCTCGGCTCGTTCAATATCGAACTCTTCGCCGACACCAGCCCGGCCACCGTCAAGAATTTCGTCGAGTACATCGAGTCCGGGTTCTTCAACGGAACGGTCTTTCACCGGGTCATCCCCGGCTTCATGATCCAGGGCGGCGGCATGACGCCGGGCCTCAAGGAAAAAGCCACCAGGGCGCCAATCAAGAACGAAGCGGACAACGGCGTGTCAAACGCGCGCGGCACCATCGCCATGGCCAGGACCTCGGACCCCAACAGCGCCACCTGCCAGTTCTTCATCAACGTGGCCGACAACAAGCCGCTGAACCATAAGTCCAAGGACGCGGCCGGCTGGGGTTATTGCGCCTTCGGCAAGGTAACCGAGGGCATGGACGTGGTGGATGCCATCGCGGCGGTGGAGACTGGCAACCGGTTTCCGCACCAGAACGTGCCCAAGACCGACGTGCTCATCGAGAGCGTGACCGTAGCTGTAGCCTGATTCACGGCTCGCCTGACTGCCCTCGTACGCGGAAACGCGATCGCGGAGGCTGGCAGGCTCCGTGGAGCCTGCCAGGTTGCCTATCCAGGTGTCAGCGGACCTTGCGTTTCTTCTCCACGACGGTGTAACCGGCTATCTCGAGCATCTCCCTGAAGGATGATTGCTCTTTTTTAAGCTCGCGCGACCCGCGGGTTATTTTGCACAGGGACAGGCCCAGTTCGGCCGCAATGGCCCGCTGCGGAACGCCTTCCGCTATGCGCTTTACCAGAGCCCAGCGCTTGGCTATCTCGTCGGCCTCGGCCTTGGTGAACAGGCTGTACAGGAATCCCTCTATAAGAACGGGATCGTTCGTGGCGGCGAGCGTGCGGGACATCTCTTCAAAATTGGCCGCGACCAATCCGGTTTCATCGTTCATTCGTGCGCATCTCCATAATAGAAATATTATACCAAGCCTGGGCCGTCTTGTCACTTGAAAAATGTATATTCCTGTAGAAACATTTTGAATGTCAAAAGGCTGTTTCAAAAACAAGGGCTCAAAATTCCATGTAGCACCGACTATCTACTTGACGCAAACCGGAGCCATCAGTATGCTTCAATTCTGTTACTACTAATAGATACGTTTTACCGGAGGATACTGCACATGCGTACCAAGGCTTTCTTTACAACCTCACTCGTGGCGGCGCTCATCGCCATGACCGCCGTGCTCTCCATTGCCGCGGTCAAGGACGTGCCGGTGGGCATCGCCAAGTTCGTGTCGCACCCGGCACTGGACGACATCGAGCGCGGCATCGTGGACGAGCTTACGGCCACCGTGCCAGGAGTCCGCCTGGACCTGCAGAACGCCAATGCCGACATGGCCACCGCGGCGCAGATAGCGCGCAAGTTCAAGTCAGACATGGTACAGGTCGCGGTCGGCATTGCCACGCCGACCGCCCAGGCGCTGGCCAGCGCCATCAGGGACATACCCGTGGTGTTTTCCGCCGTCACCGACCCGGTGGCCGCGGGGCTCGTCTCGTCGTACCAGGGCGGCGGCAAGAACGTAACCGGCACCTCCGACATGACGCCCGTGTCTGCCCAGCTCGACCTGCTCACCTCGCTCAAGCCCATAAGGCGCCTGGGGCACGTGTACAATGCCGGCGAAGCCAACTCGGTCAAGCTGGCTGAACTGGTCAGGGCGTACTGCGACAGGAAGGGCATCCAGCTCGTTGAATCGACGGTAGCCAACTCCTCCGAGGTGCGCTCGGCGGTGCAGGCGATAGCGGACCGGATAGACGGCCTGTACCTGGGCAACGACAACACGGTGTTCTCCGCGGTCAACGCGGTCGCCGAGGTCTGCCTCCAGAAACGCCTGCCGCTGGTTACGGCGGATCCGACAAGCGCCGAGACCGTGCCGGTGCTGGCCGCCCTCGGCTTTGACTACTACCAGATGGGCCGTGCTACGGGCCGGATCGTCGCCCGCATCCTGAAGGGCGAGAAACCAGGCGCCATTCCCACCTACTTCCCCGACTCGCCCGCCGAGAAGAGCCTCGTCCTCAACCTGGACGTGGCCGCGAAGCTGGGCATCTCGCCGACCGCTGAACTGGTAGCGCAGGCTACTTCCGTCGTCCGCAACGGTACCGTCGAGCGCAGAAAGAAGTGATAGAAGCCATACTCGTCGAGGGTCTTGTCTACGGCATTCTGGCCCTCGGCGTATTCGTTTCATTCCGCGTGCTGGACTTTCCTGACCTGACAGCCGAGGGGGCCTTTCCCCTCGGGGCGGCGGCGGCAGCCGCGCTGATTTCCGCCGGGGCCAACCCGGTGGTCGCGATGCTGGGAGCCCTGGCGGCAGGGGCGCTGGCCGGGGCGGCTACCGGGTCCATCCACGCCGCGCTCAGGGTTCCCTCGCTGCTCGCAGGCATCGTCGTGATGACCGGCCTGTGGTCGGTCAACCTGCGCGTGATGGGCGGCAAGGCCAACATGCCGCTGATAGCCAACAACCCGGTGATGGACGCCGCCTACGGCCTCCTGCCCGGCTCCAGCGACTGGTCAGCGGCCTTGTTCTTCCTCATCGTCGCAGCCAGCGTGCTGGGCCTGCTCGCGCTGTTCTTCTCCACCGAGGCGGGCATAGCCATGGGCGCGCTGGGAGACAACGAATCCGTCGTCATCGGGGCGGGATCCAACCCAAAGGTGCTCAGGACCGCCGGCGTTTCGCTTTCAGGAGCGCTGTGCGGGCTTTCAGGCGGACTTGCCGCCTCGTACCAGGGCTTTGCAGACGTCAATTTCGGCTCAGGCGTCGTGGCGGCGGGTCTCGCAAGCGTGATGGTCGGAGAATTCCTGTTCCGCTCCAACCGCATCGGCATCCAGCTCGTGCGCGTCATCATAGGCTCCATAGCCTTCCGGACCATCATGTTCGCCGGCCGCAAGTACGGCTACCTCGTCGGCATGGGCCCCAACGACCTCAGGATGGTCACCGCCCTGCTGGTCGTGGGCGCGGTGGCAGCCGGCCGCTTCAAGGCAAACCAGGCCTCCCGGCGCGGCCTGAACGCGGCCGTTTCCAGGGCCGGAACCAAGGGTAAACACCAGTGATCACCATAGAAAACCTCACCGTCATATTCAACGCCGGCACCCAGGACGAACGCGCCGCCATAGACGGTCTGTCTTTGTCGGTGCCGAAGGGACAGTGGATCTCCCTGATCGGATCAAACGGGGCGGGCAAGACGACGCTCCTCAACGCCATCGCGGGGTCTGTCCCCGTGGCGGCCGGCAGCGTCGTGCTGGACGGCCTCGACCGCGCGGGTGAGCCGGAATACCACCGGGCCAGGATCGTCGGCCGCGTCCGGCAGGACCCCACGGCCGGCACCGCCCCGGAGATGACCGTGATGGATAACCTGGCCCTCGCCAGCCGCAAGGGTCCCCGTCGCCTGCTGCCCGCCAAGCCGGCCTCGCTGAAGCGCAGGCTGCTGGAACGGCTGGCTGAACTCGGCATGGGCCTGGAAGACCGGGTGTCGGAGAATGTTTCCAGGCTCTCCGGCGGCCAGCGGCAGGCCCTGGCGTTGCTCATGGCCGCGATGAC
Organism: uncultured bacterium; assembly: GCA_964293355.1. GTDB lineage: Bacteria > Spirochaetota > Spirochaetia > Treponematales > UBA12059 > SZUA-370. The sequence continues at coordinate 23,063 of CAXZAJ010000001.1, forward strand.
CAGGCCCGCCGTGCTGCTCCTGGACGAGCACACCGCGGCCCTCGACCCGCGCAACGCCGATATCGTCATGGAACTGACCCGTCGCTTCGTCCGCGACTACGACCTGACAGCGCTGATGGTGACGCACGACATGCGCCGCGCGCTGGCTGAAGGCGACAGGCTCGTGATGATGCACGAAGGCAGCATCGTGGCGGACCTCAGCGGCGCGGAGAAATCAGGCTCCAGCGTGGAGCGGCTCGTCAGGCTGTTCAAGGAAGTACGGGGTGAGGAATACGCTGAAGACCGCGATCTGCTCACGTAATTCCTTGACGCGCGGCGCTCATGGTCTATTCTTTAACCATGAAATCAATCCGGACTAAAATTGTCGTACTCTCGGCCGCGGCAGCGCTTATCGTTGCGCTCAGTCTCTCAATATTCTTCATCTCCATATTGAGAACGTCAATCGACGGGCAGGTCCAGGCGCTCGAGACAACATTGCGGGATGATTTTGACCTGCTCATCAAGAGCGAGATCGAAACGGTGGTCTCGATGCTTGAGCGTATCGCCAAGCTCAGGGACTCAGGCGCACTCGCCGACTCAGCGGCCCGATCATTCGCGGCCACGCTGCTACGCGATATCAGGTACGGCAACGACAGCTATTTCTGGGCTGATACACCCAAGGGCGACAACATAGTCCTCCTGGGGGGAGCCTCCGAGGGAACCAACCGCCTGGGCCTCAAGGACGTCAACGGCTTTGAACTCGTGCGGGCCATCATAGACGCCGGCATGAGCGGCGGCGGCTATACCGACTACTGGTTCCCCCGGGCCGGCGAAACCGAGGCGTTGCCCAAGCGCGGGTACAGCAAGTATTCACCCGGTTTCGACTGGGTCGTCGGAACGGGAAACTACACCGACGATATCGACAAGGTCATCGCGGAGAAGCGATCCGCCGCCGAGGCCGTGTTGAGCCGGGCCCTGGTGATGATAGCCGTCATAGCGTCGGTGCTGTCCGCCGCGATGGTTGCCGTGGCGGTGCTCATGGGAGACCGCATAGCCAAACCGCTCGTCTATGCGGCGGCGAGGGTCCGGGATCTGGCCGCCGGCCGGCTCGACGAGGCATTTGACCACAGGATGGCCTCCGGCAAGGATGAGGCCGGGGTGCTCGTCTCGTCCCTGTCCGCTACGGTGGCAAAACTGCGCGAGGTCATTGAAAATGTGCAGGACGCCAGCTCCGTCATGATCTCCGGTTCTGCGGCTCTTTCCGAAGCTTCAGTCCAGATGGCTACCGGCATAGACGGCATAGCCGAATCCAGCCAGCAATTGTCCCAGGGCGCTTCGGAGCAGGCCGCCAGCGCGGAACAAGTATCTGCAAGCGTTGAACAGATGGGCGCGAACATCAGACAGAACGCGGACAACTCGTTCCAGACCGAGAAAACTTCCTCAAAGGCGGCCAACGATGCCAAGGAAGGCCTGTCAGCTGTACGGGCGACGGTTGCAGCCATGCGCCAGATCGCTGAAAAAATAGATATTATAGAAGAGATAGCGCGGCAGACGAACATGCTGTCGCTCAACGCCAGCATAGAAGCGGCCAGGGCCGGCGAGCATGGCAAGGGCTTCGCGGTGGTAGCCAGCGAGGTCGGCAAACTGGCTGAGCGCTCGAAGGTGGCAGCGGGCGAGATATCGGTGCTGTCGCAGCAGAGCGTCGACATAGCCGACAGGGCGGGAACCTTGCTGGAAGGCATGGTGCCGGACATCCAGAAGACTGCCGACCTGGTGCAGGAGATCAGCGTCGCGAGCCGCGAGCAGGATAGCGGTACGCAGCAGATCAGCCAGGCCATGACCCAGCTGGATTCGGTCATCCAGCAGAATGCCTCCATCTCGGAGGAATTCAGCGCTACCAGCGAGGAAATCGCGGGCCAGGCGCGCATGGTCGCCGACACGTCGGCGGAACTGTACGCCCAGGCTGAACGGCTCCAGGGGCTCGTGTCATTTTTCAGGCTTTCGGATTTTGAGGATTAGTCTATCGAGAACATCTGGAGGCTCGACATGAAATCGATACGCATGAAAATCGTTGCGCTGGCAGCCGCATCGGCTCTTATCGTGGCTTTGAGTCTTACGCTGGTGTTCATGTTCGTCCTCCGCTCGGCCTCGGAAGTCCAGGTAGGCGTTCTTGAATCCACCCTGCGGGACGATTTTGACCGCCTGATCAAGAGCGAGGTGGAGTCCGCGGCCTCCATGCTCGACAACCTTGCGCAGTTGCGCGACAAGGGCGAACTCAGCGAGGCCCTGGCCCTCGCCCTCGCCACCAGCCAGTTGCGCTCGATGAGCTTTGGCGAGGATGGCTACTTCTGGGCCGATACGCCTGAGGGCGACAACATCGTAAACCTCGGCTCGGCGACTGAAGGCACCAACCGCATCACCACCAGGGACGTCAACGGATTCGAGCTGATCCGGGCCATCATAGAAATTGGCATGAAGGGTGGCGGATATACCGAGTACTGGTTCCCGCGGGCCGGCCAGACTGAAGCCGCTCCCAAGCGGAGCTACAGCATCTACGTGCCAGGTTTCAACTGGGTTATCGGTACCGGCAACTACGTTGACGACATAGACCAGATCATCGGTGCCAAAAAGGCTGAAGCGGCGGCCAGCCTCGCCCGTGCGCTGGCAATAATAGTCGTGCTCGCAACTGCCCTGGCGGGCGCCATGGTAACCATCGCGCTTATCCTCGGGGGGCGTGTCTCCCCCCCCCGGGTCTACGCTTCTGCCAAAAAGCAGGAAAGGGGCAACGGGCGCCTGGGCGCAAGCTTTGACGACCGCTACTCCAGAGGCGGCGACGAGGCAGGACGGCTGATCGTATCCCTCAAGGAAACGATCTCCAAGCTGCGGCAGGTCGTCCAGCAGGTGCAGGATTCCGGCGCTTCGATACTGGATGGAAGCTCCTCGCTTTCCGAAGCCTCATCGCAGATGTCCATCGGGCTCGAAGGCATAGCACAATCCAGCCAGCAGCTATCGCAGGGCTCCAGCGAGCAGGCCGCCAACGCCGAGGAAGTCTCGGCCAGCGTCGAGCAGATGAGCGCAAACATCAGGCAGAATGCCGACAACGCCTTCCAGACCGAGAAGATATCGACCAAGGCGGCAAGCGATGCCAGGGAAGGGCTCTCCGCGGTTCACCAGACGGTCGACGCCATGCGCCAGATAGCCGAAAAGATAGCCATCATCGAGGAGATAGCCCGCTCGACCAACATGTTATCGCTGAATGCCAGCATCGAGGCGGCGCGGGCCGGCGAACACGGCAAGGGCTTCGCCGTCGTAGCCAGCGAGGTGGGCAAACTGGCCGAGCGCTCGAAGCTGGCCGCCGGCGAGATAGCCACCCTGTCCACCCACAGCGTAGGCATAGCGGACAAGGCCGGCACGATGCTTGAAGGCATGGTACCGGACATCCAGAAGACGGCCGACCTGGTGCAGGAGATAAGCATAGCGAGCAGGGAGCAGGACGCGGGCGCCCAGCAGATAAACCAGGCCATGACGCAGCTGGATTCCGTCATCCAGCAGAATGCGTCCATTTCAGAGGAATTCAGCGCCACCAGCGAGGAAATCGCCAGCCAGGCCACGATGGTCGCCGATACCGCTTCAGGCCTTGCAGACCAGGCGCAGAAACTGCAGACCCTGGTGGGCTTCTTTACGCTCGAGGGAACCGGAACTCTGCCAGAAGACCAGTGACGGGCATGATGTTTGGCTTGCGAGAGCCAAACATCTCCCAAAGGTCTATTATTTCTAAAATTCCAGTGTATACTTGCGTTTGTCTCATATGCTCTGACGTGGTTCGTCAAGTTATAGATACAGTGAAAATCCAGGGGGAATCTGTGGCTGACATAAAGATCAAATGGAACGCACGAGCGTCCATCGGCACGCGGATAGCCCTGATATTCGGCCTTTCAACGTTTGTGGTCCTGGCAATCCTGGGTATCGTAATAGCCCAGAACTCGTTTAAAAGCGCCAAAACCCTCGCCGAGGGGTATTCCCTGGAAATAGTCCGGGCGCGCGCCGACGAGCTTTCCTCCCTGCTTTTACGCTATATGCGTTTCGCGGAGGACATGGCTATCCGCGATGTCATGATTCGGGGCAACAAAGACGAGATACGCGCAATGCTGCGTAATCTGGATACGCAGGTTTCAGATGAATTCGACGGAACCTTCGTCGCCTGGAATGATGGTGCCTTCATCACCTTGAAAGGAGAGACCGGCACCATTTCTGACCGCGACTACTTCAAGGAGATCATGCGAGGCACCACCAACAGTGCCGTGGCAAATCCGGTCATATCAAAAGCCACGGGCAAGCCCATCGTCGTAGTCGCGGCCGCGATCAAGCGAAACGGCAAGAACGACGGGATCGTGGGTATCCAGATCACTCTGGAAAACCTGTCCAGAACCGCTACATCGGTCAAGTTTGGTGAGACCGGTTCTGGGTTCATCGTGGACGGAACGGGTCTCGTGATAGCTCATGCCACCCCCGAATTGGTTATGAAACTGAATACACTCGACAGCGCCGAATCTGGCATGAAAGGCCTGGACGAGGGTGGCCGGAAAATGCTGCTGGGGGAAACCTTCTCACTGGAGATCACCAAGCCTGACGGCGAAGTGATGATCCTGTTCGCCGCGCCCGTGCAGGGGACACCGACATGGAGCTTCGGCGTGACGCAGGCGAAAGCCGAGATCCAGAAGAGCGGACGGGATATCGCGTTCCTCGTCGTGGCCTTCAGCGCCGTGGCGGTGCTCATCATAATCCTCCTGTCCATCCTGATCGGCCGCTCGATAGCAAGGCCGATCGGGCTGGCGGTCGATCATCTGAAACTGGTAGCCACGGGCGACATCCGCAGGGATGTTCCGGAGGCCTTCCTCAGACGGGGTGACGAAATAGGCAACCTGGGCAGGGCCATCCAGACGCTGTCAACGGATCTCAGGCACATCGTTGTCGAGGTGCAGAACGGTTCAGCCTCCGTGCTTGAAAACGCCAACGAGCTGTCTGAGGCTGCCGCGCAGATGGCCACCGGCATAGCAGGCATAGCGGATTCCAGCCAGCAGCTCTCGCAAGGCGCTACGGAACAGGCCGCGAGCGCCGAGGAAGTATCCGCCAGCGTTGAGCAGATGGGCGCCAACATCAAGCAGAACGCCGACAACTCCACGCAGACCGAGCGCATTTCCTCCAAAGCCGCCGGCGACGCCAAGCAGGGAGCCGCCGCGGTGGCCGAGACCGTCAGCGCCATGCGCCAGATCGCGGAAAAAATCGGCATCATAGAAGAAATAGCGCGCCAGACGAACATGCTGTCGCTGAACGCCAGCATCGAGGCGGCGCGGGCCGGCGAGCACGGCAAGGGTTTCGCCGTGGTGGCCAGCGAAGTAGGCAAGCTCGCGGAGCGCAGCAAGCTGGCCGCCGGCGAGATTTCCACCCTGTCAAAGCACAGTGTCGATGTGGCAGAAAAAGCAGGCACGATGCTGCAGAACATGGTTCCGGACATCCAGAAGACCGCGGAACTCGTGCAGGAAATCAGCGTTGCCAGCAGGGAACAGGATACCGGCACCCAGCAGATCAATCAGGCAATCGCCCAGCTCGATACCGTCATCCAGCAGAACGCTTCGATTTCCGAGGAATTCAGTGCCACCAGCGAAGAGATTGCCAGCCAGGCAACGATGGTTGCGGGTACGACCAATGAACTGGCCCAGCTGGCTCAAAAGCTCAAGGAAGTCATCTCGTTCTTCAAGGTTGACGCCGCCGTTTCGGCAACCACATCAGGCACCACAACCAGATCCGAAGAAGTGCTGCCATCCAGAAAACAGCTCCGAGGGACACTTCCTCCGTCAGGCAGGTCCATGGAACAAAGATCCGCGGAGCACGGGGCCCCGGTAAGGACCAGAAGCTCATCAACGGGCATAACCGTCAGGAATGCTCCGTCCGCATCGAACAAGGCCAATGACGACGACTTCATCGAATACTGATGCGCTATGATTGATAAGAGGAGCTTGCCATGAAACTCAGGACCGCTTTTTCACTGTTCATCGTCGTGGCGTTGATCATCGGCGTCGCGACGTCCTTGATCATGGGAATCCTGCCTGCCCGGTCGTACATCCAGGAGAACTTCCTCGATGTGATAGACGAGATCGTGGAGTCGTCAAAATCGGGAATAGAAACCGAGATAGCCCGCGGCTGGGAAGTCTCCCTGGCGCTCGCCCGCAGCCCATTCCTGGTGGAGTGGCTCACGGGCGATGAAAAGGATGTAGCCCTGGGCAAGAAAGTCCTTGCCACCACCAAGGAATATGCCTCCAGGACAGGCTTCTCGTCGGCTTTCATAGCCAACAAGTCCACGGGCTCCTTCTACATCGGCGATGCCTTGATAAACACGCTGTCCACCAGCAAGCCCGATGATTCGTGGTTCTTCGACGTACTGGCCTCCAGCACGGAACTGAGCCTGAACCTCGACCACAACGAGCAACTCGGTACCACAGCGCTGTGGTTCAACACGAGGGTACTGTCTGGAACCGACGCGGTAGGCGTCGCGGGTATAGCATTGTCGTTGGACAAGGTCGTCTCGGATTTCACCAAGGCGGTACCCAGCGCTCGAAGCAGCCTGCACCTTGTCGATTCAAAAGGCATGATAGTCGTATCGTCGGATGAAGAAACCATAGGAAACAAGCTTTCAGCCATTATCGACAGCGAAACGAAGGGCGTTGCAGGGCGAAAGGACATCAAGACGTTTGAGCATCCGGCGTACGGCCTGACGGTGTTCTCTGAGGCAGCTATACTCCAATCCGGTTACACCATGGTATTTGAAGGTCCGGTTGCCGACTTTGTGCCATCGTTCTGGGACCTGAGCGGCCGCTCCATACTCTTTACAGCCATATTCACCGCGCTGGTGGTTGCTGGTGCGGTACTGTTCAGCTCCAGGTACTTTGCCGCACCCATCCTTACCATGAACCAGATGGCCATCGCGCTCGCTTCGGGTGACCTCACTGACCATGGCAATTCCGCGATCGAACGCCGACATGACGAAATCGGAACGCTCTACGGATCACTCCAGGGTACCGTTGAAAAGCTCCGGTCGGTGGTCTCCAATGTCCAGTCCGCGGGCGACAAGGTAGCAAGCGTTTCGCGGGAGCTGTCCGTTTCCGCGGACCAGATGTCCAAGGGAATCCAGGGCATCGCGAACTCCAGCCAGCAACTCTCACAAGGCGCTACGGAACAGGCCGCGAGCGCCGAGGAAGTGTCGGCCAGCGTTGAGCAGATGGGCGCCAACATCAAGCAGAACGCGGACAACTCTACGCAGACAGAACGCATTTCAGCCAAGGCGGCCGGAGATGCCCGGCAAGGCGCGGCGGCCGTCGCCGAGACGGTCATCGCGATGCGCCAAATAGTCGAAAAAACCGCGATAATTGAAGAAATAGCGCGCTCCACCAACATGCTGTCACTGAACGCCAGCATCGAAGCTGCGCGGGCCGGAGAACACGGCAAGGGCTTCGCCGTGGTGGCCAGCGAAGTGGGCAAACTGGCGGAACGCAGCAAGATCGCGGCCGGCGAGATATCCACGCTCTCCAAGCGCAGCGTCGACGTGGCCGAGAAGGCCGGAGCGATGCTGCAGAGCATGGTGCCGGACATCCAGAAGACCGCGGAACTCGTGCAGGAGATCAGCGTGGCCAGCCGTGAACAGGATACGGGTACCCAGCAGATAAACCAGGCCATCGCCCAGCTGGACACGGTCATCCAGCAGAATGCCTCGATCTCCGAAGAATTCAGCGCCACCAGCGAGGAGATCGCCAGCCAGGCCGCCCTGGTCGCGGACACCACCGAGGAACTGGCGGCTCAAGCATCGAACCTCAAGAAGGCGGTGGCGTTCTTCAGGCTCGACGATTCCGCCACAGCGGCTCCAGTAGCCAAACGGGAACCGCAGCCAGAGCAGGCTGCGTCCCGTTCAGCGACCGGTTCAGCGACAAGGCCACCTGCTGCTGCAGCCAGCCCCGAGACACGTACCGCTGTCGTTCCGCGAAAAATGCCAGGCACGGCAATAACCCTGAGGCAACCTGCCTCAAAGTCATCCGTAGACGATACTGACTTTATTGAATACTAGTAACCTGATTGAAAAAGCCTGTATTCCAGGCAAGGAGCGTGCATGAAACTTCAGACCAGACTGTCGGTTGCCTACGGGATCATCTCGATACTGGGATTCAGCGCCGTCATCGGCGTAACCACTACCATGACCTATTCGACCACCAGAAAGCTCGTGGAATCGACGGCGCTCGAGATGGGTGGCAAGGCCAGCCTGGAGCTTCCCGAACCCTTCACCACAGCTCTGGCAAAGACTAGCACGCTCGCGCGGACCCTCGCGGTAACCAAGGACAGCGCTGATCCCCGGAACACTGCCCTGCGGATAATCCAGGCCGAGTTTGAAGGCAACACCCAGTATGGCGGCGTGTGGGCGACGTTTGAACCCGACGCCTTTGATGGTGCCGACGACCAGCACCGTGGATCGCCTGGCTCCGCGGATGACGGCCGTTTTGCCCCCTACTGGAACAGGTTCGCCGGTACGCCGATGCTTGAACATACCGTCGATTACGATAATCCAGGTGAAGCGGGACTCTACTACACCGAGCCCTTCAAGACCGGCAAGCCGTACATCGTCAAGCCGGTGGAATACCTGATCGCCGGCAAGATGACGCTCGCTGTATCGGTTTGCATGCCGATTTTCTATAAAGGCAAGACCATCGGCGTGGCAGGAGTCGACTTTGCCATGGATGCGATAAGGGACATCAACGCGGCCGTAAAACCCTATGGAACCGGCTATGCCTACCTCTTGTCTACCGATGGCAGCATAACTGCCCACCCCGACACCGAGATGGTTGGCAAGAATATTACTGAAGGCTCCGCTCCAAAGGATCAGGCCGGCATCCTGGAAAAGATAGGTTCGGGAACCACCTGGACGGGGTCCTACACTGAAAAAGGTCATGCGTTCTACGTCATCAACTTGCCCGTCAGGTTCACCGATGTCCCGAAACCCTGGAGCATGGGTTTCGTCATTCCCATGACCACGGTTCTGGAACCGGTATTGGCGCTCGTATACCTGGCTCTGACTGCCGCGGTACTCGCCGTCATCGCATCGGTGATAGCTTCAGTCTTCATCGCCAGGTCGATAAGCAAACCCATCATGGCCATCTCCGGCGTGGCATCACAACTGGCACGGGGCGACCTCACGATGCGGGTACCCGAGGGACTCCTCGGCCGCAAGGATGAAATTGGGCTGCTGTCGAATTCCATGCAGACGACACTTGGCCGTCTCGGTGAAGTCGTCAGCGAGGTGCAGGCCTTCAGCGAAAGCGTTTCTACCAGCGCCGGCGAAGTGTCCACCGCGGCCAGGCAAATGGCCGACGGCATCGCCGGCATAGCAGAGTCCAGCCAGCAACTCTCCCAGGGTGCTACAGAACAAGCCGCCAGCGCGGAGGAAGTGTCAGCCAGCGTCGAGCAGATGGGCGCCAACATCAAGCAGAACGCGGACAACTCCACGCAGACGGAGCGCATATCGGCCAAGGCCGCCGGGGACGCCAGGCAAGGCGCATCGGCCGTTGCGGAAACACTCATCGCGATGCGCCAGATCGTCGAGAAGACAGCCATCATTGAAGAGATAGCCCGCTCCACCAACATGCTCTCGCTGAACGCCAGCATAGAGGCGGCACGGGCCGGCGAGCATGGCAAGGGTTTCGCGGTCGTGGCCAGTGAAGTCGGCAAGCTTGCCGAGCGCAGCAAGCTGGCCGCAGGCGAAATATCCACGCTCTCCAAGCGCAGCGTCGATGTGGCGGAAAAAGCCGGGGCCATGTTGCAGAGCATGGTGCCCGACATCCAGAAGACCGCCGAGCTCGTGCAGGAAATAAGCGTCGCCAGCAGGGAACAGGATACGGGCACCCAACAGATAAACAAGGCCATTTCCCAGCTGGATACCGTGATACAGCAAAACGCCTCGCTGTCCGAGGAATTCAGCGCCACCAGCGAGGAAATAGCCAGCCAGGCCACGATGGTCGCGGGTACCACCGAGGAGCTCGCAGCCCAGGCCGGCAAGCTCAAGGAAGCCGTGTCTTTCTTCAGGCTCTCAGCCTCCTCCGGGGCGACCTCCAGCACTCCAGGCTCCGCCAGGCCCGCAGGCGCCGGTAGCTCAAAAGCTAAATCCGGACGGGACGCCCCGATAGCTTCGCCTGCAGGCAAGGCCAAGGATCGCGCGGCCACCGCAGCCGTCAGAAAGGCTTCCACGGCCATTACCCTTAGAAGCGCAAAACCGGACTCCAGGATGGACGATGACGAATTCATCGAATACTGAGGGAAATCAAGAAAGGAACTTGCCATGAGGATCAGATCACGACTTACACTGGGTTTCTCTTCAATAGTATTGCTTTTGCTCGCCATAACCTTTTTCAGCATAACGTTGCTGAGGTCCACATCAGGGAATCTCCTGATCGTCGTGCAGGAGTTTCTGCCTTCCATCGACTTCCTGGAACAGGCCGACCGCGATTACTATCAGCTCATCGAGGCGGAGCGAACCCAGTTGCTGGTAGCATCGACTGGCGGAGAGGACAAGCGCTGGGGTGAGGCCTGGCAGGAAAATCTCGACCAGGCGATACGACGTATGGCCGGCTACGCGGATCTCGCTACGACGGAAGAAGAAAAACAACTCTACGCTGAATATCTTGAGAGCCACAAACAATGGGTCGAGCTGTCAAGACGCGTCATGGCTGATTCCAGGGACCGTTCCCCAGGCGCGGCCGGAAAAGCGGCGGCGCTGTCTCTCGGGCCAGCCAGCCAGGCCTTTGATGCGATGCGTGAAACCATCAACAAGCTCGAAGAACTGGTGATGAACAATGCCGAAGCGCTCAAGGTCTCGACCGTCAAGTTTACCTCGTTCGCGGTCATCAACATGCTGATCCTTGCGGGCCTCACGATCGCGTTGACCGTCGCGGTATCCATCTTGCTGACCAGAAGCATAACAAGGCCGCTGCAGGAATGCGTCAACATATCGGATGCCCTCGCCGCGGGTAACATGGCGGTTCGGGTCGCCGAGCGATGGACTCGAACCAAGGACGAAACCGGTGAATTGGCACGGGCATTGTCCGGAACGGTTGCCAAGCTTTCCGACGTTCTTGCCAAGGCGCAGAAAACCAGCGATTCGGTTTTTACCGGTGCCAGGGAACTCTCCGATACGGCTCACCAGATGGCCCTCGGCATAGAAGGAATTTCGAATTCCAGCCAGCAATTATCGCAAGGCGCAACGGAGCAGGCCGCGAGCGCCGAGGAAGTATCGGCCAGCATCGAACAGATGGGTGCCAACATCAAGCAGAATGCCGACAACTCGACCCAGACCGAGCGGATTTCGTCCAAGGCTGCGAGCGACGCCAGACAAGGCGCGGAAGCGGTTGCCGAGACCGTCGTGGCCATGCGCCAGATTGTGGAAAAAACCGCCATCATCGAGGAAATTGCCCGTTCCACCAACATGCTCTCGCTGAATGCCAGCATCGAGGCGGCTCGCGCGGGAGAACACGGCAAAGGATTCGCCGTCGTAGCCAGCGAGGTCGGCAAACTCGCGGAACGCAGCAAGCTGGCGGCGGGAGAAATATCGGCGCTGTCGAAGCGGAGCGTCGACGTGGCAGAAAAAGCGGGAGCCCTGCTTCAGAGCATGGTGCCGGATATTCAGAAAACCGCGGAACTCGTCCAGGAGATAAGCCTGGCTAGCCGCGAGCAGGACACGGGCACCCAACAGATAACCCAGGCGATAGCCCAACTGGATTCCGTCATACAGCATAACGCGTCATTGTCAGAGGAATTCAGCGCCACCAGCGAGGAAATCGCCAGCCAGGCCACGACGGTGGCTGAGACAACGGAGCAGCTCGCTGAACAAGCCACGATCCTGAAAGATGCCATAGCCTTCTTCAGGCTTGACGTCACCCAGACCATACAATGATGGAGGATTCAATATGCGCCAGTATTTGACCTTTGAACTGGAAAAGAGGCGGTATGGAGTTGCCGTGGAATTTGTCAATTCCGTACTCGACACCCAGTTGATCACTCCCCTGCCGCACGGATCCAGCATCGTCACGGGTCTTACGAATGTCAGGGGTAACGTCGTTCCGGTTTTCGATCCACGTCAGACGCTCAGGCAGACGAAAGTGGACGATATCAGGAACGCAGGCGCTGCCGATGAGTCACTTGAAGACGAAGAAGGCGGCATTGTCATCTTCGAGGTTGAAAATGGAACGCTCCTTCCGTTCATAGGCATGCAGGCCGACAGGATAGGCAAGGTCGTCAACCTGGAAGAATCCGACATATCCGCCGTGCCGGATTTCCTGCCCGAGAATGCCTCGCGCTTCTTTGACGGCTTCTGCTTCGTCGGAGGAACGCGGCACTCGATAATCAACCTGAAAGAACTCGCTTCCAGGGAATCGCTGTTCAGCGGAAGCGAAGGAGGTCGCCGTGCTTGAAATTACCGTTTTGGCACCGGAAGACTCTGGTATCTCCGCCGCGGCGGGAATAAAGGCTGAACTCCTGTCTGCCGTTGGGAAAGCCAGGCCTGGTTCCACCATCATCTTTGACATCAGCAAGGCAAAGCGAGCCGATTCCTCGCTGGCCCAGCTGATGATCGCGTTTGAACGCGACGCGGCGGTAAAAGGGTATAAGGCCGTAATCAAGGACGGCGATGCTCAACGTACCCCGCAGACCATGTGCGGTTGCGACTCCATGGAAGGCCGGAACGAGGAGGTCAGCCATGAACGATAAACTCATCGAGACGTTCCTGGACGAAGCGCACGAGCTGCTCGACGGCCTGGAGGATCATCTGCTGGATCTGGAAAAGAATCCATCAGATGTGGAGGCCATGAACGCGGCGTTCAGGGCGCTCCACTCAATAAAGGGCTCCGCGTCGATGTTCGGCTTTGAAGCCGTAGGAGCCTTTGCGCACGAGGTGGAAGCCGCCCTGGACCACTTCAGGAGCCTGTCGCTGCCTGCCACGCCGGAACTCTCGGATGCCGTTTTGCGCTCCCGCGACCATATCCGCGCCTTGCTCGACGCACCTGATTCAGCTTCAACCGAGGAGCGCGAAGACCTCATAGCCACGCTCGCCGCCATAGCCGGCAAGGTAACGGAGAAACAGGAGCCGGCACCCGCTGTCACCCCTAAAAAAATTGCCGAATTCAGCTCCAGCGCCTTCAAGACGTTCAGGATACGGTACAAGCCTTCAAAGGATGCCTACCACCGGGGAGTCAAACCGGAATCACTTGTAAGGGAACTCAGATCGCTGGGTGAGGCCAGCGTACGCTGCGACGCGAGCGGCATACCCGTACTGGCAAAACTCGACCCCGAGGACTGCCATCTTTCATGGACCGTGCTGCTCACGACTTCATTGCCCAGGAGCGCCATTGAGGACGTGTTCATTTTCGAGGAGGGCACGTCTACCGTACAGATCGAGGAAGCCGATCATGATGACGTCTATGATGGCTCCGAGGTGCGCAGGTTGGGCGAGATACTCGCGGCGCGAAGCCTGCCGGAGAAAGACATCGATGCGGCCCTGTCAAAACAGCGCACGATAGGTGAAATCCTGGTAAAAGACCTGGGTACGCCAAAAGCCGTCGTTGAGGACGCGCTGTTCGAACAGCAGCACGCCCGCAACATCGTGCAGGCAGCCAGGGAAGAAAGCGACAAGAAGACGATCCGCATACGCTCCGACAAGCTGGACGGCCTCCTCAACCTCGTGGGAGAGCTCGTTACGGTGCAGGCGCAACTGTCCCAGACGGTCAAGGATTCCGGGGATCGTCACCTGCACGGCATCAGCGATTACGTAAAGCGGTTGGCTGGAGAGCTCCGGGCGACCTCGATGGAGTTGCGCCTGGTACCCGTTGATTCGCTCTTCGCCAAATTCAAGCGCCTCGCCAGGGACCTCTCCAAAAACCTGAACAAGGAACTGGAGTTGCGGCTGGAAGGCGGCGAAACCGAGATAGACAAGTCGGTGATAGACGTGCTCAACGATCCGCTGGTCCACCTGGTACGGAACGCGGCGGACCACGGGCTGGAGCAGACAGCCGAGCGCATCCGCAAGGGCAAGCCTGCAGCCGGTACCATCACCATGAAGGCACAGCACGCGGGAGCCTTCGTCCGCATCAGCGTTTCCGATGATGGCGAAGGGCTGGACAGGGAGAAAATCCTCCAGAAGGCCATAGACCGCGGACTCGTACCGGCCGACGTGCGCCTCCCGGACGATGAAGTCGACCAGCTTATCTTCAAACCAGGCTTCTCCACAGCGGACGTCGTATCCAGCGTCTCGGGACGGGGAGTTGGCCTCGATGTCGTCAAGACGGCCATAGACCAGCTCGGGGGTATCCTTACCGTACATTCCCAGGAGGGCAAGGGCACCGAATTCAACCTGGACATACCGCTGACGCTCGCCATCATCGATGGATTCCTCGTCCGATCCGGCGTGCGCATGTACGTTATCCCGCTGTCGTCGGTGGATTCATGCTTCGAGCGGGAGCGCACCAGAGAACCGGAACGGCTCATCGTCAGGGGCAAGGATTTCATACCCTACGTTTCCTCGCGCGACCTGTTTGGTCAGGACGAGGAAGCGCCGGTACGGGAAGAAGTGGTCATCGTCAGCATTTTCGATTCAAAGCTGGCGATCGGCTTCGACCAGGTAATCGGCGGCTACCAGACGGTCATCAAACCGATAGGTGAAATTGCCCGCTTCGCGGCCGGCATTTCAGGAGCCGCAATCCTGGCTGATGGCGGTATAGCGCTGATTCTGGACGTGGCCGCCCTCGCCCGCTCACACAAAAACACCAGCCCACCTGCCTGACAGCAAACGCGAGCCATCCATGGCCAGGAGGATGCCCCAAACGCATCCTTCTGGCTTTTTCAATGATTTCTATTTAAAAAAAGCCCTGAACCTTCACGGATCCGTATATCCGCGTTAGTATCTTAGATAAGAATACCTGAATCACGGAGGCTTGCATGCTCGATTTCATAGTCAAGGGCGGTGTTGTGCTCTGGGTCATCATGGCGTTGTCGGTCATCGGCATAGCCATCATCGTCGAACGCGTACTGTATTTCCGGAGCATCAGGACCGACGAGGAAAAGCTGTTCCAGCGGGTCAAGGCTTCCGTTGAAAAGGGCCACTTCGAGGAAGCGCTTTCCATTTGCGACAACAACGAGTCACCGTTGTCGGCCCTCATCAAGGTTGGCATCGAGTACCGTTCGTACCCTGAATCGGCCCAGAAGGAGATCCTGAAGGACGCCGCAGCCCAGGAAGTGCCACGACTCGAACGCAACGTATCGACGCTCGGAACAATAGCCCACATCGCACCGCTCCTGGGGCTTCTGGGAACCGTCACCGGTACCATGAAGGCCTTCGGCGTGCTCGGCAGGTTCGGCGCCGTGGCAGATCCGTCCATACTCGCCATGGGCATCTCGGAAGCGCTCATCACCACGGTGGGCGGCATCGTGGTCGCGGTACCGGCGGTGATCTTCTACAACCTGCTCGTCACCAAGGTAAACCTGATACTCCTCAAGATGGAAAATCAGGTAACGGCCCTGATCATGATGATCAACTCGGGCAAGCGCCGCGTCTCCGCGACGGAACCCGCCGTGATGCCGGCCGCCGCCAAGGACGGAGCCAGCCAGGGAGCCGGCGCCGGCAAGGGAGCTGGCGAATGACCATAGAACGCAGGCTGAAACCGCAGATCAACGTTGACCTCACGCCGCTGATCGACATCGTTTTCCAGCTGGTCATATTCTTCATGATATCGAGCACCTTCAAGACAGCCCCGGGCATAGAACTCATGCTGCCCGACTCCGGCACGGCAACGACCATAACGATTACCGAGATGAGCATCGTGGCCGTATCCGAGGACGAAGTCTACGTGAACAAGATACGTACGACCGCGGCAGGTGCCGAAACCGTCGTCAGGGCCGAGCTTGAAGGCCGCACCGCGGCGGACGTGCAGGCCGTGCTGGAAGCCGGGGCCGAGGCGCCGTACCAGCTCGTCGTTACGCTGCTGGATGCGCTCCGGGCAAACGGCATAGACTCGGTGGGCCTCTCCACGCGCGCGCCCGGCAAGGCGGCCCCATGACAGCGGTACGCGACGACTGGCTGCGCGCCCGGCAGCGGAAGCGGGCAGCCATAGCCTGGTCCTCCGCTCTGGGCGTCTATGTGCTTGCCTTCGCGGTTGCCATGCTGATTTCACTGTTTGCCGTGGAGGAGCTTGCAGACTTTTCCGGACCCATCGTCGTCAGGCTGGGCTCGCCTGAAGGGCTGGACGTGCCGCGCCCGAGCATGGAACCTGCTCCGGCGCCCGCGGCGCCGGAACCCGCCACCGTACTGGAGGCTCCCGAGAGTGTCCCGGCACCGGTTCCCACGGCAAAACCAACTCCAGCACCCGCGGCCGCAAAACCCGCCAGCCCCACCGTGCCCAAGCCGACTCCTGCTATCACGGCACCCGTTCCCCAGCCCGTTACTCCCCCGGCCCCGGTACCTGTCGTGCTCAGGGGATCTGAGAGCGGCAACTCCTACGACATGACATTTCTTTCAGGCTCGGGCGTCGTCGGGCGGAGTCTGTATGTGCCGATATGGCTCTTCATGCAGGTTCCCAACGAGCTGCCAGCTACCCTGTACGAGGCCATTCCCGACCAGCCTGGACTGCCTGGTACGAAAGAGGCCCGCAAAAAAACATTCACCACCTGGTACAAGGAAGCTGGTGGAATGTGGCAACTCAAGGGATTCAGGCAACCCGATTACGATACCAGGGCAACCCTGTGGATAATTCTCGAGGATGCCGGATATGACGTAAAAAACGCCGAGTACAAGAAAGACAAAAACCTCAGGCCAGTCACCGTCCTGTTCAAGGTATCGGCCCCGGGCAACGACGGAAAACCAGCGCTTGAAGCTGTGCACATAGAGTCCGGCTCGGGCTATTCCACCATAGACGAGGACGTGCTCTACGGCTTCAGAAGAGCAGAATTTTCAAACTCGGGCTCCTCGTCGATTTCCGGCAGGTTTACCTACCGGTTCTGATGCCATGATGAAACGATGATACAAAGGAAGCATACAAGGTGAAATCCATCGTCGTGGCTGTCATGCTGGCCTCTGCACTCGTTTGTCTCGCGATGGGGGTGCTGACATACCTGCGGGCCCGTTCCAGAGGGCAGTATTACTCCCTGTCCACCATCTTCATTGGTGCCGCGCTCTACGCTGGATTCTACGCCGCGGAACTCCTGCAGCCGGACATTCAGGGCGTTCTCCGGTGCGTAGGCTTTGAATATCTCGGATCACAGATCATAACCGTCTCGATGTTCTTCATGATCCAGGATTTCAGGGGCAAACCAAATCCCTCGTTTGGTATCATTGCCCTTGTTTCACTAATCCCGGCCATCACCCAGATACTCGCCTTTACCATCCCGTTCCATGAACTTCTCTACATCGAGCCGTCAGCAACGCAGGTGCAGGGGCTCACCATCCTGAGTTTCACCAAGGGGCCCTGGTATTGGGTCAATATCCTCGTACTCTATGGAGTCTTTACCTACGGGCTGTTCGTGTTCATCAGGGCGATTCTTTCTGGATCTGGAGCGCGCCGCACTCAGGCCCTGTATCTGATAGCCGGAAACAGCGCTCCATTGGTCTCCAATGTCATCTACCTCGCGGGTCTGACGCCAGCCGGTATCGATGTTACCTCGATCGCTTTCATGATCAGCGGCATGTTCTTCACCATCGGCTTCTTCAGGAACCGGGTTTTTGATATTCGTCCGATCGCGCGCGATACGGTGTTCGAACACATGCGCGCCGCGGCCCTGGTTATCGGTGACGATGAGGTAATCATCGACTTCAACACCGCCGCTGAAGACCTCTTCCCCCCGCTTTCACTGAAGTCACAGAATACGCTTTTTTCAGACCTCTACCCCGCCTGCCCCGGGCTTGAAGGCGCACTGTCGCGTGAAGAAAATCCCTGTACGGTTTCCATACCCAAAGAAGGCGGAGGCGAACGCCGTTTTGAAGCCCACCGTTCGATCATGACGGACAAACAGGGCAGGAAGCTCGGGGTGTTGTTCATACTCTATGACGTGACCGACAGGGAACTGCTCCAGGAGCAATTACGGGATCTGGCATCAATCGATGGATTGACCGGCCTCTCCAACCGCCGCAGTTTCTACGAAAAGGCCGGAGTGGAACTGGACAGGGCAAGGCGGCACGGCCGGCCCATCGGATTCGCCATCATGGACATGAACGGCTTCAAGCAGATCAACGACCGGTACGGCCATCAGGCCGGGGACGATGCGCTCAAGCTGACAGCGCGCCTGTGCTCCGATACGCTGCGATCCTGCGATGTAGTCGGCAGGATAGGCGGGGATGAATTCGCGTTCGTCTTCCCTGAATGCGACGAAGCGGGCGCGGCGGCGGCCGTGGAGAAGGTACGCAAGGTGGTCTGCTCCGCAACCTTCTCAAGCGGTCGCGATACCGTACCCATCTCCGCATCCTTTGGTTCCATGGGATCCATCGGGCCGGTTCATCCGGACCTTGAAGAATTCCTGTCCACAGCCGACAGGCGCATGTATGCCGACAAGTCCCGCTCAAGGCCGGTAGCCTCCGCCCCAAAGTCCAGATCAGCACCGAAAAAGACCTGAGAACAGCGCGACCAGCCCCTTGCGAAGCGCGGTCGCGCCTTCAGTGTAACCAGTTTTTACATCAAGCCTTCTTTTCTTTGTCCACCAGCCCGCCCTTTCGCGACTCCGGCCTGGTCATGCCCTCGAGGGCCGCCGCGACGATGTCGTTTCTGGAAGCCGCTACGGCGTTCGGGTGAATCGCCGAGATAGGCTCACGGTCTCCTCCCGAGCCGGTTACCACGGAAACGTGGTCGGTGGGATAGCTGGCCAGGGTTTTGGCGAACGGCCCGAACAGTTTCTGGAAGTTGTCCAGTATCCAGGCCCGCCTGGCCTCGCCGCCGGCCGCCTGCATCGTCTTGAGCGTTACCGCCAACTGCTCTATCTCGGCACGGGCCACTTCACGCCAACCGGAAACTTCTGCTTTTGCATTTAGTATGGCTTTTTCCTTCTCGGCTACGGCCGGGGTGGAAATTTCCGCGCGGTAACGGTTCCTGAGCATTTCTATGTTCTGTTTCTCCGCTTCAAGCTCGGCCTTGATGCCGGAGACGCGGGCTCGGGCGTTGGCCGCTTCCTGCTCCACCCCTACCATCTGGCGCTGGGTTTCCTGGGCCATCCGGACTCGAACCTCCGCCTTGAGGCGCACGAGTTCGTTGTTCAGGTTCTTGACTTCGGTCTCCGCCCTGCGCGCCTCTGCCTGCTCCGCGCTCGCTGCCTTGGCCTCCGCCTGAGCCTGGCGGGCCTTGGTCTCGGCGCTGGCAGACTGGATGCGCTTGAGCAGCGCTATGTACAGATCCGGCTCTTCCACGCCCGGTAGGCGGTGGTCGTCCACGTCGGCGATGTTCATCGTCGTTATTTCAAGGCCGATGTTCTCAAGGTCGTGCTTGCAGACATTTATCATCTTGGCGACGAGGATGTCCTTGTCCTTCATCACCTGCTCGGGCGTCATGCTGGCTATCGAGTCACGCAGGTGGCCCTCGATGATGTCACCCGCCGTCTTGGTCAGGTTATCCTTGTTCGTGGCCAGGTCCAGGATGCGCGTCACCGCGTGGGAACGGCCCGCGTCATTGCTCGCGATGGCGAACGAGACCGTAGCCTTGACGTTGAGCGGCACGATACCGGCCGCGATGGCCGAATCGACGACGACCTCGATGGTGATCGGTGTCAGGTCGAATTTGCTGAAGCGCTGGAGCAGCGGAATGATGAAGGCCCTACCGCCGGAAAGGGTGCGAAAACCCTTGGCGCCGCCGGAACCGGTAACGACGCCGAGCTCGTTGCCGCCTACTATCTTCATGTTGGTTATGAGCTGGATGAGTATCGTGATGGCGACCAGGCCGCCGAGTACCGCAATGAACGCTATCATTGTACACCTCCCCTTGCGTTGGCCGCCCCGGACGGTTCAGGCATGGCCAGCGAGCGCACATCCACGCCAAACGCCTCGGAGAAGGTATGCAGGAAATCCGCGAAGGCCCTCGGGCCTCGGTTGACCGCTCCCGAGAAACCTTCAGCGTCATTCATGACGACCAGGTTGTCCACCGTGCCGGTTTCTGTCGCTTCCATATACGCCTCGAACAGGCGCGGCAACTGCTGCTGCAGGAACATGACGCTCGAGGCGTCGTCGCCATAGGTAGCCAGCAGTTCCGCCTTGGCCTTGAGGAGCTCGTTGCGGGCCGACTGCCTGATCGAGACGGCTTCCCGGTCACCTTCCGCAACGATGCGCGCCTCTTCTTCGCGGGCGGAGGCTACGAGTGTAACGGAGGACTGGTTCTTGAGTTTCTGCAGTTCGACCAGCTGGGCCTGCACCGCGGCTTCTCCGGAATTCCTTGCGCCCGCTATGGACTGGTCGGCGGTCAGCCTGGCTTCCTCGATGAGGCCGGCCGACTCGCGGCGGTAGACTTCAAGCTCCTGCCGGGCCGCGATGATGGCCTCGTCGGCCTGGCTCCTGGACACCTCGATGCGCTTGCGGGCCTCGCTCTCGGCCTGGTCGGCTATGGCGCGGAGGCGTGACTCCTCGATCTCCACCGCGCGGCGTTTCTCTGCCAGCGTCTTCTGCGCCAGATTGGCTATGTAGTTGGACGTATCCCAGATTTTCTGCAGCGACACCGACACGACCTTCATGCCGAACGAGCGCAGGTCTGAATTGATGTCGGCCAGCAACTCGGCGCGGAACTGAGCCCGTTCGCCCATGTCCGCCTCGGACTCGCCATCGTCGTTGCCCACGTCTTCCATGCCTATGGCCTGCAGCGGCGTGGCCTTGTTCAAGGCACCGCGGAAATTACCCACCAGGGTCTGCTGGATCTGCTCGTGGATCTGGCGCACGTCCTTGCCCATCAAGCGCTCCACGGCGCTGTATAGCATCGCCTCGTCGTCATCGTCTATGCAGACGCAGGCGGTGGCGTCGGCACCCATCGTAATGCCGTTTGCGCTGTTTACGCCTTCTACCCGCACGCTGATGGGAAACACTCCCAGATCCAGCGTTCCTACGGCCTGAAAATACGGTATGACGATCGTGCGGCCGCGGTCCACCGCAAAGCCAAAGTCACGGCCGTGGTGCCTGGTCTTGCGGCCCGTAACGACGAGGATGCGGTCGGGCGAAGCCACCCTGATCGTCATCTTGAGCAGTGCCACCAGCGCGACGAAGGCCACGACGCCCAGCCCCCCGAAGATGAAACCCTGAAAATCGGAAAAAATTTCCTTCAGCAGATCCATGATGCCTCCTTTTAGATATCTTCTACCCAGCAGCATTCGTCATCATAATCGACGATGCGCACCGTGCAACCTTTGTTAAAAGCCCTGGCGGAATCCTTGGCCCGGACGAACACCTCGGTCTCCCTGCCGTAGCGGCGCACCGCGGCCTTGCCCATCGCGCCGGGCATGACGGAGACGGTGATCGTCGCTTCGTCCATGATGAACTCGGCCGCCTTTATGGATGAGTCCAGATCCTTGCGGATGAAAGCCCTGAGCGAGCGGGCTAGCACAGCGATGAAGATGCCCGCGCCTGCGCTCCATGCCAGGCTCTCGGCCGGCTGTACGCCGGTGAGCATTGCGAAGAGGCCCGTAGGACCGGCGCCCACTGAAAAATAGACGCCCGTCCTGAGCGCGCCTATGGTTCTGGCGACGATGCGCGTGCCTGAATCGGCGGAACTGAGGTTGGATCCGTGCGCCGTTTCCGCCGGCATGTGGTCTTCATGGGCACCATCGTCACTGTCGTCAGCCCCGTCTTCGCCGGCCCCGTCATCGTCAGACGCAGCCTCGTCGGCACTGCCGGAATCACTGTCGTGGCCGCTGTCTGACTGGCCGGCATGCTCGAACACACCAAGCAGGTCCACTATGGTAACCCCGATGCCAAAGACGGCCAGCGCGGAATACAGGACAAACAGGCCGCTCACGATTTCAGTTCCCGGCGGCAAGCCGCGCTCGAGTCTATGAGCTCCCTGGCCGGCACCAGTCTGGAAGCGGACAGCAGGTGCAGCCCCGTCTCGGCCGTCGTGTCCGCGTACGCGCGCGCGAGTATCGGCATGAACCGGTTGCGGGGCAGCACCCGCGCGCCGAGCTTTACCTTGTAGTCGATTTCCATCCCCAGATCCCATACCTTGATCCCGGAAGAAGCCAGCAGGCACCCAAGCGCGGCAAGCTGCACGGTTCCTGCACCCGATGCCTTGGTGTAACCAGTCAGGCTGGCATAGGAACTGCCTATCAAGTAGCCTATCTCGCCGGCCACCAGCACGGGACCATCATCATGGATTTCCCATAATTCAACGGATATGAAGGCAACTTTCCTGAGAGCCCGCTGCTCATGCAGTTGCGTAAAGGCATTCGTCAGGTCAGGAACCAGCCAATCGGGTCCATGTTCGTCTACACAGGCGGCAAGGACTGACGAAAACATGCGGTTGCAGCTGAGCAGGTATTTCCTTGACTCGCGGTGGGCGGTCCTGGTCACCCTCACGGTTCTGGGGTCGAGGAGACAGCGTTCAAAGTGCAGTTTGGGCAGGAAAAAGTCGTGGCTTGATCTAGGCGTGACGAGGGCCAGCCCCATGGGCATGAAACGTGCCAGCGTGGCTTCCTCCACAATCTCCCCGTCTATGTAGGGAAAGAGCGCGAATTCTTCATGGTACTCGGTGGCGATGATCTCGGCGCAGGAACAAAAATTATCGCCGGGCTCAATATTCGGATAGCTACCCTCGTCGTGGAACATTGGCCATCCTTTCCGTCACCCTGTACGATACAGCAAGTGGCCGGACAGCGCCAGAGCCTTGGCCCGCAATGCCATCCCCCATGATATACTATAACCATGCGAACAATAGGAACGTACCATGCGGGACGTATTGTCGTAGCCGTCGGCGACATCACCGGATTCGAGGGCGACGCGATAGTCAACGCCGCCAATTCAGCGCTCGCAGGCGGTGGCGGTGTCGATGGGGCAATCCACAAGGCGGCTGGTTCAGCGCTGGTCGAAGCCTGCCGGGCGCTGCGCACGACCGATTGGCCTGACGGCCTGCCAACCGGACGCGCCGTTGCCACAGGGGCGGGAAACCTGGCCGTACAGGGCATCATCCATGCGGTTGGCCCGATCTGGCGTGGAGGTCAGGCCGACGAGGCCATGCTGCTCGCGTCAGCCTACCAGGAATCGCTGGCCATCGCGTTCAACCGCAACTGGCAGCGCGTGGCATTTCCGGCCATCTCCACAGGCGTCTATGGCTACCCCAAGGCTGAGGCTGCCGCGGTCGCTTTCAAGACTGTTTCAGCCTACCTCGGCGAACACGCCGTGCCTGCGACGGTCTGGTTTGTCTTCTTCACGGAAACCGACGCTGAAACCTTTATCGCGGCCATCTCCAAGGCACCGGACAGGTGAGCCACCGACCGCCTGAACCGACGCTCCTGAGCAGGGACGACACTGTCAGGCTGGCCTGGGAAGCCAGGTTCGCGCCTGTTGGCCAAGATGAGCACGCGGCCAGAGCCGCAAGCCAGATACGGCGGCTGGGGCATGTGCAGATAGACACCATATCGGTTGTCGAGCGCGCCCATCATCATATTCTGTGGAGCGCAGACCGCCTCTATCGCCCCGATCACCTGCAACTGCTCGAGACGTCGCCAAGGCAAGCCTTCGAGTATTGGGCGCACGCAGCCGCCTATCTCCCCATGGAAGACTACCGGTACTGCCTGCCCAGAATGAAACGGATAGCGGAAACGGGCCACCAGTGGTTTCCCTCCGACCCTAAGATCGTCCAGGCCGTGCTCGATCGCATCAGGGCAGAGGGTCCACTCCGCTCGTCTGACTTCAAGAGCAGCGAAGGGCCGCGCGGACCGTGGTGGGACTGGAAGCCCGCCAAGGCCGCACTGGAATACCTGTTCATGTCCGGCACCCTGCTCGTGGCCGCCCGGCCGGGCTTCCAGAAACTCTACGACCTTGCCGTACGCGTGCTGCCGCCGGAAACGGATACGCGGCTTCCCGCTGACGACGAGAGGGGCGACTGGGACGTCCGCAGGGCCGCGCTGGCGTTCGGAGTGTTCTGCGAGGCGGACGCGGGTTACAACCGCAAAGACGGCCGCGGAGGCCTCCGTGCGGCACTGACCCGAGCCATGGAATCCGGTCTGCTGCAGGAAGTGCGTATCCAGGGCGACGAGGGCCGCAGGCACTGGGCTGCCGCCGATGCGCTGAGCCGCTTGTCACGGCCCCTGGTCGAACAGGAAAGGCCACTCCGCATCCTGTCTCCCTTTGACAACTACATCATAGACAGGAAACGGACCAGCCGCCTCCTCGGCCTTGACTATACGATGGAGTGCTACGTGCCCGAGGCAAAACGAAAATTCGGCTACTTCGCGCTCCCCGTGATCTGGAAGGGCTTGCCGGCTGGCCTCATAGACTGTGCCGCTGACCGAAAAACCGGAACGCTGGTCATCAAGCGCGCGGAGTTCCGGATGCAAACGCAAGCAGAAAACAGGTTGTTCTTCAGCTTGCCCGAACTGGGTCAGGCCAAGGCGAAAAGGCATTTCCCCGCAGGCTTCAGAAAGGCACTGGATGCCGAACTGAAGGCCTTTGCCTTGTTCAACCGGTGCGATACGATAGTGGAAGCACGATGCGATACAGTATGAACATGGAGTCAACTTGAAAATCCAGATACGGAATTCCGCATTGCGCGTAGCGGGAATCTACGCTGCCGTTTCATTTGCCTGGATCGCGTTCTCCGACCGCGCGGCAATGCTGTTGTCCATGGACTATGCGCACCTTGCCTGGTTCCAGACCATAAAAGGTCTGTTATTCGTCTCGGCGACCTCCGTCATCCTTTATCTTTTTTCCAAACGGCAGTTCGAGCACCTGACCCGCGTCCAGGATGCGAGGGAGCAGGAGATACTGGCTTCACTGCGTGAAAAGTAAGCCTTGCTGCGGGAAATAGACCACCGGGTAAAGAACAACCTTCAGGTCATCATCAGCATGCTGACCCTCCAGGGAGGCGATGATGGCCGATTCGCCGATCTGGGTCAGAAAGTCAGCTCGATGGCGCTGGCCCAGGACCTGCTGACCGAGTCTACCGACCTGTCTTCCATCGATGCCGGCAACTTCGCCGAGCGGCTGGCCGAATCGTTGAATGCAGGCATGGAACAGCCGCGTGTCAGGATAACCGGAGAAGGTGATGCCTTAACGCTCTCGTCCGACGTTGCGGTCTCCATCGGAATCCTCATAGCGGAAGCATGCTCGAACGCCGCCAGACACTCGCGCCGTTCCGCTGATGAAACCGTTTCAATACACATATCCATAAAGGATGACACGGGGAGCACGGTGGTCACGGTGCGTGACGACGGGCAAGGCTTCCCTGACAGGCTCCCCGGAAGCACTGCCCTCAACTCCACCAGCATAGGTTTCGCGCTCATGGAAGCGATCGCGGAACAGGTGCATGGAAAGCTCAATCGTCGCAACGACGGGGGTGCGGTCGTGGAGCTCAGGATTCCGGAAGCCGGCCAGCCATAAGCCGGCCAGCCGGCGCAGTTTACAGCTCCTGTGAATCCCAGGCGGCAACGAGCGCTCCCACGCGCGTCGATGCGGCTATGATGTCCTCGTGCGTCGGTACCGCCGGAAGCGCATCGACCACTTCAAAGACGAGCGACTGGGCCTGGGCCAGCGCGCCTGCCTGGTTCTCGGCCCTCATCGGATTGCGGCGCACGCGTTTTGCCGCCAGGCGCCTGGCCTGCCAGTAGGCTTCTCCGCCAGCAGAACCGTCGGCATAATCGTAGCCGGTCCACAGGGGCGTAAAAACTCCATCCTTCAGCAGTATTGGCTTGAACAGGTTGGAGCATGCGTACGACGCGCCGGTAAACCATAGCACTGCCCCGTCCGGCTTGTATTCCACCAGCATCGAGGCGGTCGTCGGATTGCCCATCACGTCGCCGTCATGGTCGCAGACATTGCGGGGTTTACCCGGATGCTCCGGGTCGATGGCGGCATGAGCCCTGAGCACATTCAGCGCCGAGGCCCGGCCGCCGGACAGGGTCGCGGCCGACAGGAGCCCCTGCACCGCGCGCCGTCTGGCGTCGCCCGCGGAGAACCGTGACAGGAACTTGTGCTCCACGTACTCCTTCCAGGAACCTTTTTCAGAAAGCCTCCCCGCATCCGCCTCGTCAAGGCAGGCCATGCGCTCGTTGACCACCGCGATGGCTTTGCGGGTAACCGCATCCACCCGCTTGTAGTCGTCGGTAAGGGAGTAGGAATTGGATATGGCCGCCGGTGAGTCCAGTTGCTTCCAGGCCCAGCGCTTGGCCGCCGTTTCCAGCACGAAGGCTGCATCCGGCCCCGTTATCATGTACGTGTTGTTGTAGACGAGCTTGCCCCTGAACGAGCCGACCCCGCCCTGGTCGTAACGCTCGGTAAGCGTTATCAAAACTTCAAGGGCTTCCTGGGCACTCGAGGCCGAGGAAAGCGCGGCCCGGACGAAGTCCATGCCCAGCACACCATCAGGCGCGGGCTTGAAGCGGCTGAAAACCGCCTCGTTGCCTATCGCTACGCCCGCGCCATTGAGCCCCATCTCGGCGCCGGGCATCCAGGTAGGGCAGGAAACGGCCAGTGCGTGGCCGGCGTCCTTGATGTCAAAGGAACGCGGTCCGACGGTGACAGCCACGGACGGTTCCCGCCGCGGAATGAGGCGAAACGCCTGAGGCTCAGCCGCGTTGCGGTCGGAATTCTTTCCCATGAACATGCCGCCTTCGGCAGGCAGATAGAAACTGTCACACATCGGTACTCCTCCGGATGGATAGTAAAAAAGCCGCTCCCCTGAAGGAGCGGCAGAAATTCAGGCAAGTCTGATCAAACAGCGGGGAAGGGGGCGGTGTAGTCCAGCGGGATAGTCACGGCACGCTTGCCAAGCTCTATGTTCAGCATGAACAACCCCTGCTTGCTGTCGCCCAGCAACTCAAGGTTGCGCAGGATCTCGATGGCGTTCTTCTCTTCCTCGGCCTGCTCGTCGATGTACCAGCGGACGAGGTTCTCGGTGGCGTAATCCTTTTCGGAGATGGCGAGTTCGAGCAGTTCGCGGATGGAAGCGGTAACGAACTTCTCGTGCTCCAGGGTCGCCTCGAAGAATTCCTTGATGGACTTGGCCTTGATTACCGGCTTGTCTATCTGCTCGAGTACGGGCTTGGCGCCCTGGTCAATGAGGTACTGATAGAACTTCATGGAATGGAACATTTCTTCGTGGTACTGGGTCATGAACCACTTGGCTATGCCGTTGTAGCCATCATCGCTCATCTGGGCTGACATCGCCATGTACAGGTAGCCTGAAAAGGTCTCGCGGTTGATCTGCAGGTTTATCCTGTCTGCCACTTTCTTGGAAATCATACAAAGCTCCTTGCATCATACTGTATTAGTGTCAGGTGCTTTCAAAAAGCAACCTTTGATCAAATATAGTCTTTACCTGCCGTCAGGGCAAATTCAACGGTTCTGGTCATCAACGAACGAGCCAGCTCGAGTAGTACACGCAGGGTTCGTCAAAGGCCACCGGCACCTCGTCCAGCCTCGTCCAATGGCCCGGCAGGTCCAGCGCGCGTGCCGCCGCCTCGAAATGCCTCATGGCAATGCCTATGTCGAGTTCCTGTATCCTCACGCCCCGGATGGCGGTGTTGTAGGCTTTGTCCTCGTACAGGAACAGGTGGAAAGCCGAATCATTATCCGAACCCGTTCGAACGATGCGCCAGGGCTGCTTGTTGGAGGCGGAAGGCCCCCTCCGTACCGCCTCGAGTACTGGCTTCCAGATGCCGCTTTCCTCTTCAGTAAGTGGCGCTATCCATGTACCGTTGAAGAAAATTTCTGACCAGGCTCGGCGTTTCTTCGATCCGGCCAACGCGCGCATGGCGGTATCGACCATGGTACGGCGATCGGCTGGTTCGCCTACGGGCGTTACCGCGGGCACCACCTCGTCTTCAGTCAGCCGCAGTACCTCCCTGGCACCGGAGCGGTCAAAGGTACCGCCGAGCCAGCAGGTTCCCAGCCCGTTCGCGGCCGCCACCAGCAGGATGCCTTCCAGTGCATAGCCGAAATCGGCGCAGGCGAACGGGGCACTGCCCGTAGCGCCAACGATAAAGGCCGGCGCATTCTTGATTATGCCGTACGTGCCGATGCGCCCCGAGGCCACGTCTCCGACGGATTCAGGCTCCACCATCGCAAAGCGCGGCCTGGTGCCGGAGGGGCAAGGCCCCGATGAAGCCATGGCCGAATCCAGCAGCCTGCGGTCGCTGGGATGGAGTCCCCGACC
>CAXZAJ010000002.1:0-50989 GCA_964293355.1 uncultured bacterium
GCCGCGGTTCGAACACGAGACGAGCCTCCCTGTCCATACGCTCCGCGCTGATCCTGGCGGTCGCGTTGTCACTTGCCCCCGCGCTGGCCATCATCATCTGGACGGGCACGGAACACGGGGCGCACCTCGCGGAAAACGCGCGGATGGAGACGATCAGGCAGGCGGAGTCGTTTGCGAATATCCAGATACGGATCACCGAGTCGGCGAGGCAGATGCTGTCCACGATAGCATACCTGCCAGAGGCTCGCGCAGGTGATTTTGCCAGCTTGACCGAGGTGCTCAAGGCTGTGCACAAGCAAAACCCCGAGTATCTTAACTTCACTGCAACTGATATCCATGGGATGGTGCGGGCATCGTCCCTGCTTAGTCTGGGAGCTGATCTGAGTGGCCGTCTGCACATCAAGACTGTGCTGGAAAACAAATGTTTCGCCGCGGGAGAGTACATCGTGGGCCTCGTGAATTCCGAGCCCGCATTCAGCTTTGCCCACCCCATCTTTGATTATGATGGTGCGCTGATTGGAATTGTCGGAGCAATGTTCAAGCTCACCTCCTACTCTTCGATATTCGAGCGGCTAGAACTGCCTTCAGACTCCTTTCTCGGCCTGGTGGATCGTTCCGGGACGCGCATCTTCTTTTACCCTCAACGAGCCACCAATCCTGTCGGCAAGCCCATCGCGGAAAACGTCTGGGCTGGTATCAGGAGTGGAACCGAATTCGGCATGTTCACCGGCGTTGGCTCCGATGGCATCAGCAGGTATTTTGCCTACCGGAAACTGTGGCTCGATGACTCGAGCGATCCATACATGTATGTGGTCTACGCGGTTCCGGTTTCCGCTTCGTATGCCCTGAGCCAGTCCATACTGATCAGGAACATCCTGCTCATGATACTCGTTGCCATCTTTGCCGTGGCCAGTGCGGGATTGATCAGCAAGCGGCTTTTCGGAGCCAGGCTTGCCCGCATCATAACCACTACCGCACAGCTCAGGAATGGCAACCTGTGCGCCAGGGTTGGATTTACCGATGACCACTCAGATCTGGGGCAGATAGCAGAGGCCCTGGATCAGATGGCTGGAACCATTGAGCGTCGCGATGCCGATATGGCCCAGAACGCACGCAAAATCGAAGCATCGCTTGCGGAAAAGGAGATCCTCCTCCAGGAAGTTCACCACCGGGTCAAGAACAACCTGCAGCTCATCCTGAGCCTTTTATCACTGCAGGAGAACGAGACGATTCGCCCAGCGGAATACAGGGAAGCGATGGAGAACAGGATCAAGGCCATGGCCATGGTTCACGAGATGCTCTATGAATCGGACAATTTTGCCAGCATCGACCTTGGCTCGTATGCGCGGCGGCTCGTTGAACTGGGCACCTGTGCCGCTGATTATGCCATAGAGGTATCGGTGGATGCTGACGAGGCCCTGTGTAGCCTTGATACCGCGGTGCCGTTTGGCCTGATGCTCAACGAACTGGTGACCAATGCCTGCAAGCACGCCTTTGGCGGCAGGCGGGGCGGGTCGTTGCACGTTACGCTCCGCATCGCTTCAGGCACCGCGAAGCTGGAGGTGCTGGACGACGGGCCAGGGCTGCCGGCAGGTTTTGCCATTTCGGAGTGTTCGAGCCTTGGCCTGCGCCTCTCCCAGGGATTGGCGGAGCAACTCCGTGGTACGCTGTCGTGGAACGAGGGCCCCGGCGCATGCTTTACCGCCACGTTCAGGATCGACGCCTCCAGGGAGGCCTGATACACCATGCGCCTGACCACCCGACTCCTCATACTGATGTTCCTGAGCGTCATGGTACCACTGGTCGGCATGTCGCTGTTCCTGAAACAGGAAATCAGCGAGAGCATACTCGTTGAAAAGCGCGACAAGCTGTTCGGGCTGGCCAGGCAACTCGACGGGGCCCTCGAGGGAACGTTTGACGATATCCTTGCGGTTGAAGGCGCTCTCGACGCCGATCGCGCCACGAAGGTAGCGGTGCTCAATTCCAGGTTGCGGGCTGTTACCGATTTTGTGGCCTCGGGCAATGTCGGGGTCGGCGTCGGCTACTACGGCAGGGACCTGGATGCCGTGCTGACCTACGGTCCCAGCGAACAGTTCCAGTACACGGTAGGCCAACCCATTTTCGAGGGGCACAAGGGCTATGAGGTCATGGCTTCGGGCGTGCCCATGGTCCAGACCGGCACCCTCGTACGGGGCGACATTCTCAACTGCATGTGGCCCATACTGCGCAACGGAGAAACCATAGGCTACATATGGTCAAACGAGACGCTCGACATGATAGGCGGGCAGCTCGAACCCATCATCCGCCGCGTCTACGTCATACAGGTACTTATCTTCTTTCTTATCTACCTGAGCCTGACGGTCACGATGAAGGGGCTGCTCGACAAGATAACATCGATCAAGAAGGGCATCGAGGTGCTGTTCAACATGCCCAACTACCACATTCCCCAGGTCTCCGGCGAACTGTCCGGCATCGTGAACACCATCAACGACCTCGTCGATACGACCAATCTGGTCAAGTGTTACAACAAGAACATCCTTGAAGGTGTGATGAACGGTGTGCTGGCTCTGTCATGCTCGGGAACGGTGACACGGGCCAACAAGGCATTCTTCGAACTGTTCCCTGAATTCGATGAAGGACTCATCGATTCCTCATACCGGTCCAGCTTCGGAGCCGCGATGATCGCCTTCCTCGAACGGGGCCTCGAAGGGCGGGAATCTGACATGGGGTCAGAGCTGGACCTCGGCGGTAAGATAATCGAAGCCCACGGCAACGCCATGTTCGACGAGACCGGCTCAAGGCTCGGTGCGGTGTTCGTGTTCAGGGACATTACGGTCATACGGCGTTACGAACGGGAAATCGAGGAGAAGGAACGTGCTGCCCTGCTTGGCGGGATGGCGCTGGCGGTGGTGCACGAGATAAAGAATCCCATGACCTCGGTCAAGGGCTTTACGCAGCTGCTGTCCAGACCCGGCGTGGATGAGGAAAAGCGCAGGCAGTACATCGGCCTCATCAACGACGAGCTGAACAGGGTGAACCGGCTTCTCAACGAGATGCTCGTCTACGGTGGCAGGAGCCGGCTGGAACCGAGGCGCTGCGATGTGGCGAACCTGGTGCATGACGCAGTAGCGCGCAACGACTGGACCATGTACGGCGTCAGGCCCGTCGTCAAGGCCGGTTCCGCGGGTGAGTATCTGGCCGAGGTCGATGCGTTCAAGGTGGGGCAGGTGCTGGACAATCTGCTCAAGAATGCCTGCGAGGCGGTGGCTGCGAAGGGAAGGGGACGGGTCGTTGCCATGGTCGAGCCCACAGCGGAGACGGTTTGTGTGCGCATGGCCGATTCAGGGATTGGCATAGCCGCCGACGTACTGCCAAAAATCGGCAACCCGCTATTCTCGACGAAACAGGCTGGCACCGGCTTTGGAATAGCCATTTCCAGAAAAATAGTCGAGGCGCATGGTGGTAGCCTCACCGTTGATTCAAGGGAAGGGCAGTTCACCAGGGTTGATTTCTGCTTTCCACGGACGTGGATACCGGAAGGGGTTGAACTTTGACGAAGAAAATACTCGTCTGCGACGACGAGGCCAATGTGCGCGTGTTCCTGCACGACCTGCTGACACTGGAAGGCTTTGCCGTCGTGGAGGCTGAGAGCGGGCTTGCCGCCGTGGACTCCGTGAACAGGGACAAGCCCGATCTGTGCATTCTGGACCTGATGCTGCCCGACTTCAACGGAGTCGAGTTGTTGCCGCGCCTCAAGGCCGCCAATCCCATGCTGGGGGTTATAGTCATAACCGCGCTCGGTACCGTGGACAACGCCGTGCTCTCCATGAAGGCCGGAGCCTATGATTTCATCACCAAGCCATTCGATGTGGATACCATACTGATATCCGTGAAGCGGGCCCTGGATTTTGTCGCGGTCAGCAAGGAGAATACGGCGTTGTGGAATCTCCACAAGAACCGGATGTACTTTGAGGATTTCATCGGGGAATGCCCCGCCGTGCAATCGATCAAGGCCCTGATACCCAAGCTGGCCTTTGCCGATGTGCCCATCCTGATAACCGGCGAGACCGGCACCGGCAAGAACGTACTGGCCAAGCAGATACATTTTACGCTGGCCAAGGCCGAATCTCCCCTCGTGTACACAAACTGTTCGAGCATTCCGGCTACGCTGTTCGAGTCCGAGCTGTTCGGGCACGAGAAAGGCAGCTACACGGGTGCCATAGCGCAGAAGAAGGGCCGCGTGGAGCAAGCCCACGGCGGCACGCTGCTTCTGGACGAGATCACCGAGATTCCCTACGAGATCCAGGCCAAGCTCCTCGATTTCCTGCAGGAACGTACCTTTTACCGTGTCGGAGGTGTGACGCCCATATCGGTTGAAACGCGTATCATAGCGCTTACGAACAAGAATCTGCAGGAAGAAATAAAGGCAGGCAGGTTCAGGAAGGACCTGTACTACCGGCTGAATGTCATCCATTTCATCGTGCCGCCGCTCAGGGACAGAGCTGACGACATCAGGCTCATCTGCGAGTACCTCATCGAACTCCTGCGCAGGAAGTACAACAGCCCGACCCTCGGCATCTCCGGAGCGGCGATGGCCCTCATACGGGCCTATGCATGGCCGGGCAATGTGCGTGAGCTCAAGAACGTGCTCGAGCGTGCCTTCATCTGCGCTGAAGGTGACGAAATTGGCCCCGAATCGCTGATCCTCGAGGAGCATGACCACGCGACGCTCAAGCAGGAACTCAAGGACCTGATGGGTGAGTTCGAGCGGGACGTCATCCTGCGCCGCCTGGCCTACTGGAAGGGCAACCGGACCTCGACCGCCCGGGACCTTGGCGTGTCCATCCGCAACCTCCAGTACAAGCTCGAGCGCTACGACATCCGTTGACCGCATCGAGCCGGGCCGGGGTCAGAGCTGAGTAACTGCCGGATCTGAAGAACAGTCTGGTATGGGGACAGAGCTGATGCTGTCTACCATATAGGTACATGCAAAAAATTGCACTCGGCATGCCTGATTTTGCATGCATGCTCAGCTTGGCATTAGCCTGCACCGCGCTGTAACCCATGTATATTCGAGGAGACTCTTCTTGCCATGCTTGGCACGGTTCGTGCTCTGAGTATTGGCACTACAGAAAGAGGAGGCATCTATGGTCAGGGCTCTCGGCAACTTCTTCACGAAGATAGCCAAACGCTGGATAGCGGACGCGTTCGTGTTCGCCATCGTACTCACGATCATCGTATTCGCACTCGGGATGATCATCCAGAAGACATCGTTTCTCAACATGGCCTCGTACTGGGGCGGCGGCATGTGGAGCCTGCTCGGATTCTCGATGCAGATGGTACTGGTGCTGGTTACCGGTAGCGCACTTGCGATTTCCAGGCCGGTTCACAAGGCCATGGTTTCCATCGCCAAGGCTGCCAATACGCCGGCCAAGGCGATCATCATCGTCACCGTCGTAGCCCTGATGGGCAACTGGCTCAACTGGGGTTTCGGCCTTATCGTCAGCGCCATTCTGGCCAAGGAAATCGCCAAGGCGAACAAGGGTATCCACTATCCGTTACTCGTCGCCAGCGCCTACTCCGGCTTCATCATCTGGCATGCCGGCCTGTCCGGCTCCATCCCGCTCTCCATCGCGGCCAAGACCGCGGTCATGGAGAAGTTCGCCAAGGGAGCCATCGTTCCGACGAGCGAGACCATTTTCTCTTTCCAGACGCTGGCGATCGTCGTCGTACTCTTCATCAGCATCCCCGTCATCAACATGCTGATGCATCCCAAGAAGAAGGAAGACATCATCGAGGTCAACCCGCTGGCTTTTGCTGAGGACACCCTCGACGATGTGCCGGTCAAGGCCCGCAAGGACATGACTCCCGCCGAGAAGCAGGAGAACTCCATCGTGCTCGCGATGATCATCGTAGCCGTTGGACTCGTTTACATCGTCAGGTACTTCATCAAGGGTGGCTCGCTCAGCCTCGATGTGGTCAACTTCATCTTCCTCATTCTGGGCATGCTGTTCCACAGGACTCCGATAGCGTACGTGAAGGCTGTGGACAAGTCGGTACGGACCTGCGGCGGCATCGTGCTACAGTTCCCGTTCTACGCGGGCATCATGGGCATGATGGTCAGCTCGGGCCTCGCGGCAACGCTTTCCAACTGGTTCGTTTCCATCTCGACCCCGCAGACCTTCCAGCTGTTCACCTACTATGCGGCGGGCATCGTCAACATGTTCGTACCGTCCGGCGGTGGCCAGTGGGCAGTCCAGGGCCCGATCATGATGCCGGCAGCAGAAGCGCTCGGCGTATCGTATGGCCGTGCGGCGATGGGCATAGCCTGGGGCGACGCATGGACCAACATGATCCAGCCGTTCTGGGCTTTGCCGCTCCTCGCCGTAGCCAAGCTGAACATCAAGGACATCATGGGCTACACCACGGTCATCCTGCTCTGGGCCGGCATCGTGACGTCACTCGGATTGCTTTTCCTCTAGTCCCAGCCGCCTGATTATCAACGCGGTCCGGCCCTGCGCCGGGCCGCCTTCCAAGCTCCCGGCCCCGACAGCCCGTACTCCTCATCGTATCGCGCCGAGTGGCCGGATTTTCATCTCAGGAGTTATATATATGGTAGCTAAACCGATATTGACGGCTGAACAAGCCGTCCAACTGATACAGGACGGTCAGGTCGTCATGCTTGGCGGTTTCATGGGCTGCGGCTCTCCAGCCGGGCTTCTCGACGCCCTGGAGCAACAGGGAACACGGAACCTGACGCTGGTATGCAACGATACGGCGCTGCACAACCTGAAGACTGGCGAGATGACCTTCGTCGCGAAGCTGGTGGCCAAAAAGCAGTTCAAGAAGATGATCGTTACGCACATAGGACTAAACGGCGAGACGCAGCGGCAGATGAATGCCGGCGAGACCGAGGTACAGCTCGTGCCCCAGGGGACCCTGGCCGAGATCATCCGCGCCGCAGGTGCGGGGCTGGGTGGCGTGTT
This sequence comes from uncultured bacterium, assembly GCA_964293355.1. Classification (GTDB taxonomy): domain Bacteria; phylum Spirochaetota; class Spirochaetia; order Treponematales; family UBA12059; genus SZUA-370. The sequence goes on from CAXZAJ010000002.1 coordinate 6,987, forward strand.
GACACCGACTGGTGTGGGCACCGAGGTGGAGGCCGGCAAGAAGGTGCTCGAGATCGACGGCAAGAAATACCTCCTGGAAAAGGCGCTGCGGGGCGACGTGGCCTTGATCAGGGCGAAAAAGGCTGACAAGGCCGGCAACCTGACCTACGACAAGACGGGCCGCAACTTCAATCCGCTGATGGCCAGCGCCTGTGGTACCGTTATCGTGGAGGCTGACGAGATCGTGGAAATCGGCGCACTGGACCCTGAGGTTGTCATCACGCCGTCCGTCTTCGTGACGCACCTCGTACAGGCCAGGAAGTAGGGGAACCAGCATGGAATACGTAGCAAGCAAGGAAAACATCGCAAAGCGCATCGCGCGCTTCTTCAAGTCCGGCGACGTGGTCAATCTGGGCATAGGCCTGCCCACGTTCGTCGGCAACTACATACCCGATGATGTGACCATCATCCTGCAGTCCGAGAACGGCTTCATGGGCCTCGGTCCCGCGCCTGCCAAGGGCATGGAAGATCCCATGCTCGTCAATGCCGGCGGTAGCTGCGTGACGATCCAGAAAGGAGGCTGCTATTTCGATTCTGCCACCAGTTTTGGCATCATTCGGGGCGGCCATGTGGACTACACCGTCCTGGGCGTGCTCGAGGTGGATCAGGCCGGTAACCTCGCCAACTATAAGGTACCGGGAAAGCTCGTGCCCGGCATGGGCGGCGCCATGGACCTGACCGTGGGAGCAAAGAAGGTGTTTGCGGCGACCCAGCATTTCGACAATGCAGGCGTGTCTAAATTGATGAAAAAGTGCAAGCTGCCGCTGACCGCGGTCGCTGAAGTTGATTATGTCGTCACCGACGTTGGCTTCTTTGAGGTCAGGAACAATGCCTTCATATTAAAAGAATACTTCACGCCGTACACCGTGGAGTATATACTCGCCAGTACCGACGCCGACATCGTCGTCGACAAGGATTGCAGGGAAGTGGATCTACGATGATTTCTGGATATTAAGGAGGATTAATCATGAGCAAGGTAAGCATAATCGGTGCGCACAACACGGCGTTCGGTTCATTCGTCAAGAAGGACAAGGAAACCAGGGAGGTCACCGACCTCAAGTCCATATACGAGCTGATCAACGAAGCAGGGCGAGGCGCTCTGGACGACGCCGGCATCGAGGCGGCGCAGGTCGACGGCATCTGGGTGGGCAGCTGCTCTCCATCACTGTTCGCCAACCAGGAGCATCTTGCGCCGAACGCGCTGGAGGTGGATCCGATCGGACTGCGCTTCAAGCCGGCCACCCGTTGCGAGGATGCCTGCGCCAGCTCCTCGGTGGCGCTGTACAATGCGCTGTATGCCGTGGAGTCGGGGCGCTGCCAGACGGCCCTCGTCATCGGCGTGGAGAAGATGAACCTGCTGGACACCAAGGGCGTGACCCACGCGCTTGCCTGTTCGTCGCACTGGGCCAGCGAAGGCGCGATGGGGATGACCTTTCCGGGGCTGTTCGCCGAGTACGCCAAGGGCTACCGCGACCACTACAAGTATTCTGACGCCAAACTGGCGGAGATGCTTGCCGCCGTGGCGGCGCTCTGCTACCGCAATGGCCTGGACAACCCGCTTGCCCACTTCGGCAAGGGGTCTCCCGCCGACCGGCTCGGCCTCTCGTCTGCCGCTGCCATCCTTGGCCTGCCTGAAGAGAAGAACCCGATGATTGCGGCGCCCCTGCGGCTGCACGACTGCTCCCTGGTGTCGGATGGCGCTGCCGGCCTCGTGATAACCAGGACAGACCTCGCCCGCAAGCGCGGCAAGCCGGTCGTGGAGATTGCCGGCATAGGCCAGACCACCGAGCGCATGGCCATCAATGTCCGCCCCAACATGTGGGAACTGATGGCCGGCAAGGAAGCCGCCAGGCTGGCCTATGCGGAGGCGGGCATCAAGAGCAAGGACATCGACGTGGCCGAGGTGCACGACTGCTTTACCATCAACCAGATACTCTGCACCGAGGCGCTCGGGCTTTCTGCCGACGGCAAGGCCGGCGAGGACTATCTGGCTGGCCGTTTTACCCGTGACGACAAGGTCTGCATCAACCTGTCCGGCGGCCTCAAGTCCAAAGGCCATCCGGTCGGCGCCACCGGAGCTTCGATGCACGCCCTGCTGTACAAGCAGCTCGTCGGGCAGCCCATCGGCGCGGCTCCGGCCAAGGGCACGCCCAAGGTGGGTGTCGTGCTCAACGTGGGCGGCTCGTCGGTGACCAACTGCGTGACCGTGCTCAGGCGCGCCGACTGAACATGACCGGGCCCGAGCTACAACCGGAACCTACCGGCATGGTGCTGGAGATCCAGCGGATGAGCACCATGGACGGGCCCGGCCTCCGCACGACGCTGTTTCTCAAGGGCTGCTCGTTGCGGTGCAAGTGGTGCCACAATCCCGAGAGCATTGAACATGCGCCGCAGCCGCGGTGGACCCGGGCACGCTGCCTGGGTTGTGGCGCCTGCGTGAGCGTTTGCCCTGCTGGAGCTCTGACCCTGAGCCAGGAAGGCGTGGCCATAAACCGGTCGCTGTGTACTGCTTGCGGCGCCTGCGCCGCGGCGTGCCCGGCCACCGCCATGGAAATCTGGGGCAATCGCCGCCCCGTCAGCGAGGTTTTTGCCGAGCTCATCCGCGACGAGCCGTTCTTCGGCAATGACGGGGGCATCACGGTATCGGGCGGCGAGGCCTGCCTCCAGGCTCCGTTCGTGCGGGAACTGCTCGGGCGACTCCACAAGGCCGGCATCGGCACCGCTCTGGACACCTGCGGCGTCTGCACGCCTGCGCAGTTCGATGCTGCCTGCGAGTTTGCCGACCTGATACTGTACGACCTCAAGGATTCCGATCCGGTCCGCCACGAACGCAATGTCGGCGGCAGCCTGGCTCTCGTGCATGCAAATTTCAGGCGGGCCCTCGGCATGGTTGCCGGCGGGGTCAGAGCTCAGGCTGAAAAACATCCAGGAAAGCGCCTGTGGGTGCGCACTCCCATAATCCCTGGCATGACCGATTCTCTAGACACGGTCCGGGGCATAGCGAAGTTCCTCGTGTCGGAGGCGATGGGCCGTGTGGAACGTTGGGAGCTCTGCGCCTTCAACAACCTGTGTTCAGGCAAGTACCGGAGCCTCGGCAGGAGCTGGGAACTGGAAGGTGCGCCGCTCGTGAGCGCCGCCGAGATGGGCGCTCTTGTCGGTGCGGCCGTGGCTGAAGGCTGGCCGGCCGACAGGATACACTGGACAGGAATGACCCGCCACGAATCCTGAACCGGCCGCCGTCATCAGGCTGTAGTCAGCTTCGCTTCGACTGCGGAGCCGGTTTTCATGTTGGCTTCGGGTAGTGCCGAGGCGATCATGGCCTCTACCTGCGACGGAACGATCCTTCGTTGTTCTGCATCCAGGCCCGCAGTCCTGATTGGCGGGTGAATGACGACGCGGACGTCACCTGATTCTATGCGGTTGTGAGCCTCCCAGACCCGCCAGGAGCCGTTTATGGTGACCGGTACGATCGTGGCGCCGGAGCGGGTGGCCAGCTTGAAGGCTCCCTTGTGGAACGGCAGCATCGCGGGGCCGCGGCTCCGGGTGCCCTCAGGATAGATGACCAGGGCGTGTCCCCGCTCGATGCTGCGTATGCCCCGGGCTATCGCTTTCATCCCCTGCTTGGGACTGTTCCGCTTGATGAACGACGACCCGAGAGCCGCTATCCAGATATTCAGGAATGGAAACCATGCAGCCTGGCTCTTGGCTATGAAGCCGACGGGCCTGGGCAGGTAAGCCAGCATGATGACGATGTCCAGGTCGCCTTGATGATTGCCGACAAAGCACAGGCGCTCGTCGGCAGGAACGTTTTCCAACCCCGAGATGGTGGTTCTGGCTCCGATGCCCCAGAGTATGGCGCGTGACCACGAGCGGATGAGCCAGCCCAGTGCCGGCCGTGCTGCCCTGCCAAGGCCCATGAGGTCCAGAACCATGAACACGAGCGCAAGCGGTGTGGAAAGGGCTGCGCAAGCCCAGAATACAGAAAAAAAGACAACCGTCTTGAACATGGCGGAAAACCTCCCAGGGATCAGCCCCGCTGGGGCTTTCTTACACAATCTTCTCAAATTTCTTGGTCGATGCCAAGCGGTTTCACCGGAACGATCAGCGTTTGATGATGCCGTTCAGTATTATGGAAAGGCCTGCCTCGAATTGCCTCTGTTCACGGCCGTCATCCGAAACATAGGCTTTCTCTATAAGCATGCGGTACAGCGAGAAGAGCAGTTCCGCGGCGGCGGCTGGATCAGCGACGGAGAATTCGCCTGCATTGACACCGCTGATGATGGCCTGCTCGAGCATTCCTGTTGATCGGCGGTTAACCCTATCAAAGGGGTCTTCCTCATGATTGTAACTAGTTGAAGCGGGGAACAACGCTGGATCCTGCTTCAGTACTTTTCGCAGGCGGGGTTCCGATGCGAGATACAGGAATGCCGCACGGCAGAGTGCTTCGAAACGTGCCTTTGCCTGACCCGCGCCGTCCCTGACGGACTCTGCGGCTTTGGCCGCCGCCGTCTGCCAGGCAGTCATGCCATATTCCACGACCTTTATGTACAGGTCCCGTTTGCTCGCGGCATACAGGTAAATGGTCCCATTGGCGACGCCTGCCCGCCGGGCGATATCCTCAATCCCGGCCTCGCGGTACCCAAGTTCCGCGAACACGTCGAGGGCTGCCTCGAACAACAGGATTTCCTTTTTTGCTCTTCTGTCAGTATAAATAATTGATTGATTCATATGTCGATTAGTCATCGTTTTCTGCTGATTGTCAAGCATTAACACCGGTGTCCGCTGGATTGCCTCCACCGAATGTGTATACTTAACATATGTTGCAAAAGTCAGTTCAGGATGGCGGATATTTTGAGCAGTATCACGCCCGCCATCCCGACGCCTCAGCCAGCCTCGTGTTGCCTTCCGCTGAGGGGTTCCCGGCCGGAATCGTCGTTTCAGGAGTCCTGGACAGCGAGACCGCTCCTGATTTTTTTGAGGAGGCGGTTTCAGCCATCTCCGGACTGCCTGCTGGATCCGAACTCGAGTTACGGCTCGAGGGGGTGCGCTTCATTTCATCAACCGGAGTCGGGGCCCTGACGAGGCTACTTGCCGCTGCGCAGGCTCAGGGCATAACCATGCGAATTTCAGGCGTATCACCTGCCTGCGAAGATGTGTTTTCCGTGCTGGGGCTGCTCCGGTATTTCAACATACCCGGAGTGGAATCCTAGGGTTCGTCAGTCGGCGCTTGCCGGGAGCACCCGGACGCGTTCCTCGTTGAACGACACCGATACCCGCTCGCCTTCCGCCGCTACGCGCTTGCCCGCCGGGTCGTCTATCTGCACGAGCAACTCCCCGTATTCGGTTGTCACGAACGACTCGATGCTCGAACCGAGGTACACGTTCTGCCTGACCGTGCCGTCGACGATGCCTTCGTCGGGGTGGCCGAGCCTGAGCGACTCCGGCCTCGCCATGAGCACCGCTGGCTTGCCGACAGCCACGTCCGGTGCGCGCGAGCCCGCCCTGACGCTCTTGCCGCGGATGGTACAGGCGCAGGAGCCATTGTCGATACCCACGACCTCCACCGGAAAGAACGCTACCTTGCCTACAAAGCCGGCTACGAACACGGAGTCCGGCTGTTCGTAGATGACGCTCGGCGAGCCGATCTGGCGGATGCGGCCGTCCTTCATCACGATGACGCGGTCCGAGAGGCTCATCGCCTCCACGCGATCGTGCGTCACGTAGACCGCCGTGATCCCGAGGGACTTCTGGATGCGCCTGATTTCCACGCGCATCTGTTCGCGCAGGAGGGCGTCCAGGTTGGACAGCGGCTCGTCCAGGAGCAGCACGCCCGGTTCCACGACGAGGCAGCGTGACAGGGCGACGCGCTGCTGCTGGCCGCCGGAGAGCCGGCCCGGGGAGCGCTCCGCATAGTCGCCAAGGCCCGTCAGGGCCAGGGCACGCTTGACCCGCTCGTCGATCTCTGCCTTGGGCACCTTGCGGATGCGCAGCCCGTAGGCGACGTTTTCCGCGACGTTCATGTGCGGAAAGAGGCCGTAACTCTGGAACACTGTCGCCGTGTCGCGTTTGTTGGGCGGCAGGGAACTGACGTCCTCACCGCCGATGCGGATGGCACCTTTTGACGGCAGGTCGAAGCCCGCGATCATCCTGAGCGTCGTCGTCTTGCCGCAGCCCGAGGGGCCGAGCAGGGTGACGAGCTCGCCTGGGTTGACGACGAAGCTGGCGTCATCGACGGCCACGACGTCTTTGCGGCCCTTTACGTTCTTGTATATCCTCGTTACGTGGTCGATCGTGACCGCTACCGGTTCTTTAGCCATGGTTCGCTCCGCCTATCGGGTTATCGTCTTGTCGAAGGCTCCCGTGTCACGCACGAGGAGCCGCATGAGGCCGAACGCGGCCATCACCATCAGAATCAGGGTCGTCGCGAGCACGCTCGCCAGCCCGAATCGCAGGTTTTCAGAGAAATTGTAGATGAGCACCGTCATGTGGTACCAGCGCGCGGAGATCAGGAATATGACCGCGCTGACCGCCGTCATCGACCGCACGAAGGTGTAGGACATGCTGGAGATGAACGCGGGCCTGACCAGCGGCAGCACGATGCTCCTGAACACCATGCCCTCGTCAGCACCCAGGTCACGCGCTGCTTCTTCTATGGAAGGATCGATCTGTCTGAGCGATGCGACGCCGCCCTCTATGCCGACCGGCAGTTCGCGCACGATGTAGTTGATGACGATGATCGCGCCGGTGCCCACGAGGAGGAACGGTGCCTTGTTGAAGGCCAGGATGTATGCGATGCCGAGCAGGGTACCGGGCACCGCGAACGGCATCATCATCACCGCTTCCAGCACGCGCTTGCCCACGAAGGTCTTGCGCACGAATATCATCGCGGAAGCCATGGCGATGAGGCCGGCTACCGGCGTGGCCATCGCGGCGAGCGAGAGCGTCGAGCGTATCGCGTCCTTGCCCCGCGAGAGAGCCTCTCCGATGTTTGACAGGGTAAAGCTGTAATCGATGCCCCAGTTCTTGACGAAGCAGCCCGCGACGATGGTGCCGTAGAGGGCTATGACGAAGGCGACGATGGCCCAGACGCCAGCCGTCATGGCGACCCGGACGCCCGGTGAGGCTATCTCCACGAGCTTGAGGTTGGGCTTGCCGGTGACCGTGACGAAGGAACGCTTGGACACCCAGTTGCGCTGGATGAAGAAGGCCGTCAGCGTTGGTAAAAGCAGCAGCAGGGACAGAGCCGCGCCGCCGCCAAGATCGTTGCGGCCGGTCACCTGTATGTATGCCTCCACCGACAGCACGCGGTAGTTGCCCGCGAGGAGCAGCGGGTTGGCAAAGTCCGCCAGCGAGTTGGTGAACACGAGGAGCCAGGCAGACAGTAGGCCCGGCACCGCCAACGGCAGCGTCACCGAGCGGAAGACCTGCCACCGGCCGGCGTTCAGATCAAGCGCCGCTTCCTCGAGCGTCGCGTCCAGCCCCTGCAGGACGCCTGCGAGCGTCAGGTACGCAATGGGGAACATGCCGATCGTCTGCACCAGGATGAGGCCGCCGAGGCCATATATGGAAAAGTTCTGGAGGCCGAGCAGCTGCTTGGTTATGAGGCCGTTGTTGCCCGCCAAGAGCAGTATAGACAGGGTCAGCGAGAAGGGAGGCGATATGACAGGCATCTGCGCCACAGCGGACAGGAATTTCTTGCCTCGCGCGCTGGTCCGGTGTATGACGAACGCGAACAGGAAGCCCACGATTGTGGATGTCGTGGCGGTCCAGATGCCCAGACGTATGGAACCCCAGAGCGACTGCAGGTGCGAGCCTGAAAGCGCGTCGATCCAGATGGCCAGGGACAGCTTGTCGTCCACCATGAACGACAGCCTGAAAGCCTCCGCGAGCGGGAATACGATGAAGACGATGGCAAGAGCCGCGAGTACCAGCACCGAATACCCGACTATGGAGTCGCGGGCAAATCGGGTTACGCCTGAAAGCGCGGCAAACAGCACGAAGGCTCCCAGTGCAAAGATTATCAATAGCCGTTCCAGCCCGGATCCGGCTGTTTCAGGAGCCATGAACACGGCGATGCCGAGCAGTTCTCCCTGCGCTTCATCGGTAATCGGTGCGTAAAAGAGGCGCACCTCGGTATCAGCAAGCATCGCCTTGACCGGCGATGCGTAATTCTCGAAGTAATAGGCCGATTCAAGGCCTTTTTTTGCGTCTTCAGTGGATACAAGCTCGTTCCACAACTCGAGCACGGCATCGTCAGAGGTGAAGATCTCGTAGGAATCCGGGTCATCCATCGAGGGCACGAGGTAGACGGCAGCTCCGCCGGGCAGTGAATTTTCTACTGTTGCGAGCCAGTCGTCGCGGAGCGATGGATCTTCAGGCGCGCTTTTGGCGAGCAGGGCAAGCGCGTTCTGGCGGACTGCCGCGGCATTCGTCCGGATCGAGGTACGCAGGGTGGTGAAGACCCAGGCGTCCACTGCTGCGAACACGGCAAGAGCCAGAAGGAATTTGAACAGTTTATCCTTGGTGAACACGGAGGGCTCCGATGGCGGAACGGAATGGGGCCGACCCTGAGGCCGGCCCTGTATTGCGGGAGATTTATCGCTTGGAACCTATTTCCGCATCCCAGCGCTTGAGCAGCCTGTCACGGTTGACAGGATCGCCGTCCCACAGGAAGTCCTGCTTGACGGTCTTGATTTCCTTGAGGGAGAGAGCGTCCGGGTGCTTGGGAGAACCAGGAGCCACGAGCACGAGATAGTATTTGACGAATTCGGCCTGGGCAGCCGGGCTGGAAAGGATCCAGTCGTACAGCTTCTTTGCATTGACCGCGTCCTTGCCACCAGCTACGAGGGACATCGAAGCAAGTTCGTAGCCAGTGCCTTCGGTCGGTGCGGTAATGACGACGGGTGCGCCACCGGCCTTGAGCTTTACCTGGTCGTGCGCATAACCGATCGCTATCGGGATCTCTCCGATGGCGACGCTCTTGCCGGGAGCCGAGCCGGACTTGGTGTACTGGTCGATGTTGGCGTCGAGTTTCTTGAGGTAATCGTAGACCTTCTGCTCGTCGCCATTGTAGATATAGCGCAGCGTGGTGATCACGTTGTAGGCGGTGCCCGACGTGTTCGGATTGGCTACGCGGATCATGCCCTTGTACTCTGGCTTTAGCAGGTCTGCCCAGCTGGTCGGCGGCTTGATGCCGAGTTCCGCGGCGCGCTTGGTGTTGGTCACGAACGTAAGCGGCCCGACGTACATGCCCACCCAGTAGTTGTCCTTGTCCTTGAACTCGGCGGGCGTCTCGCTGGCGGCCCTGGACTTGTAGGGGGTGGTAAGGCCCTTGGCCTTGGCGGTGATGTGGTCGAGGCCTACGGCACCGACCCAGATCGAAGCCTGGGGGTTGGCTTTTTCAGCCTCAAGCCTGGCTACGACTTCGCCGCCGGACAGGCGTACGAAGTTAACCTTGATGCCTCGCTCTGCTTCGAACTTGTCGAACAGCGCCTTGGCCAGCGGCTCTTCAAGGGTTGTGTAAGCGCTTACCGTCTGCTGTGCGACAGCGAACGACGCTGCGAGAGCGACGAGCGCAAGTACCAATACTGAACGCTTCATGTTTCCTCCGTGCGCGGGGACTATCCGTCCTCGCGAATATATCGGATAGTTTAACGGCATTTCTGCGATTCGCGCAAATGCAATAGTGTTTCATTTAGCGATATATGTTCCGTTTTTCCGGGCTTGCCGGACTGTCTTGGAAGAATCAAGCCTATGCGGGCTGGAGAAAAGATGAAGAAGATTTTACTGCTTTCAACGGGCGGGACGATAGCCGCGGTTCATGGCGACGACGGACTGGTTCCCGGTCTCGATGCGAAGCAACTGATAGCCCTCGTGCCTGAATTGGCTGGCATCTGCGAAGTCGAATGCCGGTCCATCCTGAATCTGGACAGCACCAACATGCACCCGGAAGACTGGAAGTTCATTGCCACCAGCGTCAGGGACGAGCTGGACGCCCACGACGGCATCGTCGTTTCCCATGGAACCGACACCATGGCGTTTACCAGCTCGATGCTGTCGTTCATGCTGGCGCATGTGGACAAGCCCATCGTGCTGACTGGATCCCAGATTCCGCTCGTGGAGCCTGGGAGCGATGGCCGGCGCAACATCCTCGACGCGTTCGCCGTAGCGGCCTCAGGACGCCCCGGGGTGTTCGTCGTCTTCAGCGGAAAAATCATCAGGGGCTGCCGCGCCGTCAAGGTGCACAGTGCCAGGCTCGACGCCTTCTCCAGCGTCAACCAGAGTGAGGCCGGTCGGGTGGAAGGAATGAAGGTGACCTGGAACAAGCCCTTTGAACCGGACCGGGCACCGCGACAGCTTGATATCAGCATGGATGAACGAGTGTTCCTCCTCAAGCTGGTGCCTGGCGCCGATGCCGGCATCATCGACTTCATCCGCGAGAAGGGCTACAAGGGGCTGGTGATAGAGGGCTTCGGAGCGGGCGGCGTACCCAATTCCAGGCTTGATCTCCTCGATGCCATCAGGCGGGCCGTCGATGCGGGTATCACGGTCTGCATAACTACCCAGTGCCTCTATGACGGCTGTGACATCGGCATCTACGATGTCGGCGTGGCCGCGGGCAAGGCCGGCGCAGTTTCAGCCTTTGACATGACGCCGGAGGCGGTGGTCACCAAGCTGATGTGGGTGCTTGGCCACACGCACGACCAGGCCGAGGTCCAGCGGATGATGCTGGAGAACCGTTGCGGTGAGATTGATCCAGGTTACCGCACGCGCCTGTCCGCCCTCGTGCGAGAAATTCCGCCCGGGGTCAGAGCTTGACCATGGCCGGCCAAAATTCAAGGCGTGGACAGGGACAGAGCTCGATCAAGCGCGACCAGGTTTCAGGACAGCAACCTGGTCAGCAACGGGGACAGAGCTCGGCCACAATCCAGCGGAACGTCTTCCTTGTTCTCGCGTACGACGGCACCGATTTCTCAGGCTGGCAGCGCCTCGGCGGCGGCGCGCGCACGGTGCAGAAGACCCTCGAGGATGCGCTGTCAGGCATGCTCGGCGAGCGGATCAACGTGGTCGGTTCCGGCCGCACCGATGCTGGCGTGCACGCGGACGGCCAGGCGGCCAATTTCTGGACGCAGTCTGCCTTGAGTCCCGCCGTCATGGTCACCCGCCTGAACGAAATTCTTCCACCAGATCTGGCCTGCGTGCTCGCGCGCGAGGCTGTACCTGCCTTCCATGCCCGTTACCGGGCGCTCTCCAAGACCTATGCATACCGATTCCACGACGGCCCGAACCCGGATCCGTTTGCACGCCGATGGTCGCTCCATGTGGGTATGCGCCTCGATGAACGGGCAATGGCTTCCACACTCGCGGTACTGCCAGGGGAGCGCGATTTTTCTGCCCTGTCCAACGCTAAAGAAGACGCGCGAAATTTCGTCCGCACCCTGAGCTCTGTCACCGTCGATCGGCGCGGTGACCTCGTCGAGGTGTTTTTTACGGCTGACGGTTTTCTGTACAACCAGGCGCGCGTCATGGCGGCCTGCGCGCTGGAAGCGAGCCGGGGACGGCTGGACGCAGCTGGCTTGTCAGCCATCGTCGGGACAAAGGACAGGAGCCTAGCTCCGGGAGCGCTCGGTGCCTATGGTTTGCGCCTGGTCGGCGTGGGATACCGGGATGAGGATTTTCCGGACTGAGGCGCGGGCTTTTCGCTCCGCGCTGACGGCCCGCCCCCCGGCCAGGCCCGCGTTCGGTCAACAGGCGGCCGGGGTTCCGGCTTGTCGCGGCCTGCAGGCTCCTGTGCCGGTTTTCGGCCGTTATGCTGATCAGTAACACGCTGGACGGTGCTTCTGGCGGTTGATCCCCGCAGCGCAGCCTCAAAACCGGGTGGCGCCGGACATTCCACACGCACTGGAGTCCCATCCGATGGCCTGTTCAGCGCTATGACCGTCGCGTGGAGTCCCAGCCGCCCCAGCGGGTCGCGGCGGGAACCGTAACGCTCGTCTCCGGTAACGGGGCAACCTGCCTCAGCAAGCTGGACGCGGATCTGATGCCGCCGGCCCGTCTCAAGCGACAGTTCCACCAGGCTGAGGCTGTCACCTTCACCGAGCACACGGTATCGCGTTATTGCCCGCAACGCGCCTTTTGACCCGGCTGGAGCTTGCCGGACTCGGTACGGGTCCACCTCGGACAGCCAGGTGTCGAGGATGCCTTCCGTTGCCGGGAGTCTGCCTTCGACGAGGGCCACATAGGTGCGCTCGTCTACCGATTCATTCCAGGTGGACATGAGCGCGGCCTTGGCCCTGGCGGATTTGGCAAAAACGATGACCCCCGACGTGTCGCGGTCAAGCCGCTGGACGACGGCTGCCCGCCCCTTGGGGTTGCGCTTCTGGATGTGCGCGCTGACGATGTCGTAGAGGCTCTTTGACCGGGAACCTTCCGGCGATATCGTGGGCAGGCCGCTGGGCTTGTCGACCGCGATGAGTTCGTCGTCCTCATAGAGGAACGTGACGCGGAATCGACCGCCCTGGGTAACGTGAGCACCTCGAACTCCTCGAACTCCTCGAACTCCTCGAGCTCTGTCCCCGCGGCTCATAGCACGACCTTGACGCCGGGCAAGGCTCCGATGGCCGTGTATGTCGCATAGAGGCTGTCCTTGTCGTTGAACCTGACCTTGCATGCCAGCCTGCCGTATTTTGTGCCGGAAGCGGAAAGCATACGCGGCGTTTCAAGAGACACTTGGCGTTCTTCAAGAACCCGCTTGAGTTGTTCCATGAGGGACTCGCTCCCGGCAAGGAAGTGGATGACCCTGAGTTCGAACTCCACGGGGTATTCGAGGCCTTCGGCGTTCCGCGAAAGCGGGTCGGCTGGCTTTTGCTCTTCCATCGGATCAGTCTCCTTCATATAGTAACGTCGTTCAGCCATCTTTTTGTCACGAGTCGCCAGAGCCCGAGTCCGCTCTTGGCTATTTCTTCAAAACTCAGCAATGCGTATACGACCCAGGGTTCAGCATGCAGTACGAATGCTCCAAAAGCCGCGAGCGGAACGCCGAGCATCCATACACCGAATATATCGAACCAGGCTCCGAACCGGGTGTCGCCACCCGAACGGCAGATTCCAACCACGACATGCAGGTTGAACACCTTGAAAGGAAACACGCAAGCCAGCGTCAGGATCATGAGCTTTGCCTGCCGCAGCGGCTCGGGGCCGAGGGCGAAAAGCCAGGGAAGCGCCAGCGTAGCAGGCGCGAGGAGTATGCTGGCGGCAATGCCTACGATCGGGGCCAGAATGGCAAAGCGTTTGGCCCATTCGAAGGTCGTAGCTCTGTCCCCTTGTCCGATACGCTTGCCGAGCATGACGGCGGCAGCGTTGGCGGTACCCAGGAATAGTACCATGGCGAGCTGGCTGAATGTGCTCGTGACGTTGTACGCGGCAATGGCCTCGGTGCCGACGCGCGCGAGTATCGCGTTGTAGGTGGTTATGCCCAGCGACCAGGTGACCTCGTTGATGATGACCGGTGCCGCGATCCGCGTGAAGCGGGGCAGGAAGCCGCCGCCCCAGGACCTGAATTCCGTCAACGTGCCTGCGGGCGGCATCTTCCGCGCGTAAGCCCCGACGAAAATTATGACCGTCTCTACGACGCGGGCTATGACCGTTGCCAGCGCCGCGCCGCGCACGCCAAGAGCAGGCGCTCCGAATTTACCGAAAATGAGCACGTAATTGAGGGTTCCGTTGAGGGCCAGCGAGATGATAGTCGAGACGAGCGGTAGCCTGACCCGTTCGACACCGCGGAGAGCCAGAGAGAACGCGAAGCTGGCTGCGGCGAAAGGATAGCTCGGCGCGACCCAGCGGAGGTACTCGGCTCCTGTCCGCACGACTTCAGCATCCCTGGAGTATAACCCGAGGAGGAAGCGGGGGAAGATCAGCGCAGGAAGCATGAACGCGAATGCGGCCGCGATACCGAGCGTCATGGAGAGGCCCGTGGTCCTGCGTATGCCTGCTATGTCCCGCTTGCCCCAATACTGGGCCGTAAATACTCCCGATCCCGACGAGGTGCCGAACAAGAGCAGCATGAGCAGGAACCATATCTGGTTGCCGAGGCCAACCGCTGCCAGTTCCATGGCCCCGAGTCGACCTACCATGACTGTATCAAGCATGTTGACGCTCGACACGATGAGGTTCTGAAGCGCTATCGGCACGGCGATGCGCAGGAGATCCTTGTAAAAGATCCTGTCGGCTTGAGTTGGGCTTGTCATCGCGTCCTTATGTCTTGTTCCAGATCGGCTATCAGCGTCCGGGGCCTTTGCGCTTGCCGGATGTCGGGTCTGACAGATCCTTTTCATAGGAAAGTATCTCTTGCTCCAGTGTTCCCCTGTACTCCAGCAGTTCCAGCAGTATCGGCTTGTCACCGGCCGGTGTGTCCAGGTTTGTCAGAAGTGATTCGATGGTTTTGGAAAAGCCTGCAAGGTCTACGGCTCCCTCGATGCGGGGACAGAGCAAGCGGCTGGCGCAGAAGGACCGCCAGCGGGCGGCTTCGGCTTTTGACAGCGTTCCAGGCCAGTTGCGGGCAAACAGCCGCCGTACGAGCTGGGGCAATCGCTCGTCGATAAACGTCATGCCGTAGGCTTGCGGCCTGGCTTCCGCTGGACCGAGTGTCGCGATCGCTTCATGGACCGCGGCCATGGCATCCTTGTCTTCGTTCCTGAAGAAGCCGCCTGAGTAAATCCTGTATTCCGGATCGGGTTCAACCGCCTCCTGTGGAGTGGGCGCAAATACGGCCTGGAGTTTCTGGATCAGTTCGGGCTCTCGTGAAAGGCTTCGAGCTCTGACCCTCGCCAGATCCATGTCGATGCCGAGCCGGTCTGCCGACCTGGCGTCCATGGTTGACAGTGGAGCCAGGTAGGGGCATCGGCCGAGCTTGATGTCGACCAGCGGGATGCGTTCCCCTTCTTCGAGTTGCGACTTCCTCGTGAACACGCGTCGGCGCAGTTCATCTACAGGAAGATCAACGAGCGGGGAGGGGTCATAGCGAAGGACGAAGGCGACGAGGCCGTCCCGGCGGCCAGGAACCATGCCAACCGGTGCGACGACGGTACTGCAGCCCTGCGGGCTTGTGTATTGTGCAGCCGTGTGAACGAGCGGTTCGCGGTCGGCCAGGTTGACGAGTGGCCGCAGTGAATCTCGTGTTCGGTGCTTCCAGTACCAGTCGTAGAGCCTGGGCTGGGCTTCCTTGACCAGCTTGGCCATGCGTATGGTCGCCGTGATGTCATGCAGGGCGTCATGTGCCGAAACGAGCGGCACGGAGTTTGCGGCGGCCAGGCTGCCGAGCCTGAAATCCGGTTTTCCGTCCACTCCGTCTGGCCAGACCAGGCCGTCCGGCCGCAGGTCCCGCGTTGCCCGCAGCAGGTTCAGGATATCCCATCGGGTATTCCCATCAGCCCATTCGCGCTCATACGGATCGAAGAGGTTGCGATAGAATAGGTTGCGTATGAATTCGTCGTCAAAACTGATGGAATTATAGCCTGCGACACAGTTGCCCGGAGCCAGCATCTCGTTGCGGATCGCCTTGGCGAAATCGTACTCAACAAGGCCTTTTTCAAGCGTTTCTCGCGGAGAGATGCCGTGGACTAGGCACGCGTATGGGCTGGGCAGGTAATCGTCCGTTATCCTGCTGTACAGGACGACGCTCTCGGATATCGGTTCCAGTTCCTCGTTTGTCCGCAGGCTGGCGAACTGGGCTATCCGGTCGTGGCGGGGATCGAGTCCGAATGTTTCTAGGTCGTACCAGAGTATGCTCGAGGCCATGGACGCGAGTATACCCCGCGCGGAAGTCGAGCGGAAAGGCCTCGGCCCATCGAAGCTTGGGGCTACCTTTCTGCTGGTACAGCCTGCTGTACCAGCACTCCATTCGAGATACCAGAACGGGTGTTGTCTGGAGTTAACAACAAGCTTCGGGTTACCAAGCCTCCTTGACATTGAACGCAATGATAATGATAGTGATTATCGATAAGGTCGTAGGCGCTACGGCAGGGAGGTTCTGGTGGGTGGAGACGAGCGGGCGATTCTGGAGGGTTATCTAAAGAGCCGCGGCCTGAAGATGACTAAGGCCCGTGACACCGTCCTCACCGCTTTTCTGGGGCTTGAATCGCACGTCAGCGCTGACGCCGTGTACGAGGCTGCGAGGCTCATTGACCCGGGCATAGGCCAGGCGACGGTATTCCGCACCATAAAGCTGTTGTCGGATTCTGGATTGGCCAGGGAAGCCTGCCGCGATGATGGAGCGCGCCGATACGAGCATGCCTACAACCATGCCCACCACGACCACCTCACCTGCGTTCAGTGTGGAACCGTTGTAGAATTCATCGATCCTGATATAGAACGCGCCCAGGAGTCGGTATATAGCCGCTACGGATTCAAGTCCTCAGGCCATAGGCTTGAACTCTACGGGCTCTGTCCCCGGTGCTGGCAGTCTGGAGTCAAACCATGAGCTCAGCGGCTGGAACGTTGTTGTCGGTACTGAGGCCACGCGACCACTTCATCATCCGCTCGCTGCGGGTAGGGCGGGAAGTCGGGCGCAGGCTCGCGGATATGGGATTTACCGAAGGAACGGATGGTGTCGTTGTGAGGCGGGGCGGATTCGGCGGGCCCATGCAGGTCTGCATCAGAGGCTACGACCTGCTCATCCGTAAGGATGAGGCTGCGAGGATTGAAGTAGAACTCGTTGATTCGGATAGAAGTGGCCACGGTGGTCATGGCGGACGGGGGCGAGGCAGGCATCGCTGGTTCGGGGCCCGGCCCGATTTTGACTAGGCCCTGCTACTGGCACTGCTGGAGGGAATTTCGAGCCTGAATTCCGTCCAGCCCTCGTTGCGCCGATACTGAGCGCTGCCCCCCAGCTGGGTAGACATCAGCTCGAGCAACGTGAGTCCAAGCCTTCCCTTGTTCAGCAGTGCCGCATCAGCGATCCTCAGGGGAATGTTTTCCAGAAGGGCCGGGAATCCACCTCCATCGTCCCTCACGGTAAGGATGATGCGGCGGCCGTCATCGTGCAGGGCGATGGCAATCCGCAGGTCATCCTCGGGAGGCTTGCCGTGTTTGAGCGTGTTGGTCACGAGTTCATTGACGATGAGACCGATCGGAACCGCCACGTCCATGGTCACGCTGCTCCGGTCCAGCTCGAGCGTCACTGTGGGGGGCTTTCTGGAACCGCTCGCCGCCATCGCAATTGCCCCGACAAGATCCCTGAGGTAATCGTCGATGGCAACCGACGAGAGTTCCGCTGTCCGGTAAAGCCGCTCGTGCACGAACGAGATGGACATGAGGCGTCCAGTCAGCGCAGCGGCCGCGTCCTTGAAAGATTGATCGCTTGAGCGCCTCGACTGCAATCCTATGATGCTTTTGATGAGGTTGAGGTTGTTCTTGACGCGGTGGTGCACCTCGCGGAATAGGGTTTCCCGGTCTTGCAGTGCGGCCCGGAGTTCGCGCTCGATTTCCTTGCGAAGCGTCCGCTCCATGTCCAGTTTTCGGTGGTAATCGGACAGGTAGCCCAGAATCGTGCCAACCAGGATGCCCGATAGCTCCGCCATGATTTTTGATGCCGGCGAGTATTCGGGGTGACGGAGGAGCGCATAGAGGGCCAGGTTTGCAGGAAGGGCGAGGATGCCGGCCAGTATTCCCGCGGCGAGGCCGTATCCAATTGAAACGGTGATGACGGGGATAAGGACGAAGTAGTTGGTGGATACGCCGAGCCGAGGACTGAGGGCAACAACGCTGCTGGCATAGACCGCGACGGACACAGCAATGGTGAACAGTCGAAGCCGACCAAATAGCCGCTCCCGCAACAACCCGAGCGCCCGGTCGAAGGGGGAAAAGAGCTGCTCCGGTTCGAGTTTCGATCGGTGCCTGCTACTCATTCCCCATCCGCTTCCGTTCAGTACTGGCCGACGCTCAGTCGGCATCCTTGTTCTTGCTGAAAATCCGCTTGATCCTGTCCAGGAGTCCAGTTTTCTTGGCGGGCGATGCGGGCTGGGTTGACTGAGCTTGAGGCTTCTGTGGCTGAGTCTGGACTGGCCTGTTTTCGCCACGCCTGCCTTGCTGTCCACCCGACCTGCCTGGCCTCGAGCTGCCTGGCCTCGAGCTGCCTGCGTTGTTGGCAGCTTCAGCTTGGCGTTGCCCCTGGGGTTGCCTGCCGCCGCGGGGTGCAGAACCCTGAGCCTGATCCTGCCCCTGGGGGCGGCTCTGGTTACCCGAATACTTGTCTTTGTAGCGCTTCATGCGCTCGTCTGAGCTGACCGCGTAGGGATCCCTGCCACCCTGAACGGGCCGCTGGGTTTCAGCCTGTCTGGATTGTTCGGGGGGCCTGCGCAGGTCTGGCCTGTCGGGACGGGCGCCTGACTGCGATCCGCGGACTGCCTGGCTGCGAGGGCCTTGTCCAGGGCCATGGGAAACCGGTCCCCGGCGAACTCCATGCTCCTGTGCTGACCTGCCATGCCTGTCTCCGTGGCCCGAGCCACCAAAGGATGAACCGCCGCGCCCGGCGACGCGGTCGCTTCCGGGGCGGGCCCGGTCGTGCGCGTGGCCGAAACGGATGCCGGAGCTCTTGTCCTCGCCGAACAGCTCGGGGCTGACCGGAAAGACGGGAATCTTGACTTCGATGTACTTTTCAATCGCGGGCAGGCCGTAGACGAACTTTTCACAGGCCAGCGTTATGGCCTTGCCTGATGCCCCTGCCCTGGCTGTTCTGCCGATGCGGTGCACGTAGGATTCGGGATCAGCGGGCACGTCGTAGTTGATGACCATGTCGAGGGCATTGACGTCGAGGCCGCGGGCTGCGACGTCGGTTGCCACGAGCATGGATAGCTTGCCGGCCTTGAGTCGCTCTATGACCTGCAGGCGCTTTGCCTGGGGCAGGTCGCCCATGATGTACTCGCACTCGTAGCCGTTGATGCCGAGGCGCCTTGATATCTCTTCAGCCTTGAATTTCTGGTTGCAGAAGATGAGGGCGCTCTTGGGCTTGTCCCGTGCGAGGAGGCCGAGCAATACGCGGAATTTCTCGTCGGACCCGACATGGTACAGTTCCTGGGTAACCAGGTCCACCGTGACGGTCTCGGCCTCGATGACGATTTCCCTGGGTTCGTCCATGTATTCCCAAGCCAGGTTCTTGATGCGGAAATTCAGGGTGGCGGAGAACAGGAAGGTCTGGCGCTCCTTGGGTGGCGGCAGGTAGCGCAGAAGCTTGCGCAGGTCGTCGATGAAGCCCATGTCGAACATGCGGTCGGCCTCGTCGACCACGAGGAACCCGACGTCGCGGAGCAGCATCTTGCCCTGCTCGACAAAATCGATTATGCGCCCTGGCGTGCCGATAATGACCTGCACATCGTCGCGGAGCATATCTACCTGCGGGCCGTACGCGACGCCTCCGTAAAAGCTGCCCATGGATATCGGAAGGTGCTTGCCGAGCTTCTGTGCTTCGGCCTCGATCTGCACGGCTAGTTCACGCGTAGGCGCGAGTATGAGCACCCGGCGGTGACGGCTCGCAGGGTCGGTCATGATGCGCTGGAAGATGGAGATGAGGAAGGCCGCCGTCTTGCCGGTGCCTGTCTGTGATTGCGCGTAGATGTCTTCGCCCGCGAAGGCGTGCGGAAAAACTTCTGCCTGTACTGGCATGCACGTGATATAGCCGGCGTCCGCAACGCTGCGGGCCAGGTCGGGGTGCATGTTGAGTTCTGAATAGTCCATTCGTTACACTCGATCCTTCTATAAAGTACCACAAGGATACACGGTAAGGGCTTGCTTGTTAAGTCCTTGCCGAATCTTGAAAATCATGTCACGACATCAGTGCTTCGATGCGCTCCATCTGGTCCGTGAGGTCAACACACTGGTTCATCCAGTAGCTTTTTGACCCCCAGCCTTCAAAGCGGTCGAAAAATCCACGATCCGAGCGCTGCTTCGCTTGCCAGGCGATGAAATGGACCATACGGAGCAATCGCAGCGGTTCCACGAGGGTCAGAGCTGAGCGGTCGAAAGGCATGAACGCTTCGTAGCCTTCTATAATGAGGCCGAGTTCGTGCCGGCATTCGTTCGCCTGCCCCGGGAGGAGCAGCCAGAAATCCTGCACGGCTGGCCCCGAGGCTGCATCGTCGAAATCGATGGCCAAAAGCCCCGATTCCGCACGGTCAAGCACGTTGCCGCGGTGGAAGTCGCCATGGAGGCGTATGGGGTCTGTTTTCTCGCTTGCCAGCGCCTGGTCTATGATTGATGCAGCCTTTCTCAGAAGCGGTTCAAGCCGCTCGACAGCCTCGGGGTGCACCGAGCCACGTTCAAAAATATACCGGAGGTACGAATCGGCGAGCCCGGGAGCGATGCACACGCGATGGTGGAATGACCGACTTGTACCGATGGCATGGATGCGCCCTAGAAGCGCTCCGAGTCGCAGCCAGTCCTCTTCGCGCTCGGCATCGAACAGGCGGCCGCCACGCTTTGGAAAAAGTGCGAACGGAAAAGCTGTTTCCTTGCCTTCAACTTCCAGAATGAGTTCCGGCAATGTGCAACCATCGAGGTCGGGCAACGGTGCTGCTACCGGTATCTCCGCCGCGGCAAGTTCGGACACAAGGTCATGCTCCTCCAGGATGGCTTCGGAGGTCCACCGTCCAGGTCGATAGAATTTGGCCACATATTCCACCCCAGAGTCGGTTTTAAGTCCGAATACACGGTTGGCATAGCTCGGATACGCAAAGAATGAGCCGTCCGGCTCGAGGCCAAAGGCCTCTCCTACCGCTGACAGGGCCAGATCTGGTGACAGTTCGTCGAAGGCGGCAATCGGTTCGGTCATTGATACAGGGTACCGGTTTGCAGCATGCCGGGACAAGGTGGCAACGAGCGACCATGTATGAATTAGCACCGGGGACAGAGCTTCGAAGTGGGCAAATCTTCGACGAGGGACAGAGCCCGCCCCTTCGAAGCTTAATTTTTCAGTGTAAAACTGAAAGCGCCAGTGCGCGGCACATCGTAGCAGAGGGCATGAGAACATTAAGGTATCTACAGGACGGTGCTCTTTACCATGTTTCGGCTCGTGTGAACCGGAAAGAAATGATCTTCGATTCGCAAGAAATGAAGGATCTGTTTCTCGAGGTATTGGAGCGTGCCAAGAGCAAGTATGCATTTCGGCTGGAAAATTTCTGTATCATGGGGAATCATTACCATCTCATGATACAGCCAGAAGGTGCAACCAATTTGTCCAGGCTGATGCAATGGATCATGAGTGTGTTCGCCATGGCGTATAACCGAATTCATGGACTGGTAGGTCACCTCTGGGAGAGGCGTTTCTTCTCTCGGGTGGTAAATGGACTACGGAATTTTCTTAGGTTGTTTGAATATATTGATGAAAACCCGGTAGAAGCTCATCAGGTGAAGCATGGACGGGACTGGCGCTACGGTGGTTTATGGCATCACAGGGCTGGTATCCCAAGGATCTGTGCAAGGTCGGGCGCCTTGCTCGGGTTGATGCTACCGGAACATACGCAACTCATGTTGACGGATACTCGCTGATCACGCCTCGGTTGATCTGGTAGATCCTTCGGTTCCTCCCCTGAGTTTTCCACAAACCCATAGAAGACCGGAAAAGCTTAACGGTTTTTTGCCCTGGCATTTTTTTCTGGATCTATTCTCTGCTAAGAGGCCTTCACAATTGACTCTGCATGGTTCTGGAATGATACTTCCGGACCGTCACCTGTCTGGCGTCGAGCGCGAATGGTGATCAAGCGGGCGGGACCGTGACACTTGGCGCCTTTTGAGGGTATGATTCAGCAACTGCATGAACATACTATCCCTCGATGGCGTCTCGAAGACGCTCATAGGCACGCCGCTCTTCCAGGATGTCTCACTCGGCATAGAGGAAGGCGAGCGTATCGGCCTGGTCGGCCGCAACGGTGCTGGCAAGTCAACTTTTCTCCGCATACTTTCAGGATCGCTTGAACCGGATGACGGTACCATTGCGCGTAAGCGCGGTCTCCGCGTTGCTGTGCTGCCGCAGCTGCCTGTTGCGCTACCGGGGACAAAGCTGGCCGAATTCCTGTACGGAGGGGATTCGGACCTGGCGAGGCTTGTGCGCGACTATGAGGCCTCCGTTTCTGGAAATAGCACGAGCGGGGTCAGAGCTACTGACAAGCGGACTCTCGATACTCTGCACGCCAGGATGGAGACTGAAGGCGGTTTTCTGCTGGAACGACGCTTTGCGTCGCTTTGCACGGAATTCGGGTTGCCCGACATCGATGCGTGCATGGATGGCATGTCCGGGGGCATGATAAAAAAGGCAGCTCTGGCCCGTTGCCTTGCGGACGCCGCAGATCTGGTGTTGCTTGATGAACCTACCAATCATCTGGATTTGGCCACGATAGAGTTGCTGGAGCGCAAGTTGGGCTCAGCGCCGTTTGCGTTCGTCGTCGTCACGCACGACCGCGCCTTCCTCGATGCTGTGGCAGGTCGCATCCTGGAAATCGAACGGTCGTCGGTGTTCTCGTATCCAGGCGACTACTCGACCTTTATAGAGATGAAGAGCGAACGCTGGAATTCCCTTGAGAAGGCAGATTCGCGGCGCGAGGCTATCCTGAAAATTGAAATGAAGTGGCTCATGCGTGGGGCACGGGCAAGGGCGACAAAGAGCGAGCGGCGCAAGGACCTGACCAAGGGCATGCAGGCTTCCGCCCTTGAGCGTCCGGTGCCCATGGGGTCGTTCTCGTCCAAAACCAGACGCATGGGACGTAAAGTTCTTGAGCTTAAAGGGGCGGCGAAGCGTTACGGTGAGCGGCTTGTCTTCGAGCCGTTTTCGTACGAATTCGTCAAGGGCGACCGCATCGGCGTCGTTGGCCCTAACGGTTCGGGCAAGACGACCCTGCTTGGGATGATCGCTGGCACTCTGGAACCTTCGGAGGGTTCGGTGGAGCGGGGTGCCAACACCGCTTGCTCGTACTACGGCCAGACTGCGGCAGGTTTGCCGATGGATGTCCGCATGGTCGATTTCATACGGAGCAGGTCGGAGGTTACGACCCTCGGGGACGGAGCTGTGCTTGATCCCGAGCGCCTCCTGGAGCGATTTTTGTTCGACCGCACGATGCACGACCAGCGCCTCTCGACCTTATCGGGCGGCGAGCTCCGTCGGCTTCAGCTCGTGTCAGTGCTGGCCGAGCATCCCAACCTTTTGATACTCGATGAGCCGACGAATGACCTCGATATCGACACGATAGAACTGCTCGAAGATTATATTGATGCCTTCGAAGGCTGTGTCATTGTCGTGTCGCATGACCGCGCTTTTCTGGACGGTGTCACCACGACGACCATAGCGATAGATGCGTCGGGGCGTGCGTTGCTGTATCCCGGTCCGTATGGCGAGTATCGTGAATTCCTGGACGAGGAAGCGGAGTCCAAGGCGCTTTACGAAAAGGCAGAAGCAGAGAAGGGCGAAAACGCGCGGCGATCCAGGGACAGAGCTGATATTGTTGACAAGCCTCGTAAGCCCACCTGGGCCGAGCGCAAGGAGTACGAAGTCATAATCGACGAAATCCAGACCCTGGAGGATGAGAAATTGGCGCTCGAAGCGCTGTTTGCCTCGGGTGCGGTAGCCGATGAAGTGGAGCGCGCTGGTCGCCGATATGCCGAGCTCTGTCCCCTGATTGAAACCAAGACAGCTCGGTGGGAGTTGCTCGCGGTTCTCATAGACTCCTGATCAAATAGTGCCAGAGGAACTGATGCCATGAACGACGATCGGATGGAACCTATGGAAACAAAGTTGGCTTACCTCGAAAAGATGGTGGCCGATCTCGACTCCCTGGTGTACGAATATGGCCGCAGGACTGAACGGCTTGAAGAAGGCATGAGGGAAATGGCTCGTCGGCTGGCAGACCTCGGATCGGAAAAGGGCTCCGTCCTGCTAGCTGGAGAGCGACCTCCCCATTACTGACCAAAACATATAAAAACCCCGCGTCCGGAAACGCGGGGTCAGCAATCAAGGCCTGAGGACCAGGAGGATGGTCAACAGGCCCGGTCTCAGAGGGTGAATGACAGGCTGTCCACCAGTATGCCAGGCAGGTAACTGCCTCCTACCTGCCTGTGCTCGTACGTTGACGACTCCACGAGCAGGTGGCGTTCCCTGGTGACCGCTTCCAGCTTTGTTCCGAGCATGTTGTACAGCGACTCGTCCCAGCGAAGATCCTTGATGGGGCCGACGATTTTGCCATGTTCTACCCAGAGGCAGGAGAATCTGGTCATGCCGGTCACGCGTGCCGCCTGGACGTCGCTCCAGTTCAGATAATGGAAGTTGGACACGTAAATGCCGGTCCCCAGTGCTTTCAGTGCATCTGCCTCAGGCAGGTCGCCTGCGTCTATGGAGACCGATCGCACATCCTCGCCTTCTTCTGCGCCGTTGGCTGTGAGTCCATATTGTTTGGCGGTGCGAGAACTTACGATGGTATTCTCAATCTTGCCATTCTTGACGACAACGAGTCGTTCGGGTGCGAGTTCACCGTCATCGTTGAACGCGGGCTGAACTCCCAGCGAGAAGTCCTGGCTGAAGCTGAATTTGGGCGACATGTTCTCGCGCTTCTCGCGCAGCGCGATGTATGCGCTTTCACCCTGTCGTAGTCCCCGCTCGCCAAAGCCATTCCACGAGAAGAAGGTGACGACCTCATTGAGGGCATCAGCGGTTATGAAGGCTCTGTAAGTACCGGGGGTCAGAGCTGTCTCTTTCTTGTCGAGGTTCAGGAGTGACAAACGCGTGGCTGCGATTCGTGATGCATACTCGGCATCGCTCCACTCCCTGCCAGCATATGACGACTTGACGGCTCTGCCGTTGGGCAGCCACGCCGAATAGTCGACTGTGAACGTCTCAGTCTGGAACCAGTGCCTTGCACCAGCTGAATTCGCTGCAGCCCTACAGACCAGGCCCTGTGCGTACAGGCCGGTAAAGTCGAGCCCCTCTGCCGGACCGAGTACGCTAGCTGGTATTTCGCTTTCTGGAAGCAGTTTGCCTGCATATCTGGCATCGGATGACTCGGCAGCTTCGGGGACCGCCTGATATGGATCGTCGGGCAGAAGCGGCATTGTCGCGCGTGCCTGGCCAAGAGCCAGGGCTATCTGCTCATCATCTCGAGCTCTGTCCCCCGAGAGGCCAAGCTGGAAGGTCCAGGACTTGGCACCCTTCCAGAGCTTGACGCCAACATCGGCCTGCTCGACCGTGCCGGACTGGCGAATCTTGCCGTTGTTGAAGCGCATGAATGAGGTACGCTCGGCGGTGTAGCTTATCGCTGCGCGTTCATCGGACATGAGTTCCCCGAGAACCCTCTCGGCGATGGCATCAAAATGGGGCTTGAAATCATTGGTCATTTTCCGCCTCCAAAGACTTCTACGTCGGAGAACGCGCAGACGGGGCTGGCGTGGCCGACGAACATCACCTGGTTCGGTTCACCTTTGCCGCAATTAGGCGTGCCGAAGGCCGCGAACGTGCTTGAGTCGCCTACTGCAGACAGGTTACGCCAGAAGGTACTGGAGACACCGCGGTAATTGGGATCCCGGACCGGTCTGGTCAGCTTTCCATCCTCGATGGGTGTGCCGTACTCGCATCCGAACTGGAACTTGTTGCGGTAGTCGTCTATCGACCATGAGCGGTTTGTGCGCATGAGCACGCCTTTTTCCACTGAGGCAATGATGGCTTCGAGCGAAGTCTCACCGGGTTCGAGGTTCAGGTTGGCCATCCTGTCCATGGGTGGCCTGTTCCATGAGGTGGCACGCTGGTTGGCGACACCGGCCAGGCCGGTTCGGGCCTGGCTTTCAAGGCTGCCAAGTCCGCGTACCAGGATGCCATCCTTGATGAGCAGCTGCTTGACGGCCAGGTTGCCGATCTCGTCCGCTCCATAGGAGGCAAGTTCTCCCGCAATCGTCGGGTCGAAACTGATGTTCATCAGCTTTGACCCGTACTGGAACGAACCGAAGTCGGAGAGCTTGACGAAGCTGGATCCGGCATAGTTGCGCTCGTCACCAAGGATGCGGTCTAGTTCAAGGGGATGGCCGATGCTCTCGTGGATCTGCAGCATCATCTGGTCCGGTGTCAGGACGAGTGTGCGCCTGTCGCTCGGGCAGGTCTCGGCTCCAAGCAGTTCGACAGCTTCAGCACCCACGCGGCGCGCGTCTGCCAGCAGGGATTCCACATCGAAAAGTTCCCAGCCTCCCTGGCGGGTCAGGCCTCGTGGGCCGTTGGCCGTTCGTAGCTGGACGATGTCGCCCCTCCGGGCAACCGCCTGCAGGCTTGTGCCCATGTAGAAAAGCGTCTGCTCGATGTCGGCTCCGTTCGTCGAAACAATCTCGTAGTCGTAGCGTCCGACCTCGACGAGCGCTGTGGTCTGTATCACCTCGTCCGAGTGCTTGAGTGCGCTGCAGGCATCGAACAGGAAGGCAAACACGCCGTCCGGGGCGACAGGCGCTTTGCGTTTGCGGGGCGTTTCGTAGCGGCTCCTGGTGGCAGGCCTCACGGTGTGGTCGAATTGGTGCACGCCCCGGCCGGTAGCTGCCTTGGCGCAGGCAAGAGCGGATGCTGCCGCCCTGGCTATGCCTTCGGGCGTGAGGTCTGGGGTTGCGGCATATGCAAACTCGCCGTTGAAGAGTACCTCGACCATCACACCGTCGTCGGCACCGCTGATCGCTTGATCGAAAGCTCTGTCCCTCGCCATGTAGTAGGACGCGCTTGTGCTGCGGCGCCTCAGTCCGAGCCAGGAGGCTTCACGGGCGGCATTCTGGGCCGCATCGAGGAGCCTGCGTAAATCGCTTCGCATGGTCGCTCTCCTTTATGCTGATTTTCCATCACACTGTAACGTTCAAATAAGTTGAACGTCAAGGTGACGGCTTTCGTAAGACGAGATCTTTACTATATAGTCGCATTGATGAAAATCGTAATAATCGGGGCTGGCATGATCGGCCTCCAGATAGCACGAGAACTGATAGAAGAGCGGCGGGATGTCGTCATCGTGGAAAAAAATCCCGAGGCGGCCAGGCGAGCCAGCGAGGAACTCGATTGCATGGTGCTGAACGAGGACGGCAGCCGTCCCGAGACGCTCCGCAAGGCTGGTGCCACCGAAGCGGACTGGTTCCTGGCCCTGACGAGTTCCGATGAGGTGAACATCGTAGCCTGCGGTCTGGTTGCCGCGGAATCGCCGGCTGTGAGGACTCTCGCCCGGGTCGAGAGCCCGTTCTACTCTTCCTTGTCCGAAGCCCAGCGCAAGGCATTCGGGCTCCAGGTGCTCATCAACCCAGCCGCGGAGACTGCTGACGCGATCGGCCGCATTGTGGAGGAGGGATTCGCCGAGGACGTCATTCCCCTGCATGGCGGCCGCCTGCAGCTCAGGACCGTTGCTGCGAGCTCTGTCCCCACGTTTGTAGGAAAATCCCTGCGCGAGGCAAAAAGCAGCTCCGGTAATGGGGTGCTGGTTGCCAGCATCGTCCGCGATCGGGGCATTGTCGTGCCTGATGGCAACTTCATCGTTGAAGCGGCCGATATCCTGTACCTGCTCAGTACACCGACGACCCTCGACGGCTTCCTTGGTCAGGTTCCTGGCGTCAAGTCAGCAGCGACGCGGGTTTTGGTCATTGGCGCTACAAGCATCGGAGAGCGGCTGGTCGAGCGATTTCTTGCTCGATCAAAATCCGGATTCCTCGGGTTGCGGCCTGGCTCGAAGCGCGTCGTAACGCTCCTGGATACTTCGCCGGATCACGGGAAACGCGTAGCGCATGCCCACGAAGGCGTGGAGGTTATCCAAGGGGACAGCTCCGAGGAGGGAGTTCTGGAAAGCATCGGAATCGACCGCGCCGACCTGGTCGTCTGTGCCACTGAATCCCAGTCGTTCAACGTCGTAACCGCGCAACTCGTAAAGGAGCTCGGAGCGAAGAAGAGCCTGGCCGTAACGCTCAACGACCGGTACATGGCGGTCAGCACGAAACTGGACGTGGATGCGCTCGTGAGCGTCAAGGGCGTCGTTGCCGCGGCGGTGCTCGAGACCGTGCGGCGCGGCAACATCAAAACCATCCACCAGTTCTACGAGGATGCCGTTGAACTCGTTGAACTGCGGGTTGCGGCGGGATCGCGCGTTTCGGGGCTCTCACTCAGGCAGATCGATCTGCCCAAAGGGGTGCTCGTCGCATTCGTCATGCAGGGCGACGAACTGGTCGTACCGACCGGCGTGACGGTGCTCAATGGCGGTGACATCATCGGCCTCGTATCGAGGAAAAAGAGCATTCCCGGGCTTGAAATCGTTTTTGGCAGCCTCCGTGGAGATTAAGTCACTCGTCCGCGCCCTGTCGGGATTGCTCGCCATCGTTGCGGGTTTCATGACCCTCTGTCTGGTCGCCGGACTGGCCGTCGGTGAAGGCCTGTCCGCCTTCAGGTCTTTCGGACCGTCTGTCGGCTTAGGCTTTGGATCTCTGGCCTTCTCCATCCTGTTCCTCCGGGTCAAGAAAGCCAGCCTGTCTCACCGGACCGGTTACCTGTTCGTCGTGCTTGCCTGGATACTGTCCACCCTCATCGGTGCAATGCCGTTCCTTATCGACGGTTCGATCGGATTGTTCGTTGACGCATTCTTCGAAACCATGTCCGGCTTCACGACCACGGGCGCTTCGATACTGACGGACATCGAAGTGCTCCCCGCTTCACTGCTCCTGTGGCGCTCCATGACCCACTGGCTGGGAGGCATGGGCATCGTGGTGCTGACGGTGGCGATCCTGCCCATGCTCGGGCTCAATGGCCGGGCCGTCATGGGAGCAGAGGCTCCAGGCCCGCAAGTGGACAAGTTCACGCCTCGCCTCTCGCAGACTGCAAAGATACTCTGGCTCATATACCTGGCCATGACCATCATCCTGACCGTCCTCCTGATGCTGGGTGGCATGTCGTGGCTCGATGCCTTGACTCACTCATTCGGAACCATGGGCACGGGCGGCTTTTCGACGAGGAACGCAAGCGTCGGAGCCTTCAACTCGGCATACATCGACATCGTCATCACGACCTTCATGTTGCTCGCCGGTGCCAATTTCTCGCTCTACTGGGCCGCCCTTAGGGGCGACCTCAGACGCGTCGTCAGGGATACCGAACTCAGGGCCTACCTGGGGATTTTCGCGGTTGCGTCGGCAGTCATCGTCTTCGACCTTCGTCGTTCAGGTTTTTTCGACTCGACCGGAACGGCCGCCCGATTTGCCGCCTTTCAGGTCTCGTCGATACTCACCACGACAGGCTACGCGACGAAGGATTTTGCCCGCTGGCCGGCCCTCTCCCAGGCGGTGCTGCTCGTGACGATGTTCATTGGCGGTTGCGCCGGATCGACCGGCGGCGGAGTCAAGGTCACGCGCATCGTCACCATGCTGAAGATGGGCCAATCGGAAATGCGTTATCTGCTCAATCCGCGGGGAGTCTACGGAGTGTTCATGGACGGGCAGTACCTGCGCAAAAATGCCATTTACGACATTGCCGCGATGGTATTCCTCTACCTCGTATCCGCGTTCGTTTCGATGCTCGTGGTGGCTTCAGGCGGCTATGACATTGTAACGAGCCTCACGGCGACGATGGCCAGCCTGGGCAACATAGGTCCGGGCCTGTCGCTGGTCGGTCCTACCTGCAATTTTTCCTTCATGCCCGAATATATCAAATGGTGGCTGACCTTCATGATGCTGCTCGGGCGACTCGAGGTCTACACGGTGCTCGTCTTGTTCACGAGGACGTTCTGGAAGCGATAGCGGCCTACAATCCGCCGGGTTCCTGGCTGGATGCGTGCTTTTCCTGGTACATGCGCCGGTCTGCAAGGGCAAGCACGGCTTCCACGTCCGTGCCGTCCTGGGGGTAGACCGCGCAACCTATGCTCGCGCCTGTCATGCGTGTCACCACACCGAGGTCAAAGGGTTCCAGGAAGCATGCGCGCAGCCGGGCCCGCACTTCCTCGACCCCCCCGGGGCTGTCAACCGGCGCTATGACGGCAAATTCGTCTCCACCAAGCCTGGCCACCGTATCGCTCTTCCGTATTGCCGTGCTCAGCCTGACTGCTACCTCGGAGAGCAGGCGGTCTCCCGCATCGTGCCCGTGGTCGTCGTTGACCGCCTTGAAGCCGTTCAGGTCGAGCATGCAGAGGCAGACGTTCGTTCCGTCACGGTCAACCCGGCTGGCCTCCACCCGCAAGCGGTCCCAGAAGAGGCTCCTGTTGGGCAACTCGGTCAGCTGGTCGTGGTAGGCTAGCACCTTCAGGGCGGAGCGTGTCGTCATGAGGCTGAAGATTGCGAATCCGACCACGCTTCCTATGGCTGCTCCCAGCACGGAAACGAGGAACTTGAGCCATCTGAAGGTCTCCCAGCCATCCTTGGGGACGGTGGCCAGCGACCACAGGGCGCCGCCCGGAAGGTTGATGTCAAGGATCACCGGTTCATCATCGAGTATCGCGTCGTCACCGAACAGCAACGCAGGAGTCGTGCCTGTCACGGTTTTTGATCCGAGCCTGAACACCAGTTCCGGGCGGGCATAGACACCCGATCGTCGCAGGACTTCGTTCAGGTCGATGACGACGCTGGCCTGTCCCCAGTATTTCGTCCCGCCCGGTCCTGCCGGGAAGATGCCCATGCGGCTCACGACCCCGACGCCGCCCTGGACCAGGGCATGCGGGCCGGAAACGACAGGCTCACGGCTGGTCATGGCCTGGCGGAGGGCCTCCGCCTGCTCTGGCACCTGGCTGAGATCCTTGCCGATGGCTGCCTTGTTCGTTTCGTATGGATGTACGTATTTAATGGTTGTTCCCTCAACCAGGGCAAAATTCATGATGACTGGGTCGTTCATGTGCAGCACGTCGACGAAGGCAGCGTATGCGCCAGCGTCGAGTGCCGGATTTGCCGCTACGAATGCCACAATGCCCCGTTCAAGGCTGATGCGCTCGTTGAGGTTGCCCTCTATGGCAACCCGTATGGTGGAAGCTTCGAGCAAAACCCTGACTCGTTCATACTGGGCTAGTCTGGCACCTTGCGATACTCCGGCAAGTATGAACAGCGCCGATATGCCTAGGAAGGCGGTGATGCCCGTGAGTGTGGCCCTTGTTGTGCGCTGGCCATTGCCTGATGTCGCCTGATGATCGTCAAGGAGCATACAGAGAAGCGTACAGGCGCGCATCGATTCATGCAAGTGCGAATACGTGCTCTCCTTCCAGACCGCGAAATGGAACCTGTATATAGAAACAAAAAGCATCATTGACGAACTGCCGCTTAAAGCAGTACTGATTGAGCTCAGTACTTTCGAGAGGGCGTCTGGGGGTTCCTCCCGCGTACCGTGCCGGTCTGGCGCAGGTTGCGGGGACGAGACCGAGCGGCGCCGGCGGCTGCGTGACGGCCGTGACACCCACGGGATAAAAGCCCGAGGACGGAGTCTCGATCGATTCCGGGGTCCGTCCGTCCGCCCGTAAAAAGCGCTCGCCGCAGGCGTCGTCCGGCCCCGCATTCGCGGGAGCTCCTCATGACTGCAATAACCGCAGACCGTCTCGGCAAGACGTTCTCCACCAAGGTCCGGAAATCCGGACGATTTTCAGCCGCACGTTCGCTGTTCAAACCCGAACTCCGCCAGGTTGAAGCCGTGAAGGGTGTTTCTTTCGAGGTCGAAGAGGGCGAGCTGGTCGCGTTCCTGGGGCCGAACGGCGCAGGCAAATCCACGACCATCAAGATGCTCATGGGCATACTCCAGCCTACCGAGGGCACGGCAAGCGTTCTCGGGCTCGACCCCGCGCGTGACCGTGTCGAGTTGTCACGCTATGTCGGTGCGGTTTTTGGCCAGAAGAGCCAGCTCTGGTTCCACCTGCCGCCAGCGGATTCATTCAGGCTCCTCGGTGCCATTTACGAGATAGACGACGACGACCGGAAATGGCGTGAAGCTGAACTGGTGGAACGATTCGGACTTGCACCGTACATGGATGTTCCGGTACGCAAGCTGTCCCTTGGCGAGCGCATACGCTGCGAACTGGCTGCGAGCCTTTTGCCTTCACCGCTCGTCCTGTTCCTCGACGAGCCGACCATAGGCCTCGACATCATCGCCAAGCGCGAGATCCGCCAGCTCCTCGCCGAAGCCGCCAGGATTGACGACACGACCATCTTCTTGACGAGCCATGACATGGGTGACATAGAGAAGGTCTGCAAGCGGGCCATAATCATCCACCACGGCGAGGTCGTCATCGACGAGTCGATGAAGGCGCTCAAGCATCGAGCTCTGACCCTCAAGCACGTCGGCGTCCGCTATGCCCGGCCTGTTGATCTTGATCTTCCAGCTCTGTCCCCGGTCAAGCGCACGGCCCTGGCTGCGAGCTATGAAGTGGACACGCGGAAGCATTCCCTGGCTGAAGTGGTGCGTGCGCTCGCCTCTCGTGGCGAGCTTGAAGACATAACGATAGAAGACGAACCGCTTGAAAATGTAATCGCGAGCATCTATGCGACCAAGAGCGGAATGGAAGCACAGGCATTTGGCACGCAGCGTGCGAAACTCCAGGCCGGTACGCCAGGAGCAATCCATGCGTAGGTTGCGACCATCACTGCGGAAGTATGTCGTGGCCGCATCGACAGCCATGAGCGAGCGGCTTGCCTACCCCGGCAATTTTGCCGGTTCCATGTTTACCTATGCGCTCTTCGTTTTCATTTTTTCCCGGGTCTGGGCAGGCGCGTACGCCGGGGCCACGGAAATCGCGGGCTATACGATGAGGATGGCTGTCTGGTACTTCATTATCGCAGAAATACCGAGCTTCGGTTTTGGGCGGTTCTTCTCCGCGCTGTCGCGGGACATGAAGAGCGGGCAGGTTGCCTACCTCCTCGGGAGGCCGTACGACTTCATAGGGTACAACCTGGCCGAGAAACTGGGCGGTTCGCTGATCGAGGCGGGTATCATCCTCGCCGAAGGCCTCGCGGTCGGGTTCGTCCTCGTCGGCCTGCCGCCCGCCGTAGCGGCCAGTAGCCCAACTGGTTCCGTGCCAGTAGTTCTGGAAGCGGCCCGGCTGGGATTCCTGGTCGTCTCGCTGCTCCTTGCAGGGGCGCTCAACTACTTCCTGCAGATGACCATCGCCATGACGGCGTTCTGGCTGGAGGAAAACGAGGCGTTTTACTGGATATTCCAGAAATTCGCGCTGGTTGTGGGAACGCTCATCCCGATCGAGTTCCTGCCGGAACAGGCGGCCCGTCTGGCAGTCTGGACGCCGTTCCCGTATCTGTCCTATGCGCCAGCCCGGATCATGGTGGCTTTTTCATTGACTGAAGCTCTGACCCTCACGGCCAGGCAGGCACTCTGGGTGATCCTGGCCCTGTTGCTTTCCAAGGTCGTATTCGCCACCGGGAGCCGCAGGCTCTCGGTGAATGGAGGCTGATCGTGGAAAAGCGGAATTTGCTGACCGCAACTGCTCGCCCCCTCGGGCGCTTCAAGGCCTATGCACGGTTCATGGGTGCGGCATTCATTGTCAACGTTAAATCAACGCTCGAGTACCGCGTCAATTTCATGCTCCAGTTCTTTGGAATGATGCTCAACAACGCGGCGTTCGCGGCCTTCTGGATGGTGCTGCTGAACCGGGTTAATTCTGTCGGTGGCTACGGATTCTCCGACGTGATGCTGGTGTGGGCGCTCGTGTCGAGCTCGTTCGGACTCGCGCACATCGTATTCGGCAACATCAGGCAATTGGGCCGCATCATCATGGAAGGCGGCCTCGACGTCTATCTGCTGCAGCCCAAGGATGTATGGCTCAACGTCGTGTCGTCCAGGACCATCGTCTCGGCCTGGGGCGATTTTGTTTACGGGTATATCGTGCTCGCGATGATGACGGGGACAGAGCTCGAGCAGTTCGCGCTCTTTTCGGCCCTCGTCATCCCAGGCGCCCTGATTTTTGCCGCCACCTTTGCCGCCGCGGACAGCCTCGCGTTTTTCATCGGCAACTCGTCGGCGGTATCGTCCGCGCTGACCGAGTTCATGCTGTCATTTTCGCTGTACCCCGAGGGAGTCTACGGTGCCGGGTTCCGTTGGATGCTGTACACCATCGTGCCTTCGGGCTTCGTGGCGTTCATGCCCTTGCGCGTGTACAAGGCGCTGGACTGGTGGTTTGTCCCGATCCTGTACCTTATTGCGGGGGTGTATGTCCTCCTCTCGTACCGGTTCTTCAACCTCGGACTAAAGCGGTATGAATCGGGGAACAGGATGGACGCGCGGGTTTAGTCTCCGATAGACTCCGCCAGCCATGAACTCAGCTAGCCGTTAGCTCTGACCCCATCCATCGAAAGGATTTATTGGAATGCGCATTCCCTCCCCGAGAGCCGTCAGGCTGCCCCCTGAGATATATGCCTTGTTTGCCGTCCGGCTCGTCGTGTCGGCAGGCTCGTTCGTGGGACCCTTCCTCGCGATGATGCTGACTATGAAGCTCGGTTACGATGAGGCTGAAGCCGGTGTATTCATGTCGGTGGTCTCCATGGCGGCGGCTCTTGGTCTCGTCATAGGCGGAAAGCTGGGCGACAGTTTTGACAAGGCTCGCGTGCTGAGTGTCCTGCAGGTGATTACAGCCGTGGTATACATCGTGTGCGGAATCATGGGCTTCACAGGCGCAACCCCGTTCCTCATCGCGTTTGCCATGGGGGTTCTGAACGGAACTTGGCCAATAATCAATGCGCTTGTGGCCGACATCGCCCCTCCTGACCGACGCAAGGAAGCATTTTCGCTTCTGTACTGGGGCAACAATATTGGTTTTTCGATTGGGCCTTTCATCGCCGGGTTCCTGTTTACCAAGGCTCCACGCGCGCTCTTTCTGGGCAATGCGGCTGTACTCATGGTGGCTGCGACCATCATCGCTATCTTCATCAAGGGTGGTTCCGGTACCGTGATGGCTGAAAGAGGTTCGCTCGGGGTCAATGCTGGCTTGGTCGGTGGTCGTGAAGGGGAACCCGCCGGCACTGGGAGCCATTCCACCGGGTACCTGTCGACCTGGGCTGTGTTCAGGTCGAATCCGGTCTTGATCCTGTACACCGCGGGGTCAGTGCTGACAGCCTTCGTCTACAACCAGCATACCTTCGCCCTGCCCATCTTCCTGAACGACGTGCTGGGCGATGTCGCTGGCCCCAGGGCATTCGGAGCAGCCATGATGACGAACGGTTTGACCGTGGTGGTACTGACCGCCGTGGTGGTGATGCTCTCGCGGCGGCTCAGTTCGCTCTCCGCGGTAGCGCTGGCGTCGGTGTTTTACTCGGTCGGGTTCGGTGCGTATTACTTTGTCGGAGGTGTGCCGCTTGCCCTGGGTGCCACTGTCGTGTGGACCCTGGGAGAGATTCTGGGCAGTACGAACGGTAACGCGTTTATAGCCGAGCGGGCTCCCCCGGCATTCCGGAGCCGCATAAACTCAGCTGTTTCCTTCTCGTACATTGCCGGCAGCGCATTAGCACCGCTCGTCGCGGGACCGATAGCCAGGGTTTTCGGTAGCGCGGCCGTCTGGCCGTTTGTCGCTGCCTGTTCGCTTGTAGCCGCGGCGTACATGTTCTGGGTGAACCAGCTGGACAGGAAAGCCAGCCGGTTCTCCCAGGCTGTCAGTCAAGCTCGATGAAGATGAATTTGCCGAAACCGATGTAGCGCGAGGACGGTTTCGAGGCTGGCCCGAGGGTGAAGAAGCTGAACAACAGCTTGTCGTTGCGCTTGAACCCGAACTTGGTAACGAAAGCAGCTCCGGACTCCGCAGCGGTTTTGGCAATGCCCTTGAAAAGTTCTGGTATGCCCTTCTGGCTCTCGGTCACCTGCTTTTTCTGGTAGTACCTGCCGAAATCTTCCATTCCCGGGTTAGTGAAATAGAGTGCCGCGCCAAGGATAGCCAGTGTCGCGACCGTCTTTATAGTTCCCTTCATGGTGCATCCTTTCAGATTTTGTCGCCGTTACAGAAGTCGGCCCTGGAATTGTACGACACTACAATAGTCTGGCTCTGTCCCTCTGGCAAGCTCGTCTGCTCCTATGTTGGTCATGCTTTGATTTTCGGGCGCAGCCCCTTGGTGGGCTCGGCGACGAGGGGATCCAGTGGCCAGTAATGCCTGGGGTAGCGCCTGGCCAGCTCGGCCCTGATCTCCGGGTACGTGGTGTTCCAGAAACTCGCCAGGTCGCTTGTAACTTGCAAGGGCCTGTCAGCCGGCGAAAGCAGCTCCAGCGTCATTGGCTTGCCGCAAGCCATGGGACTTCTTGCCATGCCGAAAAATTCCTGGATTCGGGCGGCCAGTCTGGCCGGGCCGCTTGACGGGTATGCAGGCCTTCTTCGCCGTCCGCCTGGGGTCGTTACGAAAGCAGGAGCCGCCTTGTCGATGGCTGTTACCACTTCGCGGCCCAGTATTGACTTCAGGAGAGCTTCGAGGTTTCCTGCGTCGATGACGGGGCCTGTGGGCGACAACCAGTCAGCTGAAGCGGCAGCTATCGATTCCAGAAGAGCAGAATCGGTCAGGGTTTCTGCTTCTACCCTGGCGCCTGGGGTCAGAGCTCTGTCCCCCGAGTCAGTTCGCGTGGAGAAGTATCTGGCCCGATCGACAAGCGAGCGAGCGTCCTCGCTCCAGGATAGCCAGTCCAGGCCTTCGGCTCGTAGTCTGGATGTGAATGCTGCGACGAGCAGGTCTGGCGGTACCCTGTCCAGCCGCCGTTCGCCGAGCGTTATCACACCGGCCTTGGTTCTCACCCAGGCCGCCGCTGAAAGACCCCGCCACTCCACCTCGAGTACCGACACCGCTCCAGGGAGCAACGCGGCTCTGGCTGCGGGAACATTAACCGGCGCACCGCTTCGAATGCGGCCGAGCGGATCTCCCGCGTCCACATCCACGGCCAGTAGCCATTCGGCCCTCGGCGACGCGTAGCTGGCCTTGGCCCGCCGCCCGGAACTGAACTCCCAGTTGCCGTCGGGTAGCCGCCTTGCCAGCCTGTCCGGAAAACCAGGCGCCATGACATCGCCGATTGCCGCAATGCCTGAAGCGGCGGCCGCCGGGTTGAAGGTGCGCTGGCTGCGATGGTCCAGCCCGGATCCAGTGACCCTGGAAACCAGGCGATCCGCTTCTTTCAGTATGCGGCTGGATCGCGGGTCTCCGTACGCAGCCCGGGCGGTGCCAGCCAGCAGGCGTTCCAGGCCTGCGATGAAGTCACCATCCGCTTCGGGTGCTTCGCGCTCGGTCATGGCGGGTGCCGCGCCGGCGGCGGCATGGAGGTTCTTCTGCTCTGTCCCCGCGGCGAGCAGGGCTGCCGCCGAGCGTGGATCCGCACCCAGTGCCGCCGCGCGCCTTCCGGTTTCCATTGCCAGACCAGCGGAGTCGACGAGTCCTATGTTCCTCAGGACCGTAACCGCGGCGTCCCATGCATGGCGTGGCGGTGGATCCAACCAGCGTACCGATTCCAGGGTTGTATTACCACGGATGGCGCATTCAAGCACCACGCCAGACAGTTCTATCCGTTCGAGCTCTGTCCCCCGTGATGGCGCGAGCAGGTCAGCTTCGTTCCAGCAGCGGAGGCAGAGTCCCGGTCCCAGGCGGCCGGCCCGTCCCCGGCGCTGGTCTGCTTCGGCGACAGATACCCGCTCGGTGACGAGCCTGTTGAGTCCGCTCGGCGCATGGAACCGGACGAAGCGCGAAACGCCGGAATCGACGACAGCGCCGATCCTGGGTACCGTCAGGCTGGTCTCTGCTACGCTGGTGGCAAGTATGACACGGCGATGTGCGCCGGGCGGTGGTGCCAGTACCGATTTCTGCTCCATGAGGGACAGCGAGCCGTGGAGCGGCAGGATTCCAATTCCTGAAGGAAGGGAACCGAGCATGGCGGAAACTGCACCTATTTCGCGCAGGCCCGGCAGAAAGGCCAGCACATCGCCATCGCTCGATCCAAGGGCTTCGAGTATGGCAGCTGTGACTGATTCTTCGAGGTATGCACCATTCCGGGGCGGCCGGTACGCGGTGGTGATGGGGTAAAGGCGGCCGGGTGCGTGTATCGCGGGGCAACCAAGATAGGTCGAGACCGAGGTGGAGTCCATGGTCGCGGACATGGCGAGTATCGAGAGCCCCTCCCGCGCCTCGCGCGCTTCCACGGCGAAGGCAAGGCCGAGCTCGCATGCCGCGGAGCGTTCGTGAAACTCGTCGAAAACCACGAGTGAAACGCCTGTCAGGAAGGGATCTTCCTGCACCATGCGGATGAAAACCGCCTCGGTGATGAATTCTACGAACGTGTCGCGGCCTGCCTTGGTATCGCCGCGGACGCGGTATCCGACAGCCCTGCCGAGCTCTGACCCCAGTAGTTCTGAAACCCTGGAAGCAGCGGAAATGGCGGCAATCCTTCTGGGCTCCAGGACAAGCGCTTTTTTCGCGGACGCTTTACTGGCGAATGCGTTCGTTTCGACGAGGTATGCAGGCACGGTGCTCGTCTTGCCTGCGCCGGTCTCGGCTGACAGGACGAGCGAGCCATTCGTGAGTGCGCGGGCGATATCGGGGAGTAGCGGGAAAATCGGCAGGTCGTCGAGGTGCATACCGCATTGTGCCCCATGCCGCGCACCGTGGACAAGGCAGAATGGACGACGGTAACTGACGCCGGTGGGTTAGGAGTATATACTTGAAGGCGTGGACAACGAGCAGGTATACGAGAGCGGATCTTCCATGGTAGCGGAATCTCCCGGGATAGGCCTATACGCGGAGCGCGGCCTTCATGCAGCGCTCAAGGCCGTCTACGCGACCCGCCCCGGCGCGCGGCTTGAGGTGCGGGTGGCCGGCAAAGTCGTCGATGTGGTGCTGCCGGACGAGTTTGTCGAGGTACAGACCCGGAACATTGGAGCCATTTCCGACAAGATCCTGCACCTCGCCTGCATCAAACCTGTCCGTATCGTGCATCCCATAGTTATCGAGACTATTATAGAACGCATCGATCCGGGCGACCACTCGCTGGCTTCTACGCGCAAGGCGAAGACCCGTCGCGATTTCTACAGCATTTTCGACGAGCTCGTGCACGCGCCTCTTGTCATAGCCTCGCCGAATGTCCGCTTCGATGTGGTGCTCGTGCGGGTGCGGGAACTGCGGGTGCGCGATGGCTCCGGGTCATGGCGCAAACGGGGCGATCGTGTCTTGTCGCGGGATCTCGCCGGCATCGTCGCTACGACCAGCCTCGACACCAGGGCGGACTGGCTCGCGCTGATTCCAGCCACGCTCGCGCCTCCCTACGAATCTGCTGCCTTGGGATCCGCACTCGGTATTTCCGTGCCACGGGCACGCAAGGTGCTGTACTCCTTTGCCCGCGCGGGGCTGTTGCGCGAGGCAGGCAAAACGGGCAACCGAAAGCTGTATGCGGGGTCAGAGCTGACGTGAGGTCTGATGTGAAGATTTTGTTCGACGTTCACTGCCACACGATGTCCCTCGCCAGGCCCGCCATCGGCCGCTTCGTGGATGCGTTCTTCGGCGGTGGGTTGCAGTCGTTTTTCTCGCAGGTTGCCGCGCCGGGCTACATCCTCTCTTCCATAACCCGGAATGGAGGGGAGACCCTGCGCAACCTGCTGGCAGTCGTGGAGAACGATCCGGCCGATCTGCTGGCCCTCATCGAGGATGACCTCGCCGGAGTCTACCTGCCCTCGGATTCGGAAAAGCAGGCTGTCATCGGATCATCCGGCCTGAGCCTGCTCGGGGAGGACTGGGACACCTGGCTGGTCTGCCCGCTCCTCATGGACTTCGGAGCGCGGTCGGTCAGCGGGTCGGTCTATTATTCCTCGCCACCCAAAAAGACCATCGAAGAAAGCGTCCGAGAGATGCTCGCCGGCATTTCGGGGTACAGGAACGCGCGTCCGGATGGTCGCCTTGTCGTCAGGCCATTCCTGGGGCTCGATCCTGGTGCTCGAGGTGCGGCCGAGACTGAACTGGCGCTCTTCACCTATTTTTCCAGCTACGTAAAGCGCCGGCCAGCACAGCTTTCATCGTTCCATGCGAGCGCACGCTGGAAAGGCGCTCCGGGCCGGACTCCGCGCAGCTCCTTCGCGGGCATCAAGCTGTATCCACCGCTGGGCTTCAACCCGTGGCCCGGGAACCGTGACGAGCTGGATGCAGTCCGGTTGCTGTACGGTTTCTGCGAACAACGGGGGATTCCCCTGGTCGTCCACTGCGACGACCAGGGCTTCAGGACTATCCCGCTGGACAGGGCCATGCACCTGACCGACCCCAGCCGCTGGCAGCCCATCCTCAAGGAATATCCTGACCTCGTCGTCGATTTTGCCCATTTCGGAGAGCGCTACCTTGGTCGGACCAGGGACCGCGGCCAGTGGACGAAAGCGATCATCGGCCTGATGGAGCGATATTCTGGCGTTCATGCCGATGTCGCGTTCAATGGGTGCGATGCCGGGTACTGGACGAAGCTGGCTGGAATCCTGGACGGACTCGACGCAACGGTTGCCGATACGGTGCGGAGCCGGCTCCTCTTTGGCACTGACTTCGTCATCAACCTCATGAAGACCCGCTCGTACCTCCACTACGTTCGCGACTTTGCCGACAGCCCGCTGGACCTGGAACTAAAGCGGTCGATGCTCAGTGACAATCCTTCGCGGTTCCTGTTCGGCAGCGCTTGCTGATCAGCGAGCCGAATCCAGCCATTCGTCCAGCTTGTGGAGCGCCTCGGGCATGTTGGCCCTGCCAAAGCCTATCCTGAAGTACGATTGTTCGTAGTCGTAGAAGGCCCCCGGCAGGAGCAGCACGCCGGACTCGGCCACCAGCCGCTCGGCGAGCGCTCCGGCGTCCGAACCGTCAGTCAGGTGCGGAAAGGCTATCGATCCACCCGCAGGAGGAGTCCACTGCGCAAAATCAGGCCTGCGGCGGAAGAAGCCATCGAGCAGAACCAGGTTCCCGGCGACGAGAACCCGGTTCCGAGCCGCTATCGTTTCCAGGTTCCTGATGGCAATTTCGGCGAGGACCTCGCTCGGCGCCGAGGAACATATCGAGTTGTAGTCCTTGACGACCGCGACGGCATCGAGGATATCGTGCCGCCGCGATGCCAGCCAGCCTATGCGGAGCCCTGCCAGGCCCGAGTGCTTGCTGAGCACGTCGAGCGCTACGCCGTTCTCGTATGCCTCGCACACCGAGGGCAGCCTGGCGCTCTGGTCGCGCTCAAGTCGGCGGTACACCTCGTCCACCAGCAGCAACGCGCCAATCTTGCGGGCATAGGCGACGATAGCATCAAACTCGGCCCTGGTGGGCAAGGCTCCAGTGGGGTTGTGCGGCGCGTTGAGCACTATAATTCGAGCTCTGTCCCCGCAGAGACCCGGCAGGTCGTCAGGATCGAGGAACCAGCGGGGCTGCCCGTCTTGGCCGGTCGTTTCGCGCAGCTTCCAGGGCACCACTTCGCAACCGAGCGAGCGGGGTATCTCGGCCAGCGACTGGTAGCAGGGGTAATTGACGACGACACGGTCTCCGGTCTTCAGCGTGGCTAGGTACAGGTTGAGTATCGCCTCCTCGGCTCCCGAGTGCACGAACACCGATTCGGTGCCGAGCCCGGAATACTGTGCCGCGATCGCGGCGCGGAGCGGCGGGGCACCGCGAGTCTCGGTATAGCCCA
This sequence comes from uncultured bacterium, assembly GCA_964293355.1. GTDB lineage: Bacteria > Spirochaetota > Spirochaetia > Treponematales > UBA12059 > SZUA-370. The sequence continues at coordinate 48,604 of CAXZAJ010000002.1, forward strand.
GCCGCATATCCAGTAGCTTATCCAGCGAGCCATCTTCCATGGCCAGCAGGTCCCTGATCGGCATCGACTCGCAGTCCGAAGAGCAGAGCAGGAATCTGGCGCTGAATTCATGCTTGGCAAAGAAGCGCTCGAGCGCGAATGGCTGGAAGAATCCCATGGTAACCCCTTTGTACGCCCGCACGGCGCTGTGTCGACTATACCACGAGGCTTGCGAGGCCGGTAGCCGCCTGTGGTGCCTTGACGGATTTCACAAGGACTAATACTATATGACCAAACAATATCAAATGGTCACAGAAATGCGATGAGCGTTTTTGATTTGGGAGGAACCATGCCGGCAGCATTTGATGAGAGGGAACGGGAATCGATACGTCGTCGCCTGCTGGATGCCGCTCTTGATGCGCTTGCCCGGGGTGGGCTCGCCGCCACAAGCGTTGCTGAGCTGGCGCGGTCTGCCCTGATAGCCAAGGGTTCGTTCTACATTTTTTTCAGTTCCAAGGAAGAGTTGTTCATGGAAGCCCTGGAATCGATGGAAGATCGTTACCGCGCCCGTTTTGCCGAGGCAGCCTGCGGCACAGGCTCTGCGGTCGAGCGCCTTGAACGGGCGTTCAGGGCGGCTTTCTACCTCATAGAGACGGAGCCTGCCTTGCGCTCGGTTGATGCCGCAACGATGGAGCGGCTCGCCCGTGCCTTGCCACCGGACCGTCTGGCGAGGCATGCCGCTGACGATGCCGAAGCCAGCGCGCGCCTGGCCAGCGAATGGCGACGCCAGGGCCTGATCGCGGACGATGTTGAAGACTCCGCTGTAGCGGCGGCCAGCTATGCGGTTTTCCTTGTGGCGGCGGGGCTTCGCACTATTCCTGTCCCGCTGCGAGCAGTTACCGAAGCGGTTGTCATCCGAGGACTGGCCTGTTCACTGGCGCCGCATCCCGGATTTGGCGATACAGAAGGAGCCTCAGAATGATACGCGTCGACAACCTCCGCTTTTCCTATCCTCGTTCAAAAAGCGAGGCCGTCCGGGGCATTTCGTTTTCTGTAGCACCCGGAGAAGTCTTCGGCTTTCTTGGCCCGAGCGGTGCCGGCAAGAGCACCACGCAGAAGATCCTCCTCGGGTCGTTGCGGGGCTATTCAGGGGCAGCATCGGTGGCTGGCGTCGAGGCCTCCAGGGCTAACGGCTCGTACCGCGCCGGGCTTGGAGCCGCGTTCGAGTTTCCGTGCTTCTACCAGAAGCTGACAGGTCTGGAAAACCTGCTGTTGTTCGCGTCGTTCTACGATGGCCCCCAGGACAATCCGCGCGAACTCCTGAATCGCCTTGGCTTGGCCGAGGCTGCTGACAGGCGGGTGGGCGAGTATTCAAAAGGCATGAAAATGCGCCTGAATCTGGCGCGCGCTGTCATTCACCGGCCGCGCGCCCTGTTTCTGGACGAACCTACGAGCGGGCTTGATCCTGCCAATGCGCGCATCGTCCGCGACATCGTCAGGGAGCGCGCGGCAGACGGCGTCGCGGTGTTCCTGACCACACACGACATGGCAGCCGCTGATGCCGCCTGCGACCGCGTCGCGTTCCTGGTCGACGGGAGCATTGCCGCCTGCGACTCGCCCTGCGCGCTGAAACGGCGCTACGGCAAGAGGGCTGTCGTCGTCGACAGAACCAACGGGGTCAGAGCTCAGAAAGAATTCCCCCTGGACGGCCTGGCCGACAATGCCAGCTTTCTGGATGAGTTGCGGAAGCCCGGGCTACTGGGCATACGTACCCTCGATGCCAGTCTGGACGGCATTTTCCTGCAGCTGACCGGAAAGGAGCTGGCATGAACGTTTTGACGCTTGCCCGTAATGACCTGAGGCTGCTGTGGAGGCATGGATTCGCGGCGGCCTACCTGGTCATCGCGGTACTCTACGCTGCCGTGCTGTCAGCGCTGCCGAGGGCTTGGGCCGATGCGGTCCTGCCGGTGCTCGCGTGGAGCGATCCCGCCTTCTTCTGCTTTTTTTTCGCCGGTGCGAGCGTTTGTCTTGACCTTTCTCAGGGAACCTTCCGGGCGCTGTTTGCCTCGCCGCTCAGGCCTTCGACGTATCTGATCGTCAAGGCTGCGAATCTCGGAATACTGTCGTTTGCCATGGCCGCGCTCATCTCGGCGAGTTCACGCGGGACTGATTTCAGGTTCTGGCCGCTCGCGGCGGCTGCGCTTGCCGGTGGGGTACCTGCCGCGGTGATAGGTGCTGCCGCCGCCCTTCGTCTGAAGACCGTCAACCGATTCATGATTGGTTCGCTGCCACTCTTCCTGGTCCTTGCGTTGCCCGTCGCTGCGTATGCTGCCGGAAGCGCCACGCCGTGGTGGCTTTCAATCGTCGCCCGCGCCTCGGATGGGCGCTGCCCGCCGACCAAGTTGAC
>CAXZAJ010000003.1:0-43022 GCA_964293355.1 uncultured bacterium
GTTGGCGCCACGTACCTGCCCAAGTATGCCTGCTGAAGGAGACACAAGGTTCGATTAACTATATATGGCACACACCGCCGCGCGCGTGGTACCATTCCGGGTGCCCTACGATATCCGCAAGGCCGTCAAAGACGGCGACGCCTTCTATACCGTCCGCTGGTCCCCCATCGTCAAGGCAGACAAGTACACCATCATCGGCTCGGTGCCAGCCATGGGTGGCGTCGCGGAACTCTACTACAAGGATGCCGGCGGCAAGCTCAACCTCTACATGCTCGCCCGCTCGTACTATGGAGGATTGCGCGCCACCCTCCGCGTCGCCACCGACCCAGAAACCGAACAGGACGAGCGCCGCCGCGCCGTGCTCCTCGACCACGAAGGCCAGATATACTATCGCTACACCCTCGTTGAGTCCCAGGACGACATGAGCGACGTCATGTATTTCTTCATGACCACCTACTCGCCGGGCACCCGCTTTGACCACTCCAGACGCTACGAGAAGATTTTCGTCAAGGAAATTGACGCTGGCGGACTCGTTACGATTTGAAAGCAGGCGGTGAGCCGATATACCCGGCCACGTCGGTCTTCGGGAAATCGTCGCCTTTGTAGAGAAGCGGTTCTCCGATGAACCGTGCCAGCGCGTAGGCCGCGCAATCTCCGAGGTTCAAGCCGGCGGGATGTCGCCCTTTGCCAAACCGTCGCCAGGCATCAAGAGCCAGTTCAGCCTGCCCGGTATCAAAGGGAACCGTATCGATGCTGCTCGTTGCGACCAGCTCGGACAATGCCTGGGTGCCCGTATCGCCCTTCCTCGCCTCCACTACGATGGAAGCTTCCAGGCGGGTAAAAGCGCTCATGAATTTGCGCTCCGGACCAGACAAGGCTTTTAGAAAAGCCGGCCCTTCAGGCTCGCCAAACAGGATGGCTGATAGAGTGGAGGTATCAACGACCATCGCCGAACAAGCCTTCTGCGTTGTAACCCAGGATTTCATCAACAGGCCTGACATCAAGATCAGGCGCAGCCGCGCAGGCCGAGGCTATGGCTTGAAGCCTGGCAAGAACCTGGTCCGGCAGCACGCCCATTCCAGACAGGCGTGCCTGCAACGCCTCGGCTATGGCATCGGTCATATTCAAGCCGGTCCTGTCTGCAAGCAGTCGGGCGAGTTCTTCTACTTTCCTGCTCCGTATGCTTAAAGCCATGACCACTCCGTATATACAAAATAATAGTGCATATACGGAATGTCAAGCCAATACCGGCTCTGGAAAAGCATACATTGAAACAGTTGCGTGCATCTGCACGCTACAACCTCTTGGTTTTCTGAAGCGCTTTCTGATCTAGTTAAAAGAACCATCGACAATGGTGCTATGACCCTTGTTATGGTATATTCAATATGAAGGTATCGTTATTCAATCACCCTTAAAGCCATTCATGGATTGATTAATGCTGAATGGCTAATGATTTGTTCGTGGAGTACTACATGAGTGTGGCAGATCGTGTCATGGAAGAGACTCGCAACCTTTCAGATGAAAAGGCACGGGAAGTACTTGATTTCATCCTTTTTCTTAAACAGAAAGAAGATTCTTTCTTCTTGGCAGAAGCATCAGAGACATCCCTATCTAAAATCTGGAATAGTCCTGAAGAAGATGAGGCATGGAAAGATTTATAAGGGGACACGTGGTCGTCATCCCTTTTCCGTTCTCTGATCTTTCAAATGCCAAACGGCGACCAGCTCTGGTACTTGCCGTGCTGCCCTTCAACGACCTTCTGCTGTGCCAGATTTCAAGTAAATTCCACTTGGACCAGCAGGCCATTCCACTCGAAGCAACAGATTTTTCTTCGGGGTCGTTGCCAACTCAAAGTTATGTACGCTGTGGAAAGCTTTTCGCCGCAGCAGAGCACATTATTGAAAGAACCGCTGGATTGCTGACAGACCAAGCCCTCTCCAGAATTGCACGCCTGAATGCGGACATTATTCTAGGTATGCACCCCAAAAATACTGAAGTGTAGCACTCTCCCCTATAAACCCGGGCCTCCTGTCCGCCGATATGAATAAGGTACGGAGGAACGCGGATGATCAGGGGATTGTACACGGGGGCGAGCGGCATGGCCGCCCAGCAGGTCAGGCTCGATTCCATAGCCAACAACCTCGCCAACATCGACACGGACGGCTACAAGCGCGACGTCACCGTCAGCAAGGCCTTCGCCCAGCTCCTCCTGCGGCGCATGGACGACGACGGCGTGTACCTCCACCCCCTCGGTTCCGGGGACAGGGCTCCGGTCATCGGCAAGATCGGCACCGGCGTCGAGGCCAACGAAGTCTTTACCGAACACGAGCAGGGCGCCCTCAAAGGCACCGACAGCGACTTTGACCTGGCCCTGGACGGCAAGGGCTTCATGAGCATCTCCACACCCCAGGGCGAGCGCTACACCCGCAACGGCTCCTTCATCCTGGGCAAGGAAGGCTACCTGGAGACCAAGGAAGGCTATCCCGTCCTGGGCGAGAACGGCCCCATCGTCGTCAAGCAAAACAACTTCCAGGTGGACAAGGACGGCCGGATCTGGGTCAACAAGGCCTACCAGGACGATCCCCTGGACCTCGTCGGGCGCGAACAGAACGAGTGGGAGGAGCCTGTCCTCCTCGACACCCTCAAGCTGGTCGATTTCGAAACGGTCAGGTACCTGGCCAAGCAGGGTTCCAGCCTCTACAAGGAAACCGAAGAGTCAGGCCCGGCCCTGTCTCTCGAGGGACAGACCCGGCCCAGCGTCATCCAGGGCTTTACCGAGGCCTCCAACGTCAATCCGGTCACCGAGATGGTGCGCATGATAGAAGTAAACCGCCTCTACGAGGCCAACCAGAAGACCATCCAGACCGAGGATGCGTCGCTCGGCAAGCTGATCAACGAAGTCGCCAAGGTATAGGGGTTACAACATGGTACGAAGTTTGTGGACGGCCGCCAGCGGCATGATAGGCCAGCAGGCCAGCATCGACACGATCTCCAACAACCTGGCCAACGTCAACACGTCCGGCTACAAGAAGATGCGAGCAGATTTCGAGGACCTCATCTACCAGACCGTCCGCGTCGCCGGCACGCCAGCCACCGAGGACACCGTCGTGCCGGTACCCGTGCAGATGGGCCACGGCGTAAAGCTCTCCGCCACCCAGCGCCAGTTTACCCAGGGAAATTTACAGAATACCGAGAACTTTTCAGACATGGCCATCATGGGCGACGGCTTCTTCCGCATCATGATGTACGACGGCTCGTACGCCTACAGCCGCGACGGCGCCTTCAAGATAGACTCCAACGGCCAGTTCGTCACCTCCAACGGTTACAAGCTGATGCCCGAGGTGGTGCTGCCCCAGGACTTCATCCCCGAGACCCTGTCCATAAGCCAGGACGGCCGCATCAACGTCAAGGTGCCGGGCCAGGACGACCCCGTGGACGTGGGCCGGCTGGAACTCTACCGCTTTGCCAACCCCGTGGGCATGACCGCCGTGGGCGAGAACCTCTTCAAGATGTCCAACGCATCGGGCGACCCCCTGCCCGGACGCCCCGGCTTTGACGGCATGGGCAAGACCATCCACAAGTTCCTGGAAATGTCCAACGTGTCCGTGGTCAAGGAAATGGTCAACATGATAGTCGCGCAGCGCGCCTACGAGTTCAACAGCAAGGCTATCCAGACGAGCGACAACATGCTCGGCACCGCCACCAACCTCAAGAGGTAAGACGTGACCATAGATTCAGGCATGCTCGCCTACCAGAACCAGCCCCTCAAGGTGCCCAGGGCCCAGCCCCAGGGCATGGGAGCAGGCTCCGTATCGGCCCGCAACGGCGTTGCCATAGACCGCTCCAGCAAGCTGTACGAGCAGTGCCAGGAGTTCGAGTCAATCTTCGTCAACATGATGCTCAAGGAAATGCGCGGCACCGTGGAAAAATCCGGCCTCATCGACGGCGGCCAAGCCGAGGACATCTTCAGCGACATGCTGTACGACGAGTACGCCAAGGACATGAGCAAGTCCGCGGGGTTCGGCCTCTCCGACGCCGTGTACATCGAGCTGTCCAGGAACGCTACGATCTGACGATAATTGCTATCCCGCACTAGTCTCCTTGTGCGATCCAATGGGACAAATTCTTGCTGATTGAAGCACTGACCTTCAGCTGATCCTTTTCTGTCAGGGTACCCCGTAGAGAAACTATGAGTTGCTCATCAAGCGTAAAAATTTTCCAGCGAAGTATCGAAGACTTTCGCAGGCCAGCACGTTGCCAGTCATCCAGTTCGATATCCGTTTCCCGATGACTCCGTTCCGCGCTCGTTACCATCATCAAGACAATTGCCCCTGTGCTCTGGCTGAATCGCGTCCCCGACAAAACCAGAGCAGGGCGCAGTTTCTTGCCGGGGGTGTCGATGAAGGGAAAGGGAACGTCGACGACATCGCCGGGATTATAAGTCATCATCGAGGGTATCTTCCCACTCCGTGAGGGTGGCGCCGACGCTGGCATCCCAGACCGGGTCGGGACGCGGTCGCTTGCGGATGACGATCAGGCCTTCCCGTTCCTCGAAAAGGATCGGATCTCCCTGCTCGAGCCCGAGGGTATCCCGGACGGTGCGGGGGATGGTTACTTGTCCCTTGCTGCTCATGGTTGCGATGCTGGGCGACATGGTAAGGCTTCCTTACCGTAAGGGTACTCTCGAAATATCGGAAATTCAATAACACTACATCAGAACTACCAATATTCTTGCATGCCTTCTTCCTGTTGACCTTATCGATATATTTATATACAATTCGCGCATGAACGAAGAAGCTACGGTCATCGCAATCTGCATGGGGTCGTCCTGCTATGCGCGCGGCAATGCCCGCAACGCCGAGGTCATACAGCGCTGGCTGGCGCGGGAAGGCAACGCGGCACGCGTCGAATTCACCGGTACGCTCTGCGAGGGCCTGTGCCGCGAAGGGCCAAACCTCCGCATCGGCAAGCGCGTATACCGCGGCGTCGATCCCGCGGCGATAGAAGGCATACTCGAGCACGAATTCAGGGGCGCCTGACCATGCCCGGCTACGAACCGATACGGACCGAGAGCGCGGCCTGCCAGGACTGCTACAAGTGCGTCAGGGAATGCCCCGTCAAAGCCATCAGCGTGACGAACGGCAAGGCGAGCATCGTGTCGGAACTCTGCGTACTCTGCGGCCACTGCGTCGGGGTCTGTCCCGCCGGCGCCAAGAAGGTGCGCTCGGACCTGGAGCGGGCCAGATCGCTCATCGCCATGAAGCCCTTCGTTACCGCGAGCCTGGCCCCCTCGTTCGCGGCCGAGTTCCCGGAGCTGGAACCGGCCCGGCTCGTGGCCGCATTGAAAGCGCTCGGCTTTTCTTCGGTTTCGGAAACCGCGTGGGGAGCGGACGCCGTGTCGCACTCGCTCGCCGCCGAATTGTCAGGCGCGGGCGTGTCCGGTCCAGGCCGCGTGGTGCTGTCCAGCGCCTGCCCGGTGGTCAATGACTACATCCTATTGTACCGCCCGGAACTCGCGCGGTTCCTGTCGGCATTCAGTTCGCCGCTCGGTGCCCATGCGGCCGAACTCAAGGCGCTGCACGGTCCGGAGTCTGCAGTGGTATTCATCGGACCTTGCATAGGCAAGAAGCGAGAAGCAGACCGTTCCGGCGGCGCCATCGACGCGGCGGTTACCTTCAAGGAACTGCGCGCCTGGTTTACCCAGGCAGGCATCGACCCGCACGCCATGCGGCCGGGCAAAAGCGACGCCTTCCAGCCGGAACGGGCCGCGAAAGGCTCGCTATACCCCATCGACGGCGGCATGATAGCCGGCATCAAGAAGTACAGCCCGGGGCTCACCGCCCACTGCCTCTCGTACTCTGGCCTGGGCCAGATAGAGCGCGCCCTGGACGGCCTGGAAACCTACTCGGGAGACTCCCCTATCTTCCTGGAACTGCTCGCCTGCGCGGGCGGCTGCGTCAACGGTCCGGAGGCGGCGCGGCGATCCGGTTCGGTGCGCAAGCGCCTGTCCGTGCTGGACTACGCGCGCTCTTCGCATGACCGGCGCGACGCCGGAGCCGCTCCCGTTACCGCCCGCACGGCAACGCCTGTTCCCCACGATACCGCCACCAGCGCTGACCTCGTCGAGGCGCTCCGTTCCATAGGCAAGAGCCGCCCCGAGGACGAACTGAATTGCTCTTCCTGCGGCTACGACAACTGCCGCTCGTTCGCCGCGGCCATACTCTCCGGCAAGGCCGAGCGCACCATGTGCGTGTCGTACATGCGCGCACTGGCCCAGAAGAAAGCCAACGCCCTCATCAAGGCGATGCCTTCCGGCGTGGTGCTCGTCGGAGCGGACCTGCACGTCATCGAATGCAACAGGACCTTCGCCAGCCTCCTCGGCCCCGAGGCGGAGCAGCTCTTCGATGCCCGGCCCGGGCTCGAAGGGGGCGACCTCCGCAGGCTGGCCCCGTTCTGGGCCATCTTCGAGGTCGCCTTCGCTGACGGCGCCTTCTCGGCCGGGAAGCCGGATTCGGTCGTCCATGACGTCAAGTCCGGCGGCCGCGTGCTGTCGGGCTCCGTCTTCGGCGTGGAACCGGGCCTGGTCGTAGGCGGTATCTTCCAGGACGTTACCGTGCCCTGGATACGCCGCGACCGGGTCGTCTCGCAGGCCCGCGCCGTCATTCGCAAGAACGTCGCCACCGTGCAGAAGATAGCCTACCTCCTGGGCGAGAACGCCGCCGAGAGCGAGGCCATACTCCAGTCCATCGTCGAGTCGTTCTCCACACGCGCCAACACCGACGACGACCCCTTTGACGCCCCGGATGCGGCAACCGGCGCCCGCAACAAAGCAGAAACCGGCCGCGTTCGATGAACGGCTCGTTCCTGGAACTGTCGCACCACCAGACCTCCAAGCAGGGCCAAAGCGCTCCCGGCGACGTGTTCCAGTCGATCAAGTGCGACGACGGGCGGGTGGTGTCCGTGCTGTCCGACGGCCTCGGTTCCGGCATCAAGGCCGGCGTGCTGGCCACGCTGACCGCCACCATGGCCGCCCGCTGCGTTGCCGCCGACATACCGCTGCGCCGCGTAGCCGAGTTCGTCATGCGCTCGCTGCCGGTCTGTTCCGAGCGCCAGATCAGCTACGCCACCTTCACCATACTCGACGTGGCTCCCGGCGGCAGGGTCCGCGTCGTTGAATACGACAACCCGCCGTACGTGCTCCTCCGCGAAGGCACGCTCGTCGAGCCCATAAAGTCTGAACTGCGCCTGCCCCGCGGCAGGGGCGGAGCCAAGGGCGACGCCGTGCTCAGGCTGTCCAGCTTTGACGCCAGGCCCGGTGACCGCGTCGTGCTGTATTCAGACGGCGTCACGCAGGCCGGCATGGGCACGAGGACCTGGCCGCTTGGCTGGGGAGACGTGGGCGCGCAGGATTACGTGCAGGGCCTCGTCGCATCCTCGGGCAGCCTCTCGGCCAGGAGCCTGGCCAGGTCGGTGGTCCAGGAGGCCACGGTAAAGGATTCCTGGGCGCCCAAGGACGACATCACCTGCGGCGTCGCCTACTGGCCCCATCCCAGGCGCCTCCTCGTGATGACCGGCCCGCCCGTCTCACGGGAACGGGACGTGGAGATGGCCCGCCAGTTCAGCAGCTTCGAGGGCCGCAAAGTGATCTCGGGCGGCACCACCGCCAGCCTCGTGGCCCGAGAACTCTCCCTCAAGGTACGCGTGGATATACGCGACCTGGACCCTGAGATACCGCCATCTTCCGAAATGCCCGGAGCCGACCTCGTCACGGAAGGCATCCTGACCCTGGCCCGCGTCGCCGCCCTGCTGGAGGCCGACCAGGGCGATGTTCCCGCGCAGCGCAACGCGGCCGGCCGCCTCCTGGAACTCATGCTCGACTCGGACGTCATCCAGTTCGTCGTCGGAACCCGCATCAACGAAGCCCACCAGGACCCCACCATGCCGGTGGAACTGGAAATCAGGCGCAACGTCGTCAAGCGGATAGCAGCGGCCCTCGAGTCCGGGCACCTCAAGGAAACCAGAATCAGCTACCTGTAGGAGTAGACCATGGATCAACCGATACGCGTCGTCATCTGCGCCGGAACCGCCTGCCACGTCATGGGCGGCTCGGAACTCTTCCTCGTCAAGGAACGCCTGGAGCCCGCCCTGCGGGACCGCGTGGTCATAGAGGGAGAAACCTGCCTGGACCTCTGCCGCCTGGGCACCCCGGGGTCAGGCCCCGGAGGCGGCGCCCCGTACGCCCTCGTGGACGGAACCACCGTGGAACGCGCCGACATCGAGAAGCTCGCGGCCGCCATCGCGGCGCGCGCGGCTCTGCTGCAAGGATAAACCCATGCATTACAACAACCGCGCCGCCAGGCTCAGGCGCGAGATACTCGCCAGGATAGCCTCGCTCAGGCTCCAGAACCGGCTCGCAGAAGGCATAGAGCGCGTACCCTACGAGATGACCACCCCGGGCTGGGAGACGGTGCGCTGCTGCGTCCACAAGGACCGCGCCATCCTGAGGCTCAGGATAGCAGCCAGGCTCGGCTTCGACGTAGGCGCCAAGGACGACGTGGAACGCCCCCTCGCCGACTACGCCCGCGAGGCCCTGGCCAGGATCGTTTCGCCCCCAGCCGGCCTCTTCCTCCTGCAGGAAGCCTGCAATGACTGCGTGGCCTCCCCGTACGTGGTCACGGACGCCTGCCAGGGCTGCCTGGCCCGCCCCTGCGCATCAAACTGCCCTAGGAAGGCCATCCGCATCGTGGACGGCCGCGCCCGCCTGGACGCCGCCCTCTGCGTCGGCTGCGGCATCTGCGCCCAGGCCTGCCCCTACAAGGCAATCATCAAGGTTCCCGTGCCCTGCGAGGAAGCCTGCCCGGTAGGCGCCATATCAAAAGCGGACGACGGCTCGCGCCGCATCGACCCGGAAGCCTGCATAGACTGCGGCCGTTGCGTGCGGGAATGCCCCTTCGGTGCGGTCATGGAACCGAGCCGGCTCCTGGACGCGATGAGCGCCCTGGAATCAGGAAAACCGGTGGTGGCACTGGTCGCGCCCGCTGCCCTGGCCCAGTTCCCCGGCAGCCCGGAGCGGTTCACCTCCGCCCTCGCCTCGCTCGGCTTCAGTTCGATCATCGAGGTGGCCCTCGGCGCGGAAGCCACCACGGAAGCCGAAGCGGAAGAACTCGAAGAGCACATCGCGCACGGCAAGGGCCTGCTCGCCACCAGTTGCTGCCCCGCGTGGACCAAGGCCGCGCAGACAGCTCTGTCGCCTATAGCCGGCATGGTATCCGCCACGCCGAGCCCCATGGTGTTTACCGCCAGGGCCGTGCGCGAGGCCCAACCGGCAGCGATGCTCGTGTTCATCAGCCCCTGCCTGGCAAAGCGCCGCGAGGCCGAGGAAACGCAGGCCGTAGACCTGACCCTTTCTACCGAGGAACTCGGCGCGTGGTTCGTTGCGGCAGGCACGGAGATAGCGTCATTGCCGGAACGGCCCTTCGACGGCCCTGACGGCCTGCCCGCGGCACGGCCCGCTGGCAAGACAGCGCGGGCTTTTGGGCTGTCAGGGGGAGTAGCGGCGGCAGTTTCAGCACGTTTCGCGGCCGCCGGCAAGCCTGAGCCGCGCATCCTCGCGGTCAACGGCCTGGACAAGGCCAGGGTCAAGGAACTGGGCCGCTGGGCCGCGGTTCCGCCCCAGGCCGACCTCGTTGAAGTGATGGCCTGCGAAGGCGGCTGCGTTGCAGGCCCTTGCTCCATAGCCAACCCGCGCGCCGCCGTCATCGCAGCCGGAAAGTACGCCGAAAGCGGTTCCGAAACGGCCCATGACAGGGAGGAGCGCGAACCGGCCTATGCCCGATAGCCCTCCATCGCGGCAACCGACTTGTCGAACACCCCGCCGAGCTTCCGAGCGCCGTCCGCGACGACGAGCCAGTCCTCCTCGTTGCGCACCCCGCCCAGGTCCAGCCAGCGTTCCGCCTCGGCGTAGTCTATGAAGGCGGCATGGCGCTGTTCGGCCTTCCAGGCGGCTATCAGGCCTTCTATGAAGTAGATGCCCGGCTCCACCGTCATCACCATCCCGGCCTTCAGGCTCTTGGCCATGCGCAGGCTCTTGAGCCCGAACAGGGTGATCTTGGGCTCCCCGTCGTAGCCGACATAGACCTCGCCCAGGTTCTCCATGTCGTGCACGTCCAGCCCCATCTGGTGCCCCAGCCCATGCGGAAAGAAGCACGCGTGCGCTCCGGCCGCGACGGCCTCGTCCACGTTGCCCCGCATGATGCCAAGGCCCTTCAATCCAACCGCTATCGTGCGGGCGGCCGCCAGGTGGGCGTCCCTGAACGGCGTGCCCGGCCTCATCAGAGCCGCGCCGGCGGCGCCTGCGTCCAGCACGATCTGGTAGATGGCCTTCTGCCGGTCCGTATAAGAACGGGAGACGGGAAACGTGCTCGTCAGGTCGCCCGCGTAGCCGGAAGCGGTCTCCGCCCCGGCATCCAGCAGGAACAGCCCGCCTGCGGCGAGGCTACCCGGATACCCGTGGTTGTGCAGCACCGCGCCCTTGGTAGTCGCTATGGCCGGAAACGACGGTACGCCGCCGCCTGCATACGCCACCCGGTAGGCCTCGGCCATCAGCCGCGCCTCGGTAACGCCCGGTTCCGCAACAGCGATCACCGCCCTGTGCATGGCTATCGTCGTATCCACGGCCTGTTCGATCTGGGCTACCTCGCGCGCTTCCTTGAGCTCCCGCTGCGCCACAATGGCCTGAATCAGAGGGACAGACCCCGCGGCGGCAACCTTCTCAGGAGCCAGGCCCAGCGCACGCGACAGTTCCAGCACGGTCTCCGCGCGATACGGCGGCACAAAGAGAATTGTTGCCTTTGAATTCTGTATATCGACGACATACCGCTCGCGGGGCACCGCGGCCTGCGCGGCGCACAGGGCCCGGTATTCGTCCACGCACGGCCTGGGCCCCGTCCAGACGAGGTCGTCCATCGTCAGCTCGTTGGCATACAGCGTTGCCCTGCCTGAAGCCAGGTCAAGCGTGCCCGCCAAGTCAGGCTCGGCGATGCCGAAGTAGTAGAGGAAGCAGGAATCCTGCCTGAAACGGTACGCGTTGTCAGCGTAGTTCATGGGGCTCTCGCGGTTGCCGGTAAAGGCCACGAGAGCGGAGTTCAGGCCCCTGCCCGCGAGCAGCGACACCAGGGCGCGCCTGCGCCCCTCATAGACCGATGGTTCAAACATGGTGCCATGCTAACCCGCCCCGCGCGACCCGTCAACGATGGCACGCTGCGCCTACTGGCGCAACGCGTCTACTGACGCGCTGTGCCTACTGGCACAATTAGTCGTCTATCAGCAGCGCCTTCTGGCTTGAGTCGATGGTATTCAGCAGCCCCATCAGCTTGTCCTTCTCCAGCAGGTCTATCAGCCGCGCTTCCACGAACTTCTTGGCCTCGTCGGAGAAGGAACCGCCCGTGATGCAGTACCCCTTGCCCGCCTTCACATCCTTGATGCGCGCATGGAAGTCCCGCAGCACCAGCTCGCCTATCGTCCCCGTGGAACGAATCATGCGGAACAGCACCAGGTCCGACCAGCGGCTCGTCTCCACCTCGGCCAGGATGTCTGCCCAGTCGTTCTTCTGCACCGAGATGTCGGTTATCTTTATCTTGGCCTTTGGAAAAAACGTCAGCGTCAGTTTGCGGCACAGCGTAATGAAGTCGCTCGCCGGCGCCAGCAGGTACACCTGCAGGTTGCGCGACGAGTTCAGCTCCTTGTACTTGGCCAGCTGGGCGGGCGTATCCTTGTAGTTGGGGTATATCTGCTGGATCTCGTTGAGGAGCCCCACCGCCTTGGCTATCTCCTGCTCCTTGAGGTATGCGGCGGCAAGCCGGTACTTTATCTCCACGAGAATCTCGACCTTGACCTCGGGATGCTTGAGCCCCAGCTCAAAGTCCATCACCGCCTTCTGGAACTGGTGCTGGTTCAGGTGTATCGTCCCCGCGAACAGCGAAGCGGACGGCCCCAGCACCGGATCGGTGCGCAGGTGGGTAAAGAGCCGTATCGCCTGCTCGTCCTGCCCTATCTCATGGAAGCATTCGCCCATCGCAAACAGGCTTTCCTTGTCGTCCGGCTGAAGGTCCACCGCGCGCTTGAGGCAGGACAGCGCTTCCTTGTAGTTCTTTACCTTGAACAGCGAATGCCCCAGGTAGCGCAGCGTCATCGCGTGCTCGCCGTTGAGCTTGCTGGCCAGGCGCAGGTGGAAGATTGACTTCTCGTACTGCCGCTTCTGGAACTCCAGGTAACCGAGGTTGTAGTTCGTCTCGAAGTCTTCCTGCTTTACCGCATGCGCGACGATGAGCCCCTTGTAGGCCTCCTCGAGCCGCCCCAGCTTGAGCGCAGAAAGACCGTAGCGCTTGTTTATCTCGAACTCGTCCATGTCGGGATTGCCGGCAGCCACGTCCAGCAGCGTGTCGTACGCCTTGTAGGCCTTGTCCCAGGACTGCTCGCTGTAGTACACCTCGCCCAGCGCCGAAAGCGCGTCAGGATCCTTGGGATTCTGCGCCAGCCGCCGGTTGGCTTCCTTGAGCACCTGCGCATGGTCCTTGGCCTTTATCTTCTTGCCAACCTTGCCCTTCTTGCCTTTGCTGCTTTTGCCCCTGGACATGAAGGAACCAGCGATGATGACGACGAGCGCAAGTATTATGACGACTATTATGACTGGCAGTAGATCCATAGCCGCAAGTATGCGTGCCAGTAGTATTTGTTGTCAAGGAAGCTGTTGTTCGTACAGATTGTCGATGTAATCGGCATATTGTATAATAATGAACGAGACTGCCGTTCAGGAGGCCATGCATGCGCGGATACATACCCAGAAATCTTGAAACGGTCGCGCGTACCATGGCCGGATTTTTTCCAGTCGTCACCATCATCGGTCCGCGGCAGTCCGGCAAGACCACCCTGGTACGGCATGCCTTTCCAGACCACGCCTATGTCAACCTTGAACAACCCGACATCAGGCTCCTGGCAGAGCAGGATCCACAAAGCTTCTTCAGGAACTACCCCGCGCCCGTCATCATTGACGAGATACAGCGCGTACCGCCGTTGCTCAGCTATATCCAGGTCAAAGTCGACGAGAAGCCTGCCCTGCGAGGCCAGTACATCCTCACGGGCAGCCATCAACTCTCGCTCAGGGCCGCTGTCAGCCAGTCACTGGCCGGCAGGACCGCACTGCTGCGCCTGCTGCCGTTGTCCATCATCGAACTGCACGGGGCCGGAATATCGCTGGGCCGTGACGAATACATCCTGAGGGGTTTCATGCCCAGGCTCTATGAAGACGATCTGCCGCCAAGCGTGCTTTACGCGCAATACTACCAGACCTACGTGGAGCGCGATGTCAGGCAGATGTCCAACATACGGAACCTGATCGCGTTTGAAACCTTCATCCGCCTGCTGGCCGGAAGGGTTGGCCAGATCGTCAACCTCAACGACCTGTCCAACTCCATCGGGGTCAGTGCTTCCACGCTGACTGAATGGCTCGGCATCCTTGAAGCATCGTTCATCGTTTTCAGGCTGCCGCCCTATTTCGAGAACTTCGGCAAACGCCTCGTCAAGTCACCCAAAGTCTACTTTACCGACCCCGGCCTCGCGGCGTGGCTCCTGGGCATGAAGGAACCCGGCCACATCACAACCGGCCCCTTCCTCGGAGGCCTCTTCGAGAACATGGTGGTCGTCGAGGCACTGAAAGCCCGTTACAACCAGGGGGAGGAGTCGAACCTCTATTTCTGGCGCGACAACAACGGTACCGAGGCAGACCTCATCGTCAGCGGGTCAAAGGGTCTGACCCCCGTGGAAATAAAGGCCTCAATGACCTTTTCTCCTGATTTTGCCAAGGCCTTGCCCCGACTCCGCAAAGCCAGCGCGACGATGCGGCCAGGCTACGTCATTTACGCAGGCGACCTCGAGGCGGCCTTCAAGGACGACCAGTTCATCAATTTTGCCCACACCGCACGCGTGATGGAATAACTCGCTGACCATGATTCTCTTGACAATCTGCAGTGCTACTTCATATTTTCAGCACATCTCTCAGGAACGAGCGATAGTTTGGCATACCTTCCTAGCGGCCCCCACCAGCCAGGCCATACCGCTGCCGATGGACGGATACGAGGTCTACGATCCGCGCTACAGCCAGTAGTCGATGCAAAATCCATAAAGGATCGAGTAGGAGGGGGCCTTGCGGCCCCCGTCCTCTCACACCACCGTACGTACGGTTCCGTATACGGCGGTTCATGAAATGCTCTGGAACCTGAGCATGCTTTCGTAAAGGGAGAGAAGGCCAAGCTTCCCGAAGATTCTAACGGGAATTGCCTGATTCATGTGACTGGCACCTGCGTTCCACCATGCTCCGCGGCCGTTCCCAGACGACTTTCGCGCCCTCTCTTCGTCCAGTCCGAGTTTGACCAAGTATCTGAATCGAGTTCGAGGTCGTTTCCACTGTTTCCAGAGTATGCACCGAAGCTTGCGCCGTATCCACTGATCGAGTTCCTCGAATACCATCTTACCTTTGGATAGCTTGAAGTAGTTCACCCATCCACGTAAAGTCCGGGTCAACTCGGCGATTACCTTGCGGATGTTTCGGCCGCGCCCCCGCTGACATATGGTTCGTACCTTGTCCTTGAGTCGTTCAATGGACTGACCAGCTGGCTTGAGTGACGCCTTGGCGCGACCCGTGATGGTGTAGCCAAGAAACTTGCGTTGTTCTGGCCTGTCAACCGCGCTCTTCTCTTCATTCACTTTCAACTTCAGTTTTGTGGTGATGAATTGAGTGATAGATCTTTTCACTCGATCCCCAGCTTTCTGGCTCCCCACATAGATGTTGCAGTCGTCGGCATATCGGCAGAATGACAGTCCCCGCTTTTCCAGTTCCTTGTCCAGGTCGTCCAGCATGATGTTTGACAACAACGGCGATAGTGGCCCACCTTGTGGTGTACCCTCCCTTGAGGGGCTTATGAGTCCATTCTCCATGACGCCCGCGTTCAGGAATCCACGAATGAGTTTGAGCACCCGCTTGTCCGTGACCTTGCGCGCGACCCGGGCCATCAACATATCGTGATTCACCCGGTCGAAGAACTTCTCGAGGTCGATGTCCACCACCCATGACTTGCCAGCCCGCACATACTCCACGGCTTGTAGCAGTGCCTGATGCGCGTTCCTGCCTTCCCTGAACCCGTAGCTCGATTCGGAGAATCCCGGATCGAACAGTGGATTGAGCACTTGTAGTAGTGCTTGCTGGATCATGCGGTCAAGCACGATGGGTATGCCAAGATTCCGCTTTCCCTTACCGCCCGGCTTGGGGATTTCCACGCGCCTTACCGGCTGTGGCTCATAACTCCCGTTCCGTAAGCATTGTTCAAGCGTGGTCCAGTTCTTGCGTATGTAGGCAGCAAGTTCACTGACCTGCATGCCATCGATACCCGCGCTTCCGTTGTTGCTTACAACCCGCTTGTAGGCTTTTCCCAGATTCTTCTTCTCCAACACCCTTTCCATCAACGTGCTCGTGTCCTGATGCATCGTATCCGTCGTCGCCGGGCTTGTAGACGTTCCACTTATCCGCGCTACTCCCGGATTCCGTCCGGTTTGGCTTGCGAGTGTTTCGGGATTTCCACCGTCATTTGTCAACGTCCTGCGCGTTCAGCTTGATGAACGACGCCTCGAGATTCTGGGATGCATCGGCATCTCATGTTCGGCCCTTCAGTCCCGTTGATTGGACTTACTACGGCCTCTGCTGACTTCTGATTGCCCATCCCCCGGCCTTGCGGCCAAGGTAGCCTTCCGGCAGACAACCAGACCTCCCCGGGTAATGCGCCCTACTTTCACACTTATACCTGCCACATCTACACAAGGAGATTCCGGGTAAGTGTTGGACTTTGAAGATTTTGGCCTTCTTATCCTCTCATTGTGCCTTATATGTGATTTCTGTACGTCAGGCCAGTGCTTTGCTTTCACCTTCCTTCAGATTCCATCTCACGATGGACACCCTTGGTGTTCAGCTAACGGTTCCCCTTACCAGGCCCGTACGGGACTTTCACCCGCTAGCAGGTGCGCCCTGCCGGGCGCACCAAAAAAAACCCGCCGCTGAAATGAATCAGCGGGGGGCCGGAATGTGCGGGATTGGTTACCAGCGGTTGCCGTAGTCGCGGCGGGGCGGGCGCTCGTTGGCTTCGTTTACACGGAGCGATCGGCCATCGAGTTCACGGCCGTTCATGCCGCTGATTGCCGCCATCGCGGCGTCGTCAGCAGTCATTTCCACGAAACCGAAGCCCTTGGAGCGGCCTGAATCGCGGTCGATGACGATGTTGACGGACTGCACTTCGCCGTACTGGCCAAAGGCGGCGCGGAGGCCGTCTTCGGAGGTACCGTAGCTGAGGTTGCCGACGTAGAGTTTCTTAGCCATGAGAAGGTCCTTTTCCCGGATCTGTGCCGGGGATTGAGATAGTTGTAAAACGGTTTCGGGAAAGGAGGCCAGAAATTGGGCTACGCAGGGATGCGGGATTCGCCGGACGGGGTGCGGTATGGGGCACATTTAAAATTCGGCTAAAATCTGACAGATTCACGGTCCTCAAAGCACGATTCGTTTCCAACAGCAAGAACTATATATGAATGACCCAAAATTGTCAAAGGGAATTCATGCAAGCCCCCCTGAAGTACCGCCTGTTCCAGCATGCGCTGATGCAGTATAATCCCTTCATGAGAAAGAACATCGCATGAAGGTAGCCTTGGTCTCGGACTGCTTCTGGCCGCGCATCAACGGCGTCACCATATCGATACAGACCTTCCGCGACGAGCTGGAACGGCAAGGCCACGAGACCCTGGTCCTGGCTCCCGCCTACCCCAAGGCCAGCCCCGATCCGGAGTGGCCCAGGGTCAGGCGCTTCAGAAGCACCAGGAATCTCCTGTCCAAGGAAGACCGCGACGTGCTGGCGGACTCCTTTCCGGAAATCTTCATTGCGCTCGACGAATTCAACCCCGACATCGTGCACTTCAATACCGAATTCGGCATGTTGCTGGCAGGCTCCCTCTGGTGCAAGCTGCACCGCAAGCCGGTCTTCATAACCTGCCACACCAACTGGGAATTCTATCTAAAGCACTACGCCCCGCTGCTGCCCGCCATGTTCGCACGGGCCATAACCAGGCACTACATGCTCCGTGCTTATCTCAACGCCGACTACATCCTCACGCCCGGCAGCCAGATGCAGGAACTGCTGACTTCCTACGGCGTCAAGGGGCCGTTCCATGTGCTGCAGACGGGCATCGACCCGGCAGGCTTCCAGGCTACACCGGAAGAACTCTCGGCATTCAGGCTGAACCTCGACAGGCAGGCTCCGCAACTTGCCGGCAAGCGGTTGCTCCTCTATGTAGGCAGGCTGGGCAACGAAAAGAACATCGCCTTCCTGCTGCCCGTCCTGAAACTCATCAGGGTATCAGTTCCAGACACCGCCCTGGTGCTCATAGGCGATGGCCCCTACCGCAAGAAGATACTGAAGGAAGCTGAACTGCAGGGCCTCGGCGGCCTGATCCATGCACCGGGGTACATGGACCGCAAGGACCTGCGCCTGGCGTATGGCTCCGCTGACGTGTTTGTCTTTCCGTCCAAGACCGAGACCCAGGGACTGACCCCCATAGAGGCCATGATGTGCGGCACCCCCGTGGTGGCCATAGGCGAGATGGGCACCCGCGACGTGATGCAGGGCGACAACGGCGGCTTCATGGTCCCCGACGACAAACAGGCCTTTGCCGACGCCGTGATACGGCTATTGTCTGACCGCTCGCTGCAAGCGGAGAAGTCCGCTGAAGCACGCGCCTGGGGAGAGCGGTTCAGTGTCGAGCGCAGCACCAAAACCCTGCTCGGTCACTATACCAAATGCCTTGATACCTTTAAAAAACATGCTTAGAAAAACAATCGTACCTTGGGTGCTGGCAGCCTTGGCAAGCTTGAGCCTGCCTCATGTCATCAGTGCGCAGGCGCTGCATGAGTCTACGGGCCAGCCACCAGGTTCAATCAAGCTCGGATATGAACCGAGCAAAGACCCCGCGCTGGTACGGCAGGGCGATCAAAGCTATGGAATACTGGAAGAAGCGGCACTGAGCTCCGGCCTTTCCAGACCATTTCTTGAAGGGCCCGCAAGCATCGCAGCACTGTGGAATGCGGCTGATATGATACTACAGGCTGATCCCGGCTTGGCAGACAGCCTGATGAATGACTTGTCGTTACTGTTTCCGGCACCCCGGGGCATGGTTGACTACGCATTATCACTTGACGCCACGGGAGGTTATGACCAGGAACCTGCCGCAACACTCCTTGGAACAACCAGACCATACTTCATCAACCCGCAGGATATGGATCGAGCCCTGGACAAGCCCCCCCTGCTCGACACCCGTTTCCTTTTCAGGAACGGCCCCCTGGCCATAGACCTCAATCCTGAACTCCGTCCCGCATCACATATTTTTTGGGAAAACACCGGTTATTGGACCAACGGTGCCGCGCTCTACCTGCCAGGAGAGATCGATGCCAACATACCCTACCGTGGCATTGGCAGCATTACGCTACAGGATTTCGAGTTCAGGCTAGGCCGGGACAAGCTACAACTCGGGCCAGGCAGACGGTCGTCTCTGGGAATCGGCTACAGCCTGCCCTGGGTCGACTATGCTTCCGCGAAGGCCCACTTCGGAACCGTCGACATCTCCTGGTACCTCATCCGGCTTGATCCTCGCATCAGCGACGATGAAGAAACCTATATACTGAGCGTGCAATCACTTGATCCAGCCACGCCACAGCTGGAAGACAATGCTTCATACAATGGTCTGCAGGGAACCGAGAAAGCCAAACATCTGGTAGCCAGCCGTTTGACCTGGCGGCCTTTTGGATGGCTGGCCATGGCTTTGACCCAGCACCATCTCGTAGGAGGACGGATGCTCCAGTTGTCGGATGCAAACCCCTTCATCCTCTTCCACAACCTTTTTCAGGAAGGCATCTACAGCGTTCCCGCTACGGCCGAATTCAGCATTGTGCCAACAAGAGGCATAGAGGTATACGGCCAGTACATGCTGTATGACGCTACGGTAGCCGACGAAGTCGGAGGAGACACGGGCAACGCGGGAGCCTCAGCCTGGCAGTTCGGAACAACGTTTCTGAGCAACCCGTGGATCGACCTCGGCCCAGGCAGGCTAAGGCTGGATATGGAACTGAACAAGGCGGATCCATGGATGTATGGTAAATACATTGCATGGAGGCAGTTTACGAGCCGCTACGTTTTCGTGGAATCATCCTCGGGTCGGTACTGGGCTGATTACCCCATCGGCTTCTATCTGGGACCCGATGCCTGGGAATTATGGGGCTGCCTCTCGTATGGAAAACCAGGAAGCTGGGACATCAAGCTGGAGGCTGCGCATTCAGTCAGGGGTTCCATCGATGTTAACGGTTTCGGGCCAGACAACGACTACGCCAACAAGGATGACTTTGTGGATGAAGGCTGGGTCATGGTGCGCCCTGATGAAGTTGCAGAAAAGCGTACCCGCATGAGTATTTCATTTGACATGAAGCCAGGAAACGGAAAAGCCCCGGGCCGCAACGGGCTTTCAGGCTCGCTGGGCGCAGGGCTTACGGTCGTGGATGGTTACGGCTTCAAGCCTGGCGCGATCGAAACAGTATTCGACGTATCCATCGCTGTGGGATGGTCATTGTAGCGCGGTGCATGATTCGTATCATCGACCAGCCCTGGAGACGATAGTCATGATCGTCTTGAAGAATATTGAAATATCAAGGAATATCGAAACATTCTTGACATAGTACAGGTCATACTGAAGCTTTTTGTAGGTGTCTTCAGGTGATGGGGAATGGTACTCGCCAGAAACCTGATCCCAGCCGGTAATACCCGGTTTCAACAGATGGCGTTGCCTGTAGAAGGGAATGACCTTCGCGAGATCCGTAGCCAATTCAGGCCGCTCAGGCCGGGGACCCACAAAACTCATGTCACCCTGCAGAATATTGAGTATCTGAGGTAGCTCGTCGAGTCGGGTCTTGCGCATGAATGATCCCAGCCTGGTAACCCTGCTGTCCTTGATGCCCGTAGGGGACTGATCGTTTTCCTCGATCCTCATGGTCCGGAATTTATGGATAGTAAAGTGCCGGTCCCGCTTACCCAGCCGAATCTGGTTGAACAGGATAGGCCCCCTCGATTCGAGCTTGATACTTAGCGCAATCAGAGGCCACAGTATCAAGATGAATGGCAGTATAGCGATTGCCATGATGATATCCAGGCCACGCTTGATGACGAGGTACAGCCTCTTTGACCGCAGATCTATGTTTTCCAGGAACCACGCCTCGCTTATGACTCCCAGTGGTACACGTCTCAGATACATTTCATAGAAACCCTGCAAACGGTCGAAACGGGTACCGTGCTCTACCTGATCAAAGAGGATCCGCCGCGCTTCTACGGAGAGCTTTACGTGATCGGCGAGTACAACCGTCATTACAGAGGTCTTTTCGAACAACAAGCGCAGGTCTTCTGGCGTTCTGCTTACGGTCACGCCCTCGACTACGACGGGACTCTGATCCTCGCTGAAAAGGAATGCGATGCTGTAACCCAGCTGTGGCCTTGCCTTCAGTGTAGCGATTAATTCCCAACTCTCAGCTGAAGCGCCGATGAAGGCAACACTTGTACGCACCCGGGACAACCCCGTAAGGCTCATGTACAACCAGCGCCACGACAGTATGAACACATAGGCAACGATGATGAATACGAGCAATACAGTCTTGGGTTTGATGGGCGCTGCGGGCAAAAGATAAAAATAGAGTGAAGTCGCCAGCCCAGTTACTGCTATGGCCGCTGCAAGCCTGGATGCAAACCGGACGGAATTGAAAGGAATATCCAGAGAATACAGCCGCAGCATATAGAACAGAATAACCCAAGCCGCAATAATGAAACTGAAGTGGTAGGCATGCTCTTTCCAGGATTCAGCCGTCGGCAACCGTTGATTGCGCAAAACGAGCGCCACGAACAATGCCAGAAAAAGAACCAGCACATCGATAATGAAAAGAGCGAACTGTCGTCGTTTAAGAGAGGGCTTCATCGTTTATCCTGTCTGTTCATCCACGAGGTCTGGATCGGGCTCAGTAGCTCCATGTGGTGCCGACTGAATAGTATACCAAGACCGCGTCGTTGCCTTCAACAGGACCAGTACCAACCTCGCTGCGGTTCCATCCGAACTCGACCACGCATTCGGCATTCAGGCTGAGCGTACCAACGGAGGTTGGCACGCTCAGCTCGAGCCCCTGTGAAGTCCTGGCAAGAACCTCTATCACATCCTGGGTCAGGAAGCGCGTTGTCTTGTTGTAGGTAGCCTTGCCGGCATCATCGCGACCGTCATCCAGAAATCCGCCATCATCCGAATAGGTGTCCACGGTATCGAAATAGTCTGAGGAAGCATTACCATGGCGGATCAGTTCTCCACCCAGCTTCAGACGGGTAGACGGCAGGAGATTCCAGGCCGTACGGACCGACAGGCGGTCTGAATTGGGCATCAGGTCAGAGCCGAGGTTGGCGCCCATATGAAGGTAATTTGAATACACAGGTGCCCTGTCAGCTGTAACCTCATAATCACCTGGCTCCAGATCGCCCTTATGGGTGTACATGTATGGCATGATGTCCGTGTAATCCAGATGCACCGATTCAAGCATGCTTTCACGCGGCACGAACGCCAGGCCCAGTTGGCCTGCGAGTTTGTACTTGGTGTCAAAATCAAAGGTAACCAGGCTGTTGAATCCCAGATCATCGACATAGACCTGGCCGAGCAGCTTGAGCCCTGGCTGTATGAGCCAGGAGAAATCAGCCCCGAGATACGAGTTGTCCAGAAAACCCGTCAGGCTCTGGGAATGAAACAGATTGGTGAACGGAACCTCGTACATGAGTTCCAGGCGATTGCCGTATACAACCGATTCAAAAAAGCCCACCACCAGGCCAGGCAACACCATGAAGTCGAAGGAATGCAGCACCAGATGCTTGTTGGGATACCAGTTGTTCTTGTCGTTCTGGCCTTCATAGAACTGGTCGGAGGCACTCAGGGCCAGGTGAAGGATGCTCGCCATCCATCGGTCACCGCGATAGACCAGGTTGAAGAATCCTGCATGCCCAGCCTGGGGCCCGTAGACAGTTCCATTTTCAAAGAAGGGGCCAAAGGATCCCCGATTGAACCCTGCCTGAAAATATTGGGTTACGGAGCCGAACGATGCCATCGAGTTCCAGTTCTGCAGTATCTGAAAAGGCCCGACATAAGAATTATCGTTGACCAGGTCCGGATAGGGAGAATAGGCACCGGGAATCCTGATGTCCTCACCCACCTCCCGCGTGGCCGCAAGGCCGTCATAGGTAAGCGATAACCCAAGCCATGGTTCTGGCCTGAACAAGGCGCTTACACCCGCTTCAAGGAGCGGCGTCGCATCGTCGCCAAGTCCGACGAGCCTGGCTGTTCCATGTACCTGTATCGATCCCTTGGCCAGGGCCTCTAGGTACGTCCCGGCGCGGGCGGAAGCGGAGGCGTCTCCGCTCTGGGTTACCTTTTCCAGCAAGGCTTCCACCAACTGTACGGGATAAGGCCTTACCGGCGGCAACTGCTCTATATAGCCGCGCACAGACCAGGAATCCAGGTCCCGGTAGAGCTGATCGTTAGGATCATGCAGGTTCTGGGCAGAACCGAGTGCGGCGATCGTCAGTGACAGTGACAGTACCAGCATACATCGTTTCATGTGTGATCCTCATTATAATATGTAGCAAACCATGCGGCAAAATTAACCAGGCCTTCAGCGATTTCTGTAGTAGGTTTCCAGCCAAAGTCCCGTTCGAGATCGGTTATATCGGCCTCGGTTGCATATACATCACCGGGCTGCATGGGAAGGTACCGCTTGAGGGCTTCCCTGCCCATAGCCGTTTCCAGGCAACGGATGAATTCGGACAGTTGCACGGGCCTGTTGTTGCCAATATTGTAGAGCCGGTACGGGGCAGAGGAAGAGGCAGCATCAGGTTGGGAGGGGTCCCATGCTGGGTCGGGTTCTGGAATGTTGCCGGCTGCGAGCAGCACGCCCTCGACTATATCGTCGATATAGGTAAAATCCCTGAGCATGTCTCCGTCATTGTAGACATCGATGATCTGCCCGGCAGAAATTGCTTTGGCGAATTTGAAGTAAGCCATGTCTGGCCTGCCCCAAGGGCCGTACACCGTGAAGAAACGCAAGCCTGTTGTGGGAATACCGTACAAGTGGCTGTAGGTATGAGCCATCAGTTCATCAGCCCGCTTGGTAGCCGCATAGAGGCTCATGGGATGGTCCGCCCTGCCATGTACTGAGAATGGCCTGTTTGTGTTCAGGCCGTAGACCGAAGAACTGGAAGCGTATACAAGGTGTCCGACAGGCTTGCTCCGGCAACCTTCCAGAACATTGAGAAAACCATTGATGTTGGCATCAATATACGCCCGGGGGTTTTCTATTGAATAGCGCACGCCTGCCTGGGCAGCCAGATTGACGACCAGATCGAAGGATGGTCCACTGAAAACGTCTTCCATCGCGACCCTGTCCTCAAGGTATATACGCCTGAAGACGAACCTGTTTCTACTCGCACTTCTGCAAGGCAAACCGGAAACAGCATCTGACACATCGATGCCGAGTTCAGCAAGCCTGGCCCGTTTGAGAGCCGGGTCGTAATATTCGTTGAGTGAATCTATGCCTACAACCTCATCGCCCCGATCCAGCAATCGTCTGGAGAGGTGAAAGCCAATGAATCCGGCACAACCGGTTACCAATACTCGCATGTACCACCGCAGTCACAGGTTTTTATCAAGAGTCGCTTACTATATTCTGCTTCTATCATGAAGGGAACAATGACTTCCAGAATATTCATACTCTTGTTGCTCGGCAGCATGACAGCTTGTTCAAGCATAGCCATACACTGGAGCAAAGAATCTGCCTTCAACGATACCGAAACGGAAGGGCTGACTTCACAGGCAGAGCGCATCCAGTACCTGTTCCCTGACGGAGCCCACAGGTTGCCATATAGCTGGGAACGATCAAGCACCAAAGGAACGGAACAAACGATTGTGAGCGCCGCGTGGTTTGGTTATAACGCGCTCGACTCCACTGCAGCCCTCCAGGCTGCCATAGATTCAGGCGCCCGGGTCATTGTCGTTCCCGCCATGCCCACGCCTTGGATACTCAGCTCGACGGTATACCTGAGAGGCTGGCTTGAACTGATATTCGAGTCAGGTTGCCGTATCGAAGCTGCACAAGGAGCCTTTCAGGGTACGGGAGAAGCGCTCTTCGCGGCACAAGGCACCGGGAACCTGCACATCAGCGGCTACGGCGCCAGTTGGACCATGCGCAAAACAGACTACCAAAAAGCGCCCTACGAGCCTTCACAGTGGCGACACGCACTTTCACTCAGGGCAGTTACCAATTCAAGCGTTGTTGGACTGACAATAACATCATCTGGAGGGGATGGCGTATACATAGGAACGCTGCCTGTTTCTGGAGCATCGATCCGTGAACCATGCAGCAATGTAACGCTCACCGATCTCAAGATTGCAGACCACCATCGCCAAGGCATAAGCGTAACCTCAGCACAGGGGTTGCTCATTCAACGCTGCACCATATCCGGTACAAGAGGCGTGCTGCCTGGCGCCGGCATAGACTTCGAACCAAACTCGCGCGACCCCGGCTTTGCCAACTGTGTCGTCAGCCATTGCAACATCAAAGGTAATGCCGGCCCGGGAATCCTGGTCGCGCTGGGCAGGCTGCCGCAACCATCCACCCCGATATCCATACGCATTGAAGACACCAGCATCACCGGTCAGGCCATAGCTGTATCAGTAATCGGCGCCAAGAACGGGCACACTGGAAGCATAGAGCTACAAAACTGCCTCTTGTCAGGATTAAGCCTGTCAAGGAATACTAGTACTTTAAAAGTAACTACGGCATACTGATGGCAATGCTACGACTTCTTTTCTGTGTCGACAGGTCGGAAATCAAGCGGGTCTGTTGCATGGTCGAGGTTTTTCCATCCAAGGTATTCGATATCCTCAAGCAAGGATCTGTTTACCGCTGATAGATCGGCTATCAGCGCGGTCACCATGGTCTGAAAACCGATGCCCAGCAGTATCGAGGTCAGGATGAGCGATTGCACGTGCCCGCTTCCCTCCCCGGAGAAATAGTACCAGAGGTAACGGGCGCCGACTATGGTCCCAAGCAGAAACGCCGCAGCACCGGTCTTGATGAGGAATCTGAAGGGCCGATAGATGATTGAAATCCGGACCATCGTGAAGATCGATTTCTTGATATAACTCGGTATGCTGCGCACCAGGCGCGACGGCCTCAAGTCGCCGTTTACCCGTATGGGCACCGAAAGCACGACCATGTTCTTCCTGCCAGCCTGTATTATGGTCTCGAGTGTATAGGTGTAATCATTAAAAACATGCAGACGCATCGCCGCATCCCTGCTGACTGCACGAAATCCGCTCGGAGCATCCTCGACCTCAGTTCCGCTGATGGCGCGGACGACTCGGCTACCCAATCGCTGTAATATTTTTTTTAGCGGAGAGAAATGTTCTATCGATGCGATGGGGCGAGCGCCGATGACGATATCGGCGCGACCTTCCACTATGGGCGCGACGAGAGCCGGTATGTCTCGTGCATCGTACTGGTTATCCGCATCTGTATTGACTATGACGTCAGCACCGAGTTCGACACAGGCTCTGAGCCCCGCGACATAGCCGCGGGCGAGCCCCTGATTCCGCTTGAAGTTGACTATATGATCTACGCCGCAACGACGGGCTACCGCAACCGTGTCATCGCTGCTTCCATCATTGATTATCAGCCACTCAATGCGGTCGAAGCCCGGCAACTCCCGCGGTAAAGCCTCCAAAGCGATGGAGAGCGTTTCCGCCTCGTTGTAACAGGGTATCTGGATGATAAGTTTCATAGGGTTCCTTTGTCGTCCATTGTTCTGAGTCTCATGGTTATCCTCGCCATCAATCATCATTCGAACGGGAATCATGAAGGCTGAGTTCCTGAAGGTCTACTGAATCCAGTATTCCCACCCTGAAAGGAGACCTCCGGGCTGCAAGGATTGAACCATGCTTGTTCAGGATTCCCGTTTTTGATAGCAACTGGTATTCAACACCATCGATGATTTGAACTGTTGGCTGCGGCGGGCGCTTTTCAATATATGTATCAAAGCCAAGATAGTATGCCGAGCATGTCTGAATGGCATTTACACCCGCTAGTCTCGGACCCGCAACTATAGGCATACCAGTTTTATATGCGTCATTTATTTCCGACCGGAAAAGCTCATTGAGGGCAAAAGGATGGTTTTGCATATCAAAGACAGAGTGCACATAGCTTCTGGCTCCAGCCGGCACGAACCGTAACAACGGAAGAGCAATGGCCAACGCGGCACCCACAACCAATACAAATATATATGCCCGAGCAGAAATCAACAAGGATTCGAACCGCTTGTTCAAGAACAAGCCCTCCAGGGTAGATCCTGCCAGGCTGGCAAGCACAAGGAACACCGGTACAAGAACCGCCGTAAAATATCTATTGATGAAGCTTTCGGCTGGAGTAATGGGGTGCAGTCCTTTGACAGCTATCGTAATGAAAAAGAAAAAACTGTAGGCCGACAGTACAAGTCCCTTGATCCGCCGGTCCTTACCCTTCACAAGATAGACTATTGACGCCAGGCCAAAGACCGCAAAGGGAACGCTCCAGTATAGCTGCAAGCGAGACGGGGAGTATCGCTGGAACAGATCCAGCAGTCGGGGAACGGTGAAGGAATCCGAATGGAAATGCTTGGCCGTAATTATTCCCAGTTGCCCCGTGGAATATGGTGTCAAAGCGGCATACAGCGCTGTTTCGACAAGAAACAGTCCCAGCAAGGAAATTGCCACGAAGAAAGCCTGCTTCCAGCCCTTGTACAGCAGCAGTGTCAACAGGATACCGGGGAGGAAATACAAGTTCGTTATCTTGGTTTCATAGGCCACGAACATCCATGCCACAAGCGGAACAAGTGCCTTGAAGGTATTTTTTTCCTGACCCACATACGATACCAGAGACCAGAAAACAAGCAACATGTACGTAACTGAAAATACTTCGGGCCGGACCTGGCTCCCGGCCCGTATCATATATGGGAACAAGACCAACGAGAGTGCAAAAATAAATCCGCCAAGCCTGCCTCGCAGCGAACTCCCAAGCAAATACGCGATGGCTGCCTGGAGCAAGCTATTTAAAATCGGCAATACATAATAAACATTCGGATGGCTGCCGAGCACAGCCTGTGCGACTGCCACCGGCAAGATGACTCCATATCGCGTTGTACGATGTGACAATGCAGGGTATGGCTCTTCATCGACCATGGCCCGGGCCGATTGCCAATAATCGCGTTCATCCACTCCTGTGTTGATCATCATTACGGTGCTCAGACGGAACAACAGGGTAAAGATAACGAGGGCTACCAGTATCAAACGGTCATCTCGCGTAATGGCCTTAGCAAGCATTGTTCACTCCTGGTATATGGGTGGGCTTTGGTTTTCCCAAAATCGCACTGTTCATCTCCTCGAGATAAAGGCCTGCCATGCGCTTCCAGCTGAAAAAATCAGCAGCGGCACGCACGAGTGCTTTTTCTGGATTTGCAGACTTGATCGCTTCAGCGAAGGAATCTGCATCTTCTGTCTTTACAAGGCTTCCTGTCTGATTCTCGATGACAGCATCGGGAATTCCGTCGATCCTTGAGGCTATGGAATACAGTCCCCTCGACGCGGCTTCGGTCAACACCAAGCCGAAGCCTTCCGCGTCTCCGGCAACTTTTATGTTAGACATAATGAACAAGCTTGAATTGGCCAGGATCCAATCCTTTTCGTTCTCTTTGACCGCGCCAAGCACAATCGCCCTGCCTGTCAACCCGAGTTCCTGGATTGCCGATTCAATATGCTTCCGTTCGGGTCCATCACCGGCTATGACATATACATAATGAGCACCAAGCATCGGCAAGACGTTGCGGATGAACCATTCGTGTCCTTTTCTCTTGACCAAACGTCCTACGGTACACAGAAGCGTTATCGCTCCAAGATCGGCAGGCACTTGCTCCGGCCGTATGGGGATCACGTTCCGGCCTGAAGTTAGTTTGACCCCATTCGGCAGTATCGATATAGCTTCAGGATCAAGTCCCGCCTCCATACAGAGTCTAAATGTATTACGGCTTATGGCTATCAACCTGTCTGCCGATTTCAAACCGGGCATGACGAATGCGCGGTACACGGGATTTGCGTAGCTGACGTCCAGCCCGTGGACAGTAATCGTCAGGGCAGCAGCCGAGAAAAATCTGGTAAAGCGCACAAGGCATGCGAGCAGGCCGTCCCCGAAATGTATGACATCGTAGCGTCGCCCTGTCACCGCTATCCGCAACGCAGCGGCGACAAGGAATAACGGCAAAACCTTGTTGCCTCGCTTGTTTGCATACAAGTCAACCTTGGTTACTTCAGACAAGGCCTCGTAGAGGTCTTGAGAATAGCGCTCCATGCCGCCGACAACAGGGGGGAATTTCCTGGTGATGAAAAGTACCCTCATGATGAGTGTTTCCTTAAAGAACTCAGAGCGGCTCCGGCTGTGCATGTGCCAAGAAAGGCAAAATCCATCAACAGCGTCAATATCCGCAAGACTATTGCCGCTGCGACGGCATGTTCCACCGGAAGCGCCATTGAAAGGAACAGTACGATAAAGCCTTCCCTGACGCCAAGCCCGCTCGGGGCAAAGAGTGCCAGAATGCCCATGGCGCCCGCTATGCTTATACCAGCGGTGGTAAACGGAAACAACGAAAAATCCAAGCCCGGGAGAAAAGACCGCAATGCCAGAAAATATGCTATTCCCAGCAGCAAGTATCCAAACGAATAGTAGACCGTCATCTCGCCGACAGCCTTGAACGTGACCTTTATGTTATGCATTGCCTTGCGTTTCGTCAGTCGCAAGAACGTCGAGATGACCGCATTGAAAACCGGAGGGGTCAGTGAAATGACCAATCCTGCTATGGCTGCTACTGTCAAATAGCGCAGACTCGCAGGCAGGATGGAAAAATGTCCATCAAAAAGCACGATGATCAGACTGATGATCAACTGGGTGGCCATCTGGACGCCAGCCTCAAGCAAGGCCGCTATCCCGAGTTGTGAAGCGGGAATACCGAAGCGTGAAGCGAAATGGATTTTCCCTGCAATCCATACTACCTTGCCAGGAATATAGCGCCCCATCCAGGATTTAGCATATACAGACAATAAATCCCAGCGTAAACGTACCGAGGTATTAAGCCGGTACAGCATCCGTTACAAGATGAAGGCTGACAGAAGCAGAAAGACGACTCCAACGCAGATGGAGAGGGCAAGAAGAACTATTGAAACATGTAGTTCTGCCAGCAGGGTCCAGTCAAGCCGGGACGCATACAGGGCACTGAATATAAGTACAGCCACGAGGAATATGATATTTATGAGAAGACGGATTAGTACCTTGTTTTTCATCGATGCGGTTCTTTCCCGGGTTCATGCATTTCCTTCAATTGGTTCAAGGCATCCTCATAAGCATCCAGCACGACGCGCTCTTCAAATTCGTCCTGCATCTTTTTGCGTGACGCTGCACCCATGGCAGCAAGGTCCGACTCAGGCAACGACGCAATGGCGAGCATGGCGCGTGCCAGGTCAGGGGGATTTCCCGGTTTGCACAGGTAGCCGTTCACACCCTCAGCCACTGGCTCGCGTGCGCCTACGGAGTCACTGGCTATCAGGGGCTTTGCCATGCTCGCTGCTTCGAGCAAAGAACGGGGAACGCCCTCACGATAGAGGGTTGGCAGTACTACACAGTCTGCCTGGGCATAGGCGTTTCGCATGTCGGATACCATCCCCAGCCATTCGAGGATGCCGTCGCGCTGCCACGCTTCGAGCGACGCGTCCGCGACCATCTTGGCATCAAGAGGATCATGGTCCCCGGCGAGGAGGAAACGCAGGTCCGGCCGCAGTCCCTTTGCCAGGCGGGCTGCATTGGCATAGTCCTCTATACCCTTTTCCTTGAGCAACCGGGCTGCCAGGATGAAGGTGATGTGCCGCGGACCAGTACGGGGTCTGGGTGCCCAGAACTCCGTATCTACACCTGATCCCGGCAGTCGTCGTGAATTTTTTTCGTTCGCCAAGCCAAGCTTCAGGAATAGTGAATAATCGTCTCCATTCTGGAAAAATATTCTATATGCCCGGGAGAACGCCAAGCTGTACAGAATACGAGCTAATCGTTGTACGAAAGAATCACGGGTAAACAGTTCGCCCAATCCGGTTACATTGTTTATGGCCGGCACCCCGCTCAAGCGAGCGGCAATCGATCCGTAGATGTTCGGCTTTATCGTATACTGAAGCACCGCCAGGGGTTTCAGGCGGCGGTACAGGACTATGAGTTCCGCAAGGCAGGCAAGGTCCTTGAGGGGATTCATGCCCCGCCCCTGCATCCTGGCAAGACCGTGCATGACGATTCCCTCTTCACTCTCGAGCATGGCAGAATACCGGTCTTCCGGAGCGGCTACCGCCACGTCGTAGCCAAGAGACTTGAGTCTCCGGATGAGTGGCCGTCTGAACAAGTATACGTACTGTGCAGTATTGTAGACGATGAGTATGGGTTTTCTGGATATTTGCATAATCTCCCTGTCTGTTCAGGTCTATAGTTGCGCGAACCCAAGCGCTTAGGATACCCTCAGCCAAGCACGCAAGCACGCAGGAGGCCCACGTTGGGCATAACCGTTCTGGCATTCTACGACAGGATCAGCGCCTTTCATAGCCTGATGCCGTTCCTGTTCTCAAAGCACCGCAAACTTTTTAGCTATTGCAACAATCCGGCGCGATGTTTCAAGGGCGACCGGAACCAGACATTGTTCCTTGATCGCTGGTTCCTCAAACCGGACAGGGTGGACATCGAACTCCTGAAGCGCTTGCGCCAGAAGTACCGGACTATTTTCTTCTTCAACGGCAACGCTGGCGGAGGCATCTTGCGGCCGGAAGTACTGCCCTACGTCGACCTGTTCTTCAACAAGAGCCTTTTCAAGGATCGAAGCCTTTACGGCAAACAGCTCTACGGTGATGAACTCTTTACCGACTACTACCACCGGGAGCACGGTATCAGCGATCCTGAACCACGCGAACGGAAGGTCATAGAAAACCCTGAAGATTACAGCAAGCTCAGGATTTCATGGAACATCGGCATCGGTGACTTTCCACGGCACAAGCTCAGGCAACGCAGCGCAGTCGTTTTTTCCAGAACTCTTGGCATGGAATGGGTTCGCCCGTTCTATAAACGAAAAGAACCGCCACGGCAGCTTCCTGTCAACAGCGGTTCCTACGATATACAGGCGCGCTGGGGTGGGCCCAAGCGGCCTACGCTCCTCCATCACCGTGAACTCATGCTCCAGAAGATCGCCGGCAATCCCCATTTCATCGTAGGGCGCGTGCCGCAGGATCAGTACAATGAGGAAATTAAAAACTGCAGGATAACCCTGAGTCCCTTTGGTTGGGGTGAATTGTGTTTCCGCGATTTTGAAGCCGTGCTCAACGGTAGCTTGCTCCTCAAGCCAGACATGTCACACCTTGAAACCTGGCCGGACATCTTCGTGCCAGGAGAAACGTACATACCCTTTGACTGGGAAGCAAGCCACCTTGTGGAAAAGGGGGAGCGTTACCTCTCCGATGAGGTGGAGCGCAACCGCATCGTGCGTAACGCCTTCGAACTGTACATAGACCAGGCCCGGACCATTGAGGATCGCGTGGAGCATATCCTGAGCCTCATCCCTTCAGGAGCACTCTAGAAAAAGATTCTCTGGCAGGAATGCCTCTAGGACAGAAGCTCGCGGTATCCGGCCAATACAGTACGCGCGCTGTCTTCCCAAGAATAGCGGGTAGTCCGCTCAAGGCCGCGTCTGCGTAGCTCACTGGCAAGCTCTGGTTCCCGCAGGATACGGGCCAAGGCCAGGGCAAGTCCCCGATAATCATCAGGATCGTCAATAAGCAATGCCGCATTGCCCACGATCTCCGGAATTGCGAATGCCCTGGAGGTAACCACGGGGCAACCGCAGGCCATAGCCTCCACATTCGGCATTCCAAAACCCTCTGCCCGGCTCGGGAATGCAAAAGCTGAGGCTCCGGCGAGAAGTGCTGCCACATCCGACTCGGCGGTAAAACCTGTACAGACAACCCTTCCTTCAAGGTTCCTGGCCCGGGTAAAGGACCGGACTCGCTCATTGTCCCAGCCAGAGCCTGCTATGACCAAGGACAGGTCCGCAAGATCTGAATGCCCAGCCAGCTCACCAAATGCCACCAGGAGGCAGTCAGGATTCTTGCGCTCGGAATACTTGCTTACATGAAAGATGTAGCGCCCACGGATGCCCAGCCGGTTGCGAACTTCCGAACTGTCAAGCCCGGGTTTATAGGAAGGCCCCACAGCGTTGTAGCATACGCTGATTTTTGCAGGATCTACACCCCAGTGGCGCACATAATAATCCTTACTGGTTTCTGACACGGTAAAGATCCGGTCCATTGCCCTGGCAAGCACCGGTTTGACCAAGCGTGCATGCAGTCGTGCGGGAATGGAATAATAAGAAGGGAGCAGATTGGGTTCCGCCCCGTGGATGGTAGCGGCTCGTTTTACCTGTAAGCCAAGAATGGGAGACATGACAGTAAGCGGGCTGTGATGCAGGACAGAGAAGCCATAGGTGCGAAGCGCCGCTGCTGCCCGAAGTGGATTTCGCGGCACGATGATTTCCGGTGCCATGTCATATACATCCTTGTCCGTTTTGACATAGTGGATCAGGCGTATATCAAAATCATCATTCAAAGTCAGGACACGCCGGACAATCTCGTGCAGGTGGTGGCCCGAACCGCTGGTCCCCTGATCTATGGGACGGGTGAATATTCCGACAAGAGGCTTAGCTGCGCGCTTCATGTATGCTCCGTACAAGGGGGGCCAAGGCAGCTTCTGCACCTCCGACCCCATCGTTTACCAACGCTACCCGCTTTGCAGCCCGGACAGCCGGGCCGCCGGTTACTGACAAGGCCCAAGCCAAGGCACTGGCAAAATCTGCTCGTCCTGCCTGATCTTCCGCCCGGCTTACGCCGCCTGTGCGGCCGGCGGCAAGACGACTGCTTATTTCTTCCTCGGCAGCAGCCACTGTTATCAAGATGTCTGGTGCGGGCAAGAGGACAGCTAGACCCTCCAGCCGCGCCTGATCGTTGCGAAAAGCGACGGAGGCCAGAGCCTGCACAGAACCCTGGTCCAGAACAAGATACCCCTGCTTCGCAGCCCTGCCCGTATACCAGAACATAGGTAAGGCAGAGGCAATGAAGAGCTTCGTCCGGATGTTAATTCCATTGTCAATGATTCTGCCTAGTGCTTCCCACAAGGCATGAGCACGAACCGGATCACGCAGGCACAGAGCCATGCAGAACCATAGCTTGGCAGGTAATCTCAGCACAGAAGGAAGCCTGGATAGATGCCAACCGGGCATTGAAACGCGATGCCCCATGCTGACCAACAATTGGGACAGAGCTTCGGCTAGATAGGACTTGCCGCTCCCGGGCAAGCCTGCGAACTCAATTATCATGGGTGTTCCGGTTCCGCGAGCAGCTCACCATACCAGCCTATGAGTTCCGAAGCCAGAACATGTACATCGTATCGTCCAGCGACAAATTGGTGCCCGGCTTTACCTATCTGTTCAGCTGCAACAGGATCACCAAAAAGCCTGAGCACTGAATCAGCCAAAGCCTGGCTGTCTCCCTCCGGAACCAGATAGCCGGTTTCACCATCCAGGACACCATCGGGAATACCGTTATGCAAGGTAGAGACAACCGGTACGCCACAGAACTGGGCCTCCTGCAGTACCAAACCTTGCCCCTCCATATCGCCATCGGGTGCGGTAAGGCTGGGAAGAACGAATACTGCAACCTGAGAATATAACTGGCGGATTTGTTCACTGCCACAACGGCCCAGAAACTCCACCATATGATCGATGCCGAGGACCTTGGCTACTTCCGTCAGGCGCCCGGCTAAATGCCCATCGCCAGCTACCAAATATCGGGCGTCAGGATAGTGCTCCGCAATGATCCGCAAAGCATTCAGGAAACACTCATGGCCCTTCTTCTCCACCAGGCGGCCTACAGTCAGGATGGTTCGAGACTCTACAGCAGAACGATCAGGTACACCGTACTCCTCCGGAACAATGCCGACTGGGTGAATACGTATTCGTTCTGCCGGCCCACCGTTGGCCACTATTTTAGCCTTAGTGAAGGCAGTATTCGCCGTGATCAGGTCTGCAGCACGATAAAGTGCCTTATATACAGCGGTACCGTATCGTTTTGGATAGGTGTTGATATCAGAACCGTGAAAGGTGGTCACAAGACCGGTGGCATGACCGGTATCCTTCAGGTAGGCACCTATAAGACCATTCACACCAAAATGACAATGGACAAGGTCGTAATGCTGGCCAAGAAACGCCGCGCCGAAATATAACAGCTTGGCATTCTTGGCTACGGTTGTATAACGGTCAACTCGTAGTGCAGCTATGGCAGCACCGGGGTCGTTTACAAGCAGCTTAAGGAACAGCGGAAAGGCCTTCAAATACCGTGCTTTCATGTTCCGGGGCATGCCCAAGCAATTAACGACACGACCAACCCCACGATCCTTGAAAATCGCATGAGCTGGCCCGCCCTTTGGTTCGTGGGCAGTGTAGATCGTCAGGTCAACGCCGGCATCCAGAAGGGACACAACCTGGTTTATGATGAATTTTTCCGAAACCTCCGGAAAAGAGCTCAGAATCATGGCTATGTGCATGCTTATAAAACCTCGTGCCTAGAACAGATTCAGAACTGCATGTGCAGGACCCTTGTAAAGGGCTCGATACAGGCCGCACAGCGTTATAATCTAACTCTAATGCGACAAAATGGTAAGCATCAAATCTACCACACCGCCATTGTTTTACACCGTTCGTACTTTTGAGGAAATTTTAAGAAAATTGCGGTTTAATCCAGCGATATACGGTCGCCTTCAACAACCAGCCCGCATGAATCCTGGCGATTAATGTTCCAGGGGAGCAGGTCGCAGATTCGTTCAAGGGGCCGGAACTCATGGCAACCGGCCCCAATCAGGTATGGAGTTGGGACATAACGTATATCCGTACATCTGTTGCAGGGAAATATTTCTATTCATACATGATCCTTGACGTCTGGAGCCGCAAAATTGTCTGGTGGAAAATCCACGAGCGGGAATCTCCCTAACTCACTGCAGACCTTTTTCTGCAGCTGTCCCGTTCATTCAACCTCAATGGGCTTCACCTTCATCCTGACAATGGTAACACTATGAAGGCGTCGACAATGCTCATGACCTTCTACCATCCTGGAGTGATGCCTTCATTCTCAAGGCCGCGTGTATCAGACGACAACCCATACAGCAAATCACTTTTCAAGACCATGAAATACTATGTCGAGTACCCTCGATACTTCGCCGACATCGGAAACACACGCAGTTGGATTGCTGACTTCATGCTTTGGTACAACACCGAACATCGACATCCAAACATGGGCTAGGTTACACCACAATCACGTCATGAAGGATCCGACATAGCTCTGTTCGTTACCCTTACCGAGACTATCGAATCGAGCCGGATACTACATCCCGAGCAATTGGGAAAGAAGATCGCAATTCATGGCGCAAGCCGCTGTGTGTGGCTGAACCCCACCCCTTAAAAGCAGACTGCTTGATTTTAAATAATTTGAACTTCTGCACGATATCTATATAGAAATATTCCGGGATCCGCTCTTTAGGGGCATAGTTACTAATGATCAATTGTCTTAGAATTTTTTCTAATATGCCACAATTCATACAAGCTCAGCTTCCCACGCAGCCGCCCAATCAAAGTCAAAGGCTGCTCGGCGCGAGGCACAAAGGTCACGCACGTGCAAATAAGTTGCAGGATCACTGGCAAGACCTTCCAGTAAGGCAGCTAGAGCATCCGCATCCCGAATCGGTACCAATAACTCATCATGGACAAGCTGATCTGAAATACCTCCAATTCGCGAGGCTATGACAGGTAATCCAACATGCAAAGCCTCAAGAATCGTATCAGGATAACTATCGAAGAGCGAGGGCACAACAAGAAGATCCGCATCCCGATAATAGGGGAAAGGATCTGCAACGCGGCCATGGAAGCGGACTGTATTGCCTATACCGATATGCTCCGCCATAGTCAGATAACGTTCCTGTCCCTTGCCAGGTCCCAAAACATCCAGTTCAAGCCCCTTGATACCACGATCCGTAAGTATGCCCATAGCTTTTATAAGGTAACGGATTCCCTTTCGTTCACCCAAAGTACCCACAAACAGAAGCCTCCGAAGAGTAGCTGAACAATTTATGCCATGATACTCAGGCTTGAACCGGGGTCCGCCAATGTCCCCTCCCACGACCACGGGTCGTCCTTGAGTTGAACTCACACGAGCCAGGAAGTCGTCTCGATCATACGTGCTTTGAAAGACGAGGACATCCGCCCAGCGGGCGGCGAAGTGCTCATAGCAACGATAGATAAAATGCTCTTTTAGCGCAGACAAGAAAGCAGCCGGGCGCTTGAGGTTCTCACGCATGGCTATACTGCTCCAACGCACCACGTTGCTACGTATACCAAAAACCAAGCGACAACCCAGCTTTCTCTTTAACCAAGCAGCTGCAGGCAGGTGAGTTTCTCCATGGATCAGGATCCATTCAAGCGACAAGTCTTGAACCTCAGCCAAATGCGGCTTAAGAGCAGCCTTAAATATAGAAGAAGCTGGCGGGAAGCCGCGACGCACATACTGTGCCTGAAAGCGCAAGGCTGTAAATGACTGCGGCTCATAAGCCAGAGTTTCGTTTAAGATAACGTAAACCTGGTTTCCACGAACAGCCAGTTCCTCCATGAGTTCCAAATAGCGCCTGTGGCCACCAGTACGAATCTCGCTGTTCAGGAACAAGCCCAGTATACGTTTACCAACAAACCTGGTTTCTTCATTCAAGTTAGCTACACTCCATCCGAGCCGTCTCACCATGCTCCGATATTTCAGGGTAATCAAAGGATTTTATTTACATGAACGTACAAGAATATCTGAGTCGACGACCATACGTTGCATATTGCGTGCAAAATCATATCATATCTTATTGCTCGAATCCGTAAAATGATAGCTACACGCCTTTCATGAGAGTCTCCGTGATATTAATGAATTACGTATTGGCTGACGAAATCGGGCCACTAATGAAATAAGACGAACATCATCAACAAAACTATACTCTTTGGTAAAGAAGTGCAGGATCGTTGTGAATACGATTATGGCAATAAGACAGAGCCGGGTATACTGAAAAACCAAAGTACTGTTGTACTTGTTGAGGTATGTAAGGTATCCGCGGTAAAAATGCAGCCTGATAGCTGGGCTCATAAGCCGTCCCTTTTTATGTAGATGAGCAATACGAGGCCCAAGTATCACATAGCGACCATAACCACGAATCGCGAGTTGCCTTTGGAAGTCAACCTCTTCGGAGAACAAGAAAAATCTCTCGTCAAAGCCTCCAACTTCCAGAAATACTTTTCTAGGCATAAAGAGAGCTGCTCCATTAAGCCAATCGACGGACCTCGTGACGGTAGCCGGTATCTTCCGAGGACTCACACTTGATAGATGGTCTCGGCGAATATGGCCACCAAAAGCCATTTTCAGGGACTTCAGTGTTTGCCTTGCTTCACTTACTATAAACTTTTTCGGTTCATGCCCTGAAAAAGAACCACAGTA
This sequence comes from uncultured bacterium, assembly GCA_964293355.1. GTDB lineage: Bacteria > Spirochaetota > Spirochaetia > Treponematales > UBA12059 > SZUA-370. The sequence goes on from CAXZAJ010000003.1 coordinate 37,876, forward strand.
ATGATTTGGCTCACCATTAGCGTCCACGAGATAACAACCTGTAACGCCAGCATCCATAACGGTTTTAAAGAATGTAAGAAAATACGAAACAGCATCGTTAAGAAGAAGGCAGTCTGGGTTCAGAAAAAAAAGAAACTCTCCTTTAGCGCGCTTCACACCACAATTATTTGCTGTGCCAAATCCGAGATTCACACTATTTTCAAGTAATACTTCAATACCCTTGATAGCCTTTAACAAGGCGAGATCCTCTGGGTGTGATGCATTATCCACGACAATAATTTCAAATGAAACACTCTTTACATGGTTTCGGATACTTGCAACACAGTCAGCAACCAAGGCTGCAGAGTTATAATTGACAAAAATGATCGATACATCCATCTTTTATAACCCGGGGCGGAGGATACCGCGGTAGGCTTCCAAGGTCACGGAAGGAGAGTAACAACGAGTATAGAGTTCTCTGATCTCGGGAACAAAACGAGTTCGGGGCCTGGCAGTCCAATTACCAATGGCTTCGATAAATTGATCGGCTGACTCACAGCGGTAGATCGACCCGATACCATCTACTTCATACCCCATGAGTGCCTCATTAGTTGCGAAGATAACCTTGCCCTGCATGATCGCTTCACAGGTTTTCACCTTCATTCCGCTACCGGAAAACAGAGGGATGACCACCGCATCAGCTTGTGCATATTCATCGGAAAGGTCTTCCACCCGACCAGCAATCTCAATGTCTGGCGATCCCCATCTATCATTAAAACTATCCATCCCAGTTCCAACAATGCGGATACGTGCGCGTATCCAAGGCTTGACTTTAGCAATAAACCAGTCGATTCCTTCGATGTTTGGGCCGTAATTCGTTCCGACGAAAAGTAGTAGCGGTGGCTGATCCATGGTATCGTCCATCATTTCTATTTTAGGTCTATAGCTGTCTGGCACAGATATAGGAATAACATAAGTCTCACCAGATCCATAAATCCGCTCAAGGGTATCGGCATCACGACGGGTCAGTACTATACGCGCATCTGCAACTGCACAGCTCAAGTGCTCTGAACGACGGTAGAGGGCGAGATAAAGAAGGAATCGCAAGCCACGAGACTTAGCGGTCTGGCTCCACCAATGGACGAGGACATCATGGTAAAAACAAACAATCCGGATATTCGGCTTCATATCCCGTATGCGCCATGCGAAAATACCAAAGTATGACGAGTCGATAAAGACTGTAGAATAGGACTGATCGTGGAGGATTGTTAGACATTCACGCAAGTCTTCGGGCTTGGCTCCGTCCAGATAACCGCGTAGGCGGAAAATCCATTTCTGGAAGAATTTCTGTTTCTGTTTTTTTATGGAGATGAGAGTCGTCTTTTCCTGTCCAAATATGTCAAGGCAATGCCGAAAATTTCGTTCAGCGACCATGCGTGCACCACTTTGAGCATTATTCACGCGTTGGCTGATAACAAGAACTTTATCCATTTGTAGCATCCAACCAAAGTTTTATTGACTCGGCAATCATATATTATACAGCCGCTTAGCTGATCGCAGGATCTTAGAAATACTCCTCGATCCTTTTTGGTGTTTGCTTAAGCATCTCCATATGTTCATCAACCGCTTTGTGGAGATTATCCTTGATCCGAACTAGCGCTTTTGATCCAACATCATGTTTCAGATGTTTCATGTAAGCTGAAATTCCTTAAAGTCCCCAAGTGATGTTCCCTGATTTCAACACGGAAATTCCCCAGAAAAATCAGTAGCAGTTGAGACACTGTTCCCTGGTATTCCAGAATCCCTTGTCGAAGGACCAACATCGGCAAGGGAGGAAAGAGAAAAGGGCTCAACATGCCCCAGATCAACAGTATCAAGGATTTGTCTCGTTAAAGATATCATTACTTTCTCAAGTAATCCAAGTCATACCCTATTATAGAATTCAATAAACCACCAAGACCACATAACAAAACCTTGTTTTTACTAAAGTCTTTAAAATGACGTAGATGAAATAAAAACGACTTTAACCTTATTTTTTTTTCAAAGTAACTGTTATAATATTCATAATATTGCCTGTAAAGTTTAGAGGAATAAGTATAACCTTTTTTTTTCAAAATATCAGCTCTTTCTTCATAGAATGCCATTTTTGACTTATATCTCTCATATTTTGATCGTTTTGAAATATTTAATGAATTCTTCCTGTCACTCAGCACAGCGCCCAAAACATTATTATCATGCTGTCTATATTTTACAAGAACCATATCAACATATTTGATGCCATTGTTATCATAAGCATTTAGTGCCAACCAGTGATCATGTGGTATTGTATTTAAAAATGGATAACTTTTCGAATACAAATCCTTCTTTAACAATGTTGTGCATCCAGTTACAATATTTTTCTGAAAGAGTTGAATATAAGTTTTGTTCTCTTTCTTATTGGCATGATTTGTATATGATGTGTTAATTAGCAAACCGTTTTGATCAATCAAAGAAGCATCAGAATGAACCAAGTCCGCTGATCCTATGGCATCTACCAGGACTGATATTTTATCATCCATCCATACATCATCCTGATCTGCCAAGGCAATATATTCTCCACTACAAAGCGACATAGCCTGTTCAAAGTTTTTGATATATCCGATATTTTGATTATTCTTGATTGCTTTAATCAAACTTGGATACTGTGATTGATATTCAGAAATAATTTTAAATGTATTATCCGTCGAGGCATCATCGCATATGATAATCTCACAGATCGGATAATCCTGTGCCAGTATTGAATCGATTTGCTCGTTCAAAAAGCGTTCACCATTGTATGTGCACATTGCTATTGATACCGTTTTTACTGACAAGTTCATCTTCCTTGTTTCTTGCCGGTTACGATCCAGTCCATCTTGGGTTTAATGCAATTCATCCTCGTTATTGAAGGATGTCTGTTTCTCCTCTGGTCAAATATCTCGAAATACAACTTCGTATCGTCTTTTGTTATCCTTTTCAGATTATGAATCGCAAAATCAAACTCTATATAGTACTCTCCGGAAGCAAAGATTGTTACATCCATCCGCAACTGTAGTTCGTGGTCTCCGGCTTCACAAGTGCGTGCATACTCAACATCAGAGAGGGAGTCCGAAGCACTGCTGATGCATACCCGCTCACCATCGCCATTCAGGACTATCATCGTGTATACATAATCTAGGCCACTTGTATTGATCCTGAAGCGTACAGTCAAGTCAATGGCCCCCTCACTCTGGACCAGACTGGCATGGGTAAGAAGCAGATTCCTATCGCCATCTTCACCCTCCCACAAGCTGGCCTTTCCGCGGAGAGTCCCTGTATTGTACGTGCGCAGGCAGTCATTGACTGGCCCCTGGAGCATGACCCGCCCAGAATCCAGTAAAATTCCCGTTTCGCACAGTGCCTGTACTGCAGCCATATTATGGCTCACAAACAGTATGGTTCTGCCAAGATCACGACTGATGCTTGCCATTTTGCCTAGAGCCTTTTGCTGGAACTTGGCATCGCCTACTGCCAGAACTTCATCGGCTATCAGGATATCGCTGTCAAGATGGGCAGCCACGGCAAAACCCAAGCGGACAAACATACCGCTGGAGTATCGCTTTACCGGAGTATCTATATGCCGTTCAATACCACTGAAGTCTATGATCTCATCCAACATACGGTTTATCTTCTTCTTCTTCATACCCAGAATAGCACCATTAAGATAGATATTCTCGCGCCCGGTCAGTTCCTTATGAAAGCCTGTGCCCACCTCAAGAAGGCTGGCCACCTTGCCGCGTATCTTTATTACGCCTTCAGTAGGGGCAGAAATCCGGGATATAAGCTTCAGCAGGGTGCTCTTTCCGGCACCGTTACGGCCAATGATCCCAACACGCTCGCCCTGCCGTATTTCCAGGTTCAGATCCTTGAGCGCCCAGAAACTATCCGGACCATCATAGTACTCGTAGCCCAACTTGGCATGAGGATTCGGCTTGCCCCGCCTGCGGGCCAGCAAGACCTGCAGGTCCCGGAAAAAGGTGCCCGTATTGATTACACCCAAGGCGTACCGTTTGGAAAGATGCTCGGTTCGTATTGCTATGTTGTCCATATTCAATCCTATGCTACGTCTACAAAAGTACGCTCACCCCGGTTGAACGCGACCAGTCCAATGAACAGGAATCCCACCGCCATGGCAGCGCTGGAAATCAGCATTGCGGGCGGAACGTAGCCCGTTCCGTAGAAGGCAACACGGAAAAGTTCTATCGGGGCGGATACCGGGTTAAGGTAATAGAGCCAGGCATAACGTTCAGGTACCTGGGACAATGGGTACACGATGGGCGTGGCATACATCCATAGATTTATGCCAAAACTTACCAGTTGCTTGAGATCCCGGTACTTGGTTGTAACAGAGGAGACCATGAGCCCCATGCCCATGCCCAGTGCAGCCAGCCACACCAGGAGAACCGGCAAGCCAAGTGCAAGCAGGCTTGGTTGCACAACCGTATCTATGATCAGATAGTACACATAGAACACGACCAATAACACAAACTGTATGCCAAAAGCCACAAGGTTGATGAAAACCCTCGAGAGGGGGACCGTCAGACGGGGGAAATATACCTTGCTGAAAAGATCTGCATTGGCTGTAAAGGTATCACTGGCATTCTTGAAATTGCTTTCAAAAAAAGTCCAGAGCATGGTTCCACCGTAATAGAAGAGAACATACGGGACGCCTTCTGTAGAGATATTTGCAAGATTGCCAAAGACAAAGGTGAAAAGTATTGTTGATATAAGAGGCTGTATGACATACCACAGTGGGCCTAATACCGTCTGTTTGTAGTGTGTAGTAAAATCACGTTTTATGAACAATCCTACCAAGTCTCGATAGCGGATGAGCTCCCGTAATTTTAGATCCAGGAACTTTGATCCGGGTAGTATTATTGTTGTCCAGCCCTCTGGGTGCTTACGCATTGTATGATTTCCTCATGATTACAACCCGACAACTGTGGCACCTAGGGTGACACGGAAATTGTTCTGATACGTCGACGCCTCATACAGTGGGTTAACAACATAGTCATAGACAAAGCCACCGGAAAGCAGAAGCCACTCATTCAGTTGATACTCCCCCTCGATTCCCATACTGAAAGACGCCTTGAAGCGATAGAAATTTTCTG
>CAXZAJ010000004.1:0-36275 GCA_964293355.1 uncultured bacterium
GCAGTGCAGGGTACGGCCATTTTCGAGACGAACCATGCGCGTGCTTCATCGAGAATGGCCCGTTCCGCTTTGGTGATGGAGTTTGGGGCGGCCGATGAAGCTACGCCTGCGTTTTCCCAGAGTTGACCCGTGGTGCCCATGCCCGACAGCACCGTCACGGTTTCCTGCCTGTCCAGCACGTGGGGCAGGGCCCATTCAGCGGGCATGCGCGGTACCGGGTAGCGGGCAAATAGCCTCTGGACTTCTTCTGGCACTCGTGCCAGCACGCCGCCTCGCAGCGGTTCCATGACGATGACGCCTATGTCCCGCTCGGCGGCATAGCGTATGCCCGCGTTTCCGGCCTGATAGTCCTCGTCAAAGTAGTTGTACTGCAGCTGGCAGAATTCCCAGTCGGACCAGCCGTCCACGATGGTCTTGAAGGAGTCGAGCGTATCATGGAACGAGAACCCGATGTGCCCGATCCGGCCGTCGGCCTTGGCCTTGGCAAGGAATTCCAGCCCACCGGTTTCCAGGACCGTTTTCCAGCGCTTGCCGTTGAGCGCGTGCACCAGATAAAAGTCTATGTGGTCGGTGCGCAACTTTTCAAGCTGGGCGGAGAGGTAGCGCTCCCAGTCTGTAGTTTCCTTTATGAGCCAGACGGGCGCCTTGGTTGCGAGCAAAACGTCGTCACGGCAACCCAGCGACTCGACGGCGGAACCCAGCCAGGGCTCGCTCATCTGCTTGTGGTAGGGCCATGCGGTGTCGATATAGTTGACGCCCGAGTCCAGTGCGGCGGACAGGATGGCTGTCGCAGCCGCATTGTCGATGGAGGCAGGATCATCGCCGAGGGTGGGCAAACGCATGCAACCCAAGCCTAATGTTGATATTTCGAGCTCCGGAACCTTTGGAAACCGTCGGTAAAGCATGAGATCGAGTATAGCAGGCCTTGACTGATATCCTCAATGGTTTACAATATAGCATCGCCGGATTACCGGCATCCTTAAGGAGGATTCATGAAATTTACCCGTGTACTAACGGCCGCTCTCGTTGCGGCTGTCGTACTCTTCGCCGGCTGCCAGAAGGCCGAGAAGCCCGCCGCCACCACCGAAGCCGCCAAGGCAGCCTTCCACATCGGCATCGTAACCGGTACCGTTTCCCAGTCAGAAGACGATCTGCGCGGAGCGGAAGAGCTGATCAAGCGCTACGGCAAGGTTGCCGACGGCGGCATGATCCAGCACATCACCTATCCCGACAACTTCATGGACCAGCAGGAGACCACCATCTCCCAGATCGTAGCCCTGGCTGACGATCCCCTCATGAAGGCCATCGTCATGAACCAGGCCATCCCCGGTGCCGCCGAAGGTTTCATGCGCGTCCGCGAGAAGCGTGCCGACATCCTCCTGTTCGCCGGCGAGCCCCATGAAGACCCGCTCGTGATCGAAGCCGCCGCCGACCTCGCCCTCAACAGCGACTTCATCAGCCGTGGCTACACCATCATCTGGGCTGCCAAGGAACTCGGTGCCAAGACCTTCGTGCACATCTCCTTCCCGCGCCATATGTCCTACGAGACCCTCGGTCTGCGCAGGCAGATCATGGAGCAGGCTTGTATCGACCTCGGCATGACGTTTGCCTTCGAGACCGCTCCCGACCCGACCTCCGACGTCGGCGTGGCCGGTGCGCAGCAGTTTATCGTGGAGAAGGTTCCCGCGTGGATCCAGAAGTATGGCAAGGAGACCGCGTTCTTCTGCACCAACGATGCCCACACCGAGCCCCTCCTCAAGCAGGTCGCCAAGCTCGGCGGCTTCTTCGTGGGAGCCGACCTCCCCTCCCCGCTGATGGGCTATCCCGGCGCGCTGGGCATCGGCCTCTCCAAGGAGCAGGGCAACTGGCCCGCCATCCTGAAGAAGGTTGAAGCGCCCGTCGTGGCCGCGGGCGGCAAGGCCCGCATGGGCACCTGGGCCTACTCCTACGGCTACACCACCACCGCCGGCCTCGGCGAGTACGCCAAGAAGGGCAGCGAAGGAAAGACCACCAAGGACAGCCTCGACGGCCTGTTCACCGCTTTCGCGGTCTACACCCCCGGCGCCAAGTGGAACGGCGGCTACTACATTGATGCCAATACCGGCGTCAAGGCCAAGAACCACCTCCTCGTGTACATGGACACCTACGTACTTGGCAAGGGTTACCTGCCCACCACGGCCCAGGTCGTTCCGGAGAAGTACTATTCGATCAAGTTCAAGAAATAACGATCGTTTAGTCTGATTTCATAGGGGCCGCCTCAGGGCGGCCCCTTTTATTTTGACAAGAATCCATCGTTCGTTTATTATAGGTTTCCGCGCGCGGGATCTCCGCCGCTCCATTCAGGGCCAGCGACGCCGAACGGTTCGACGCACGCCCGACCTCTCGAAAAAGGTAGGAACCATGCCCAAAGAAACACCCTTGCTTTCGCTCAAGGGTATATCCAAAGATTTTTATGGCAACTCCGTGCTCGAGGATGTAACGTTTGACGTCGGTCCGGGCAAGATCGTCGGCCTGGTCGGCGAAAACGGAGCGGGCAAGACGACGCTGATGCGCATCCTGTTCGGCATGCCCGTCATCGCTGAAACCGGCGGTTACGGCGGCTCCATCGAACTCGATGGCAAGCCGGTGAAGTTCAAGAGCCCGTTCGACGCGCTCGACGCCGGCATCGGCATGGTGCATCAGGAGTTTTCGCTTATACCGGGCTTCACGACCACCGAGAACATCGTGCTCAACCGCGAGCCGATGAAGGCCAACTTTGCCTGCGAGGTGTTCGGCGACCGGATGAGCATCCTGGACCGTGCCGCGATGCGGGACAGCGCGACGAAGGCCATAGACAGGCTCGGAGTCAAGCTTGATCCGGAGACACTCGTCTCCGAGATGCCTGTTGGCCACAAGCAATTTACCGAAATTGCCCGCGAGATAAACCGTGCGAACGTCAAGCTGCTCGTACTGGACGAACCGACCGCGGTGCTTACCGAGACCGAGGCAGAAATACTGCTCCAGGCGCTCCGGCGCCTGGCCGCGCAGGGTATTTCCATCATCTTCATATCGCACCGCCTGCATGAGGTTGCCACGGTAGCGGACACCATCGTCGTGCTGCGCGATGGCCGAGTCGTCAAGGACACACCGGGCCCGGGTACCTCCGTCCGCGACATCGCGGCCTGGATGGTGGGTCGCTCGGTGGAGACAAAGCGGCCTGACCTCGCTACGCGCACGTTCAAGGGCGAGGCGCTCAAGGTTGAACGGCTCTGGGTGGACATGCCCGGCGAAGCCGTGCGCGACGTGTCGTTTACCGTGCGTGAAGGCGAGATCTTCGGTATCGGCGGTCTGGCAGGGCAGGGCAAGCTCGGCATACCAAACGGCATCATGGGCCTGTACGCAGGCGGCGGTTCGGTGCAGCTTCACGGCAAACCGGTGCCGCTCAACGATCCGCGCGGTGCCTTGTCCATGGGCATGTCCTTCGTCTCGGAAGACCGCCGTGGGGTGGGGCTCCTCCTCGACGAGAGCCTTGAGTGCAACATCGGCTTTACCGCCATGCAGATCCATGGCCAGTACCTGAAATCCTATCTTGGCGGGCTCCTCAAGCTGCGCGACGAGAATGCCCTGCGCAAGCTGGCTCAGGAATACATCGAGCAGCTTTCCATTAAATGCACTGGACCCAAACAATTTGCCAAGGAGCTCTCGGGCGGAAACCAGCAGAAGATCTGCCTGGCCAAGGCCTTTGCGCTCAAACCCAATTTGCTGTTCGTCAGCGAGCCCACGCGGGGCATCGACGTGGGCGCCAAGGAGCTCGTACTGCAATCATTGCGCCACTACAACCGCGATTTTGGCACGACCATTGTGATGGTGTCGAGCGAACTCGTGGAACTCAGATCAATCTGCGACCGCGTGGCCATCGTCGACGAGGGCCGTATCGCCGGCATCTTGCCGCCGGACGCCGACATAGCGGAGTTCGGCCTGCTCATGGCCGGCGCAGTACAAGAGGAGGCCGCGCGTGCTTAAGATAAAGGAATTCGCGGCGGACTTTGGCTGGCCGCGCATCATCATTTTCTTCTTCCTCATAACGCTGTTCGTTGTTGCCCCGTTCGTGGGCGTCAGCATCAGCATGTCGCTGTCCGACACGCTGAATCGTTTTGGCCAGAACGCCATCCTCGTGCTGGCGCTCGTACCCATGGTCCAGGCCGGCTGCGGGCTGAACTTCGGCTTGCCCGTCGGCATCATCGCGGGCCTCTTGGGCGCGACGATAGCCATGCAGATAGGCCTGACCGGCTGGTTCGGCTTCTTCGGGGCCGTGGCCATCTGTCTGCCCATCGCGGCCGTGTTCGGTTGGCTGTACGGCCAGTTGCTCAACAAGGTCAAGGGCGAAGAGATGACTATAGCGATGTACGTCGGTTTCTCGCTGGTCACGTTCTTCTCTATCCTGTGGCTCCTCCTGCCGTATTCAAGCCCTGCCATGGTCTGGGGGTATACCGGCAAGGGGTTGCGCACGACGATAACGCTGGACAATTTCTGGAGCCGTATCCTCAACGACTTCCTGGCTGTCAGGATAGGCCAGAACTTCGTGTTTCCTACTGGCATGATACTGTTCGCCCTGTTCTGCGCCTTCCTCGTGTACCTGTTCTTCCGGTCAAAGACCGGCACCGCCATGACGGCCGTCGGCTCCAACCCTGACTTCGCCAGGGCGGGCGGCGTCTCTTCGGACAAGATGCGCACCATCAGCGTAATGCTGTCCACGATGCTCGGCGCGGTGGGCATACTCGTCTACCAGCAGAGCTTCGGTTTCATACAGATGTACCAGGCGCCGCTGTTCATGGCCTTTCCGGCCGTAGCTGCCCTGCTCATCGGCGGCGCCAGCGTCAACAAGGCGTCGATGCTCAACGTCATCGTCGGCACGTTCCTGTTCCAGGGCATCCTCACCATGACCCCGAGCGTCATCAACAGCGTACTGCAGACGGACATGTCCGAGGTGATACGCATAGTCCTGTCCAACGGCATGATCCTCTACGCCCTGACGCGCAAAACGAAGGTGACGAAATGAAGAAGAAGTTCGATTTCAGGAGGTTCATCGCCGACAATGTCGTCGTCGTTATCTTCCTTGTGCTCACCGCCATAGCGACGCCGATATCCGGTCTGTCCGCCAACTACATACTCCAGGACATCATTACGCGCATCGGGCGCAACTCCTTCCTGGTGTTCAGCCTGCTCCTGCCCATAATGGCCGGCATGGGCCTGAACTTCGGCATGGTGCTCGGCGCGATGGCCGGAGAGATAGGCCTGATCTTTGCGGTGGACTGGAACATCTCCGGCGTCTGGGGTCTGGGATTCTCGGTGCTCGTAGGCCTGCCCATAGCCATAATCCTCGGCTGGGCCGCCGGCGCGGTGCTCAACCGGGCCAAGGGTCGTGAAATGGCCACCGGCTACATCCTGGGCTTCTTCATGGACGGCGTGTACCAGTTCGTCGTGCTGTACCTGATGGGTTCGCTGATACCGATGCGCTCGCTGGCCATTACGCTGTCGCGCGGCTACGGCATACGCAACACCCTGAACCTCGATTCGGTCAGGCAGAGCCTGGACAACATGATGATGGTCAAGCTGTTCGGTCTGAACTTCCCGGTAGGCACATTCATCATCGTGGCGATACTGTGCCTGTTCATAGTCTGGTTCCGCAAGACCAAGCTGGGCCAGGACATGCGCGCCATAGGCCAGGACCAGCTCGTTTCCAACGCCTCGGGCATCCCCGTGGAGCAGACACGCATCATAGCGATCGTCATGTCCACGGTGCTGGCCATGATAGGCCAGGTGATATTCCTGCAGAACATGGGCAACATGGCCACCTACAACGCCCACCGGCAAACCGGCTTCTTCGCCGTGGCTGCCATCCTCGTGGGTGGCGCATCGGTGACCAAGGCGACCATACCCAACGTGTTCGTCGGCGTGGTGCTGCTGCACCTGATGTACATAGTGATGCCGCGTGCGGGCGCCGAGCTGTTCGGCTCGGCCCAGATAGGCGAGTACTTCCGCGATGCGTTCAGCTACGGCGCCATAGCGCTGGCCCTCGTGCTGCACGCCTGGCGCAAACGCCGGGGCGTGGAGATAGACCGGGCGGGTCTCAGGCAGAACACCGTAGACCCGGCGGCCAAGGGAGGCGTGGCATGAGCGGAAACGGCAAGAACGGAGCCAATCCGGCAATCAGGACCAGACGCCTCCTCGTGAAGGCTGGACTGCTGGGGCTGTACGTGGCACTGACCCTGTTCGTGTTCATCAACGGCAGGTCTCACACCTTCCTGATTGACAACAAATCCCTGAATGATGGCGCCATACCGGCCATGCGGCGGGTCAAGGTCTTCATCGATAACCAGAAGCCCATCGAGCTGTATGCCCGTGACCGGGAATTGCTGATGGTCAGGGGCCAGGGGCACCGCATCAGGATAGAGACGCAGGATCCCGTCACCCGGCTGGAGGCAAAATTTTCCGTGCCGTTCGGCAACGACATGATCCTCATCTCCGTTCCCAGGATGGCTGCAGGCGCGGATGATTTCTGGGAGCAGTTCGTCATCCAGTACGAGCGCCCGACCAACAACGACGCGCCGCCGCCCACGCTGGAGGAGCCCGTGCCGATAGAGCCGACGCTGTAGGCTGGCTTGTCGCGTTACTACCTATAAGGTATGATCCGGAATACTCAAACAGACGAGGGGCGCGAAAGCGCCCTTCGCCGCATCCTGAGCAACGGAGCGACATCCATGGCCAAGTATCCTTTCAGCGAGATCGAACCCAAGTGGCAGAAGTACTGGGACGCCAACAAGACCTTCCGCGCGGTAGAAGATCCCAGTATCCCCAAGAGCAAGCGGCGCTACGTGCTGGACATGTTCCCGTACCCGTCAGGCGCCGGACTCCACGTGGGCCATCCTGAAGGCTACACCGCCACCGACATCTACTGCCGCTACCTCCGCATGAACGGGTACAACATCCTCCACCCCATGGGGTTCGACTCCTTTGGCCTGCCGGCCGAGAACTACGCCATCCAGACCGGTACCCACCCCGCGGTTACCACAGCGGCCAACATCAACCGTTTCCGCGAGCAGATAAAGAGCCTCGGCTTCTCCTACGACTGGGACCGTGAAGTGTCCACCTGCGATGCCGACTACTACAAGTGGACCCAGTGGATCTTCATCCAGCTGTTCAACAAGGGCCTGGCGTACGAGTCAGACGCCCCGATTAACTGGTGCCCCTCCTGCAAGACCGGCCTGGCCAATGAAGAGGTCAAGGACGGCGAGTGCGACCGCTGCCACACCAAGGTTACGCGCAAGCGCATCCGCCAGTGGATACTCAAGATCACCGCCTACGCGGATCGCCTGCTCGAAGACCTTGACGGGCTGGATTGGCCGGAGCCGGTCAAGGCGATGCAGCGCAACTGGATAGGCCGCTCCGAAGGCGCCAGCGTCATCTTCAGCGTAGATGGCTCAGGCGACGCGCTGGAAGTCTTTACCACGAGGCCGGACACGCTGTTCGGCGCTACCTACATGGTGCTTGCACCCGAGCACGACCTCGTCGGCAAAATCACGAGCCAGGCCCAGAAGGCAGCCGTTACCGCCTATGTAGAGACCGCCGCCAAGAAGAGCGATCTGGAGCGAACCGACCTGGCCAAGGGCAAGACCGGCGTCTTTACCGGCGCTTACGCCATCAACCCGGTCAACGATACGCGCATACCCATATGGATCTCCGACTATGTGCTGGCCTCGTACGGCACCGGCGCCATCATGGCCGTGCCCGCCCACGACGAGCGCGACTGGGAATTCGCCAAGACCTTTGGCCTGCCCATAATCGAAGTGGTGGCAAAGCCAGGGGATGCGCCCTGTACCGGGGAACCGGCCGAATGCACGGCGGCCGACGGCGTGGCGGTCAATTCCGGTTTCCTGAACGGCATGGGCACCGAAGAAGCCAAGAAAGCCATGACCGCCTGGCTGGAGAAGAAGGGCCTGGGCAAGTTGGCCATCAACTACAAGCTGCGCGACTGGCTTTTCAGCCGCCAGCGCTACTGGGGCGACCCCACCCCCGCCGTGCACTGCCCGTCCTGGGGCGTTGTCAGGGTGCCTGAATCGGAGCTGCCACTGACGTTGCCCGAAGTATCCAGCTACGAACCGTCGGGCACCGGCGAGAGCCCGCTGGCCAAGATAAGCGACTGGGTGGTCACCACATGCCCGGTCTGCGGCGGCCCCGCCAAGCGAGAGACCAACACCATGCCTCAGTGGGCCGGTTCGTGCTGGTACTACCTGCGCTTCCTCGATCCCACCAACGAGAATGCCTTCGTAGGCCGTGACAAGATCGACTACTGGCTGCCCGTGGACCTGTACGTCGGCGGCGTGGAACACGCGGTGCTCCATCTGCTGTACGCCCGCTTCTGGCACAAGGTCCTCTTCGACCTGGGCCTGGTCAACACCAGGGAACCGTTCCAGCGCCTCGTCAACCAGGGCATGATCCTGGGCGAGGACAACCAGAAGATGTCCAAGAGCCGCGGCAACGTGGTCAACCCCGACGACATCGTCAGGGAGTTCGGCGCTGACGCGCTCAGGCTCTACGAGATGTTCATGGGTCCGCTCGAGGTGAGCAAGCCCTGGATTACCGCTGGCCTCGTGGGTGTTACTCGTTTCCTGGAGCGCCTCTACGCGATGTCGGAGAAACTGCTGACCGATGCCGAACCGTCGGGAGAGCTGCTGAAGCTGATGCACCGCACGATCAAGAAGGTGAGCGGCGATACCGACACGCTGAACTTCAATACGGCTATTTCCGCGATGATGGTGCTGTCCACCGAGGCCGCCAGGCTCGAGACGCTGCCCAGGAACCTGTGGTCGGTGCTCGTGCGCCTGGTCGCCCCGTATGCCCCGCACCTTGCCGAGGAACTGTGGGCGCACATGGGCAATTCAGGCAGTGTGTCAAAGGCAGCCTGGCCAGTCTACGATCCTGCCCTCTGCGAGGACGACGAAGACACGATCATCGTGCAGGTGAACGGCAAGCTTCGCGGCGACTTCAAAGCCGCCAAAGGCGCGGCCAAGGATGCCCTGGAAGCCAGTGCCAAGGCTCATTCCAGGGTGGCAGAACACCTCCCCGGCAAGGACATCGTAAAGGTGATCGTCGTACCAGGCAAGCTGGTCAACTTCGTCATAATAGCCTGATAGTCGAAGATAGGAATTTTTGCACAGAGACACAGAGAAGATGAGGTAGGAGAAGATTTGGGCTAGGAAAAGACAGTAGATTTGGGCATAGAGACACAGAGAAGATGAGAATTGGGAAGTAGGGAGCGTAGGATGGAAAAAGAAATTTAACACTTTTTTCTCCTTTTCTTGACTTTTCTTCCTCATCTTCTCTGTGGCTCATTGCTAAAAAAGTATTACGAGCCCTCAGTACAACCGGTCAGGTTTTGAACTGGGTCATTTCCGAGGACACGGCCTGGACGCTGCGGGCGGCGGTGATGGACAGGTCGTTGGTGTCCTGGGCGGCGCGGCGGATCTCGTCGGCACCGGCTGCCATCTCGCTCATGCCGTTCTCCAGCTCGCTGGACAGCTGCAGCAGTCGGCGCATCTCGAGCAACACGGTGTTGGAGCCTTCCTGCATCTCCTCTGCGGCCTGCCTTACATCGGCGGTTACATCGTTGATGCTGGCCAACGACTGCAGTATGAGTACCGAGCCAGCGCTCTGTTCCTGCATGGAATATTTTATCTCTTCCTCGAGCCGGGAGAGTATGCGTATCTGCTCGAGCATTTCCTCGAAGGTTCTGGCGCTCAGGCCGGAACTCGAGACGACGGCGTCTATGGTTGTCCTGATGCCCTTGATGTTGCGGGCTATGGTCTTGGATTGCGTCGCGGCGTTCTCGGCGAGCTTGCGTATCTCGTCGGCCACCACGGCGAATCCCTGACCCGCCTCGCCGGCGTGCGCCGCTTCTATGGCTGCGTTCATCGCCAGCAAGTTGGTCTGGGCCGCTATGCCCGCGATCAGCGAATTGGCTTCTTCAAGGTTCTCCGATTGGGCGTCTATTTCCTTGATCTGCTTGCCTACCGTTTCTATGGCGCCTCTGCCCGAGTCGGACTTGCCCAGCAGCTTTTCGTAGTACGTGCCCATGCGCTCGATGTTGCCGGTTACCGACTGGATGCTGGCTACCATCTGCTCTATGGCGCTGGATGACGAGGATACTCCGTCAGCCTGCTTTTCTATCAGCTTGTACAGCTGCACGATGTTCCTGGCTATCAGCTCGACGGTGTTGCTCGATTCGGTAACCGAGGAACTCTGGTTGATCGACTGAATCTTTAGGCTCTCGATGTTGGCGGTTATCTGCCTGATGGCTCCGGCCGTTTCTTCAGTATTTGAAGACAGCTGGATCATTCCGTCACTGAGTGAGTGCACCTCGGATTTTACGCGCTCTATGATGCCCCTGAGCATGGTGATGAATTCGTTGAAATAGCCGGCGAGCTGGCCCAGTTCGTCTTGCTTCCTGGAGCCGACGGTGCGGGTCAGGTCAGCATCTCCGGAGGAAACGTTTTTCATGCCTTCCGAGACTTCCTTGATCCTGCCGGACACGTTGGAGAGCATGAAGATGGAAACGAGGAGCACGAACAACACCGAGACGACGAGCATGGACGCTATCAGCAGAATTTCGCGGCCGAGTTTTGCGCTCCGCAGTTCAAACCAGGACTCGGTCTGTGCCGTAACGGTATCGATGATGCCCTGGATCATGGTAGCGACCAGATCTGTCTCTTTGTAGAATTCCAGCCCGTCGCGTTCATAACCGCCCGTATTCGCGAGGCCGAGTATCTCGATGACGGCGTTCTGCATCGAGTACCATTCCGGGCTCAGTTCCAGTTCTGACAGCGCCGTTGCCGCATCCTCGCCAAGATTAACCGCGCCATTATCAAGGTTGACGGTGATGCCTGCATTGGTGTCAACGAGTTCCAGTATGGACTGGTATCTGATGGGTACGTCCTGTGTGAATATCGAGCTGGCGAGGCACTGAACCCGGCACGCATTTTCCTTTGCCTTTTCGTACAGCATTACAGACTCGAGTTGGCGCGATGCCTCGGCCGCATCGGTCATGGAGAGTTTTACCATCTGCGCGAGTATCACATCCCCGATCTGGGAATACTTGTTGTATGCGCCTCGGGCAGTCACCGAGCGCTCGTCCACCGACCTGCGAAGCTGCGGGATTGCGGCAATCTCGGTTTCTGCTGCCGCGAGCACGCCTTCGGGCAGAGTCTCGACTGAAAGGGCAGGTTTGCTTTGCTCCCAGACTTCGTCCACGGAGAACCGTGTGGCCATGATCTGGTCAGCTCCAGCCGCTCCATCCAGATACAGGAAGGCTATGCCTCGTTCCTTCTGGATGCCGGCCAGCACCCGGCTCATCGCCTTCATGGCGGAAAGATTGTCCGCAGCCCTGCTGGACTTGGTCCTGTCTTCACTGGCTTGATAGACAACGACTGAACCCATGATCACGGCGAGAATAAGAGGAGCCAAGGTGAGGATGAGGAGCTTGTTCCGTAATGTCAGGTTCATCGTTATATCCTTTACCAAAACAAGGTGCCGAGTTTACGGTTTCCTGTTCAGGCCGACTGGAAAAGAAGCAGGGGCAGCAGGGCCGTCATCATGACGGCAACAAGTACCA
Organism: uncultured bacterium; assembly: GCA_964293355.1. Lineage (GTDB taxonomy): Bacteria > Spirochaetota > Spirochaetia > Treponematales > UBA12059 > SZUA-370. The sequence continues at coordinate 11,648 of CAXZAJ010000004.1, forward strand.
GATCACTGCGCCTGAGGGCTGTCCACTGTTCTGCCTTCTGTATATCGGCAGTTTGGTCGCTGGCTTGGATCTCATCATAGACTGAAAGCAGGATGTTGTCGATTATTGTCAGAAATCCGTTCAGCTTGACTCTTGCTTTCTGCTCGAGGATCCTGTCGTAGCCGCGCAGGGCTTCAGCGAAAAAGGCACCGAATTTTCCCGGAAGCCGCAGGTTTGAGCCCAGACAGGCCTTGGAAATGAACATAAGGGACTCAAAGGTCACAGCCTTGCGGATTCCATCCTTCAGGGCCAGTTCCGTGATGGCCAGTGGACCGATGGTCGCGAGCCTGCGGCCCACCGGTACGAGGAGGTTGGCTCCGACGATGCCAGCCATGACGAGCAACGTTGTCAGCGGTGAAAGCCTGCGGCCGGATAGCCATGCCGCCAGTGCGGCTCCAGCGAGCAGCGCGATGCGGGCCACGAGGTCGGGCTGGAAGAGGAGCGCCATCGACAGCACCACGCCGGTCAGCGCCAGCCTGGCAGGATCAAAGGCAGATTCCCAGCGCTCGCGGCGTTCTGGCCTGGTCATGGTGTCTTTCCGTGGCGGCTGCCACCAGCGCGAATGTTTGCCAGCCAGGTTGAGCTGGATGCGAAGGCTTCGGCAAAGGATCCCAGCACCAGCCCCGACACCAGGCCCAGCGCCATGAAGGCTGGAGCCATGAACCGTGCGCTGGGGCCGAACACGAACACGCGGGCCAGCGCTACCTGCACCATATTGGATGCCACGGCTCCTGCCACGCATAGACCCACGTACGAGAGTGCTTTAGGGCCGGCAACAGCCCGGAGGCCGCGCATGACGAGGGCGCTCGCGAGCGTTCCCGCCAGCGAGAACAGTGCCACATACGAGAAGAGGGAACCGGTGAGCACGCTCATGCCCACCACCTTGACCAGCGCAAGCGCCATGTACGCGCCAAAGGGCAGCAGGTCAACCGCTATCAGGATGGGCAGGTTGGCCAGCCCGATGCGCATGAACGGCACAGGCCGCGGGAGCATGTACTCCACGGTGGAGAGGAAAAAGGCCAGGGCTGCCAGGAACGCGGCCAGCTTCCGGCCCCCGTCGCTGAAGACGGGCCTACCTGACCGTCGCATCGAGTCCATCTTCATCCTCCGCACCTTCTATCCTGATGAATACACCGTTGGGGAGACATGCAGACCAGTCTCCCGTATTGCCGATCGGAGGAGAAGCGATGCAGGTCTTGTTGGCGCAGGGCGAGTCCTCGATGTGGGCTCTGCCGTCACCGATATGAATGTAGGTAATGCCCAGGAGCCCCTGAACCTCCAGCTCCCGGTCCTCTGAAAGCGGGTAGATCCATTCCTGCTCACCGGAGGAAACGACAAGAACGGCGGCCGCGGGGCCGCCGTACACGGAGATAGAAAGCGCGACAAGCGCGACCGCGGACAGGGCCACGATCAGGACATCGAGTGGCCTGATCGACAACCTTGCCCGCCGTGCCGGGCTGTCAGCCGGCTGGATCAGTGGCAACCGCCGCAGCCGCAGCCGCCTTCGTCGTCACAGTCGCCATCGCCGCATTCACCCTCACCGCAGCCGCAACCGCAGCCTTCTTCCTCGCCGCCGTGCACGTGGCCGTGCTCCAGCTCTTCGGCGGTGGCCTCGCGGACATCCTGCACGGTTACATCGAAGTGCAGCGACTTGCCGGCCAGCGGGTGGTTCGCGTCGATCTTGACCTCGTCGCCTTCAACGCCGACCACGGTGACGACGCGCATGCCGCCCTCTTCCTGGGCCTGGAACTGCATGCCTATCTCGATCTTGTCAGACTCGGCGAAGTCCTTCTTTGAGACGGTAAAGACCATCTCCTCGTCGTGCTCGCCATACGCGTCGGCCGGAGCGATGACGCAGTTGACCTTGTCGCCGGCTTTCTTGCCCACGAGGTGCTTCTCGAGGCCCGGGATGATGTTGTCGTTGCCGTGGAGGTAGACGAGCGGCTCGCCCTCGGAGCGGTCGATCATCGCTCCTTGATCGTCCTTGAGCATGTAGTCTATTGAGACGACGCGATCTTTCTGGATTTCCATTGATAGCCTTCCTTAAAGAGAGTGTATTCGACGGCAGGGTCGAACGGAACGCGGAATATCGTGCAGATCACGTCCGTATGGTTACGCCTGAATGTCCATCATAAGGTACCTATTGGAATTGAGATTTTCAAGTACCGGAGCTGCCAATAATTGAAGCTGAGCCTGCGTCGTGCTATAGTTCGCGGCCGGGGGTGATCGATGACAGTGTTTCAGGCGGGTATCCTGGGTCTATTCCAGGGCATTGCCGAGTTCTTGCCGATATCTTCAAGCGGACATCTACTAGTTTTCAAGGACCTGATGGGGCTATCCGAGGTGCCTGCCTTGTTCGATGTGGTGTTGCACCTCGCCACGCTGGCTTCAATACTCCTCGTGTTCAGGAAGCGCATAGCGGGCATAGTACGCTCTTTTTTGCGCCTGATGGTCAAGAAACATGGCGACGATGACGTTGAAAACCTGTCCATCATCGTTCCAGCCCTCGTGGCGACCGCGCTGACGGCCGTCGTCGGGCTGGCGATCGAGCAGATCGACCTGTCAGGTGCGCCAGGTGTGGTGGCCGGGCTCCTGCTCGTTACGGCGCTGATACTCGTCGCTTCCTCAAGATTCAAAGCCGGCCAGACGGGCTACCGCGGTTTGACCGTACGGCATGGTGTCATCATCGGGCTGGCCCAGGGTATAGGCGTGTTCCCCGGTATCAGCCGCTCCGGCATAACGATAAGCGCCGGGCTGGCTTCAGGCCTCCAGCGCGAGACAGCGGGCGAATTCTCGTTCCTGCTCGCCGTGCCTGCGATTCTCGGTGCCTTGGTGCTCAAGCTCGACGATATGGCGGAGCTTGCGGGCACCGTTGCGACGCTCCCGCTGGTCGTCGGATCGCTCGTCGCGTTCCTCGCAGGCATCGCGTCGCTCCTGATCCTGATGCCCCTGGTACGCAAGGGGAAGCTGGCCTGGTTTGCGGCCTACCTGATACCCGCGGGCCTTCTCGGCCTATTCCTCCTGTAACGAAACGCCGATACAGATAGCAAGGATTGGAGCGAACTCATTGGACACAGAACGTAAGGCAAAATCGCTCATATTCGTTTCAAGCGCTACGCTGGTGATCGCCGGCGTGGCGCTGTTTTCGCAATTGCTGGTAGCCTGGGTTGGATATGGTTCCGGTTTTGGCGGCTTCTTGCTGGACGGCCTGTCGTGGGCTGCCTTCATCCTGCCGGCATATCCCTGGGTCGGAGCCCTGATAGTCGCGATGCCAGGTTTCAGGTACGACGCGCTCTTTGCGCTGCTCGGCAGCCTCGTGCCGTTTGCTTCCCTCGCCGCCACGGCCCGCTTTCTGGACGACCCGGCCCGATGGTTTTCAGTCTATCCAGCGCTTGAACCCTTCGGCGTGGCTGGCCTTGCCATAACCGGCTTCGGTTGTACGCTTGCAACCAGCCTGCTCCTGCTACTGGTTGCCCGCCGCTTCAGGAAGGGCTCCGCCACAGTGAATGTGTCGGCTGCTCCCAGGTCTACCGCAGCCAGCATCTCCATACCCAAGCCTTCATTGCGCGTGCAACCGGCCGCCGTCGATGGCGACGATGATGATGAAAATATCCTGCTGGACTTGAGTTACCCAGACCTGCCTCCCGCACCGTTCCTCACCTCGATGGGCAATCCTGACCCTGTATCGGATCCACCTGCGGCAGACGATGACGGTAAACATCAACCCGCCGAGGTGCTTGAGGAATTCGAGGAACTCGAGGAGCTTGAGGAGTTCGACGAACTCGGTGCTGCTGACGGCGCCGCTCTGGCAGAGGGCATCGAGGAGGTGGAGGAACCCATCCGGCTGATGTTCGGGCGGGCACCAATGCCAGAGAGCCTTTCCGGCAATGATCCAGCCCTCGATGCCGGCTACTGGGAAGAATCTGAGCCCTTGGTTGTCACTCCGCTGGACGCCGCGCTGGCCAAGGCCGCAAACAAGGCTGCAAACAAGGCCGCACCTGAGGCTCCGGAAAAATCTGCAACCCGGTCGGCACTGCTCCCCAAGGTGGAAGTCTTCCATGATGGCGAACATACCGATGCGGTGCGTGAAGCCGATGATCTTGCCAGCCGATCCAGACCCTTTGACGCAGCGGCCGTGACTCCCGCTGCCACGCTCGTCAAGGCCACCGGCCCGGTCGAGGTTTCCGTTCCACCGGCCAAGCCGGTAGCCTTGCACCGGCACAGGCCTTCGCTGGAATACGGCCTGCCCACCGAAGGCATCCTGACCGCCTATCCCGACGGCCAGTACTGGATCATAGACGACAAGACCCGCCACGCCGCCGAAGTGCTCCGCGAGACGCTCAAGGAATTCGGCATTGCGGCAGAAGTCACCGGCATCCGCAAGGGGCCGGTGATCACGATGTTTGAGATACTGCCCGCGCCGGGGGTGCGGCTCTCCAAGATAGCCGGCCTGTCTGACAACATAGCCCTGCGCCTGGCCGCCTCCAGCGTCCGCATCGTCGCGCCTATCCCGGGCAAGCACGCCGTGGGCATCGAGGTGCCCAACGAGCGCCGCTCCATCGTGTCGTTCAAGGAAATCGTCGAGAGTGAAGTCTTTAAAAACGCCAAGATGGAAGTGCCGGTCGTGCTGGGCAAGGACATCACCGGCGACGTGCAGGTGGTGGAACTGACCCAGACGCCGCACCTGCTCATAGCCGGCGCCACCGGTTCGGGAAAGTCCGTCTGCGTCAACTCCATCATCCTGTCCATCCTGTACCGACGCTCGTTCAACGAAGTAAAGCTGATACTGATCGATCCGAAAATCGTTGAGCTTAAATTATATAACGGCATTCCGCACCTTCTTACGCCGGTGATCACCGAACCCAAGCGCGCTTTCCAGGCTCTGCAATACTGCATCTGCGAAATGGAGCGGCGCTACAGCCTCCTCGATTCTCTTGGCGTGCGCGACATCAAGTCGTTCAACCGCAAGATAGTCGAGAAGAACATGGCCACCGACAAGCTGCCGTACATCGTCGTGATCATAGACGAGTTCGCGGACCTCATGGCGACCACCGGCAAGGAGCTGGAGTCGACGCTCGCGCGCCTGGCGGCCATGTCCCGCGCTGTGGGCATCCACCTGGTGCTCGCCACGCAGCGGCCGAGCATCGACGTCATCACGGGCCTCATCAAGGCCAATATCCCGAGCCGCATCGCGTTCATGGTGGCCGGCAAGTTCGATTCGCGCATCATCATAGACATGGTCGGCGCGGAGAAGCTGCTGGGCCGGGGCGACATGCTGTACTCAAGCGCCACCGATGCGTTCCCCGTGCGCATGCAGGGCGCCTTCGTCTCCGAGGATGAAGTGGAGCGCGTGGTGGCCCACGTGAAGACCCTGGGGTCGCCCAATTACATAGACGAGGAAATCTTCGTGGACGATGACGAGGATGACGACGGCCCGTCATTGTTCGACGCCGAGGACGACGACCCGCTCTACGAAAAGGCTCTGAGCATCGTACTGGAACAGGGCAAGGCCAGCGCCAGCTTTTTGCAGCGCAAGCTCAAGATAGGCTACAACCGCGCGGCCCGCCTCGTGGAGCTGATGGAAGAGAAGGGCATCGTTGGCAAGTCCCAGGGCTCCAAGCCGCGCGACCTGATGCACAACCCCGAGATGGGCAGCATGAGGCCGCCGAACGCGCGGGCAAAGTATGTACCGGATTTTACGGCTGACGAACCTGAACCGGCGCAGGTGATCGAAGACGAGGAAGCTTGATATACAATATGAACCACAGAGGCACAGAGACACAGAGAAGATGAGGGAAGAAAAACGAAGAAAGATGAAGAAAGATGAAAAAATCAGACCACGAAGGCACGGAGAAGACGAGTGAAATAAAAAATAAGAATTGGCACAGAGACACGGAGAAGATGAGGTAAGGAAGAGAATATAATAAAACATGAACTTTTTGTTTTCTTATCCTGTATATCTCTTTCTTATCCTGATCATCCTGTTTCATTTTATAATTAATCCATCAGGAACATGATGTACAGGATCAAGTCGAGTAGATGGACATGATGCGGAGCGGTGAATGCAAGACTCGAGTTTTAATTTAACTCATCCTGCTTGTCTGTTATATTTTACTCGCTGCGTGCGGGGCGGGGGCGGATGACGCCTGGGGCACCGGCGCCGACCGCTTCACGACCGCCACCGACAACACCCACCTCTTCGCCTCATTTTTAGAATAAAATCCTATTATTCCTCTTTTTCTTCCTCTTCTTCCTCTCCGTGCCTTCGTGCCTCCGTGGTCTGATTTTTTCTTATTATCCTTGTATTGTTTTTATCGTGTCAAAGTACGCCAGTCTGTGCTGAGCGCGTAGCCCAGGTCGATGAGCAGAGAAAGATACTGGTACTGGCTGGCGATCAGCGCCTGCCGTGCCGCGTCCACGTCGTACTGGGCTGCTTCCATTTCCAGGGCGGTGGCCGCCCCGCGTTCCCAGGCTTCCCTGGCGCGGATCGCAATGCGCTCGGCGAGGCTGATCTGTGCGTGGGCGAGTTCAACGCTGGTTTGTGCGAATTCCATGTCGAGCGTGAGCGCTTCCACTTCGTCCAGTGCGCTGCGGAGTGCCTGTTCGTAGCTGAATGCCAGCCGGTCTTCGGTTTCGCGTAAGGCCCGCAGTTCTGTATCTTTTCGCGAGCCTGGAATCCATGCGTCGGCGTTAAAGGAAAGACCTGCGCTGATGAAAATATTGTCACGAGCCGTACTGAAATCCGACAGGCTGAAATTCCATCCGGCGTCCAGCGTTACCAACGGCAAGCGGTTGAGGTTGCTGTACTTGGTTGTGGCAGTGGCTGCGACTTCCCGTGCAAGACGTGCTTTTGCCAGGTCGACGCGTGCTTCTATCTGACCGGCGTTGATGCCAGCTGGAAGACCGGCAGGTACAGCCAGCTCTGTGGTGAGTTCAAGCTGATCGCCGGCAGCAATGCCGAGCAGACGCCGGAATGCGGCCGCGCGCTTGTCGTATTCAGCAACGGCTTTCTTGTGGGCGGAGCGCGTATTCATCTCCGTCATCTGCGCCCTGAGCGCATCAAGCTCGGAACCGAGTCCGCGGGCAAAGCGGAAGTCCGCCAGGCGGCGGCGCTCTTCCGCAAGCACGATGGCTTTTGTCTTGTTGTCCAGATCCAGCTGAAGCGACACGAGCTGGAAATACGCCTTCTCGGTGTCCCGGGCGATCCGCGCCCTGACTTCCTGCTCGCCGAGCATGGCTGACCGCAAGGCCGCGCGGCGGCTTTCAAGATCATAGAGGGCGCTGGTCGTAACCGTCAGCCTGGTTCCGAGGCTCAGCGTCGAGCCGAACAGGTTCGTCGTCGGGCTGTTCGCGGTGAACAGCTCATCTCCGAGCCTTCCCGAGACCCCCGTGCTCATGCCGGGCAGGAAGAGGTTCCAGCCGTTGTCCAGGTCGCGCCGGGCCGAACCGACGGCGAGGCTCTGCCCGTACAGATCGACGCTGGCCCGGGCCGCCATCTCTACGGCGGACTCCACTGACAGCTCCGCGGGTTCCGCCGCGAGCGTCGAGAGGCTCAGGATCGAAAGCACCAGGAGCGGTACGGGATTTCTCATGGGTTGTATCTCCAGAAGCTCAGGATGGCCGGGACCGCGAACAGGGTCAGGAACGTGGAAACCATGAGCCCGCCCGAGACCGCTATGCCCAGCGGCTGGAGTATCGACGATCCCGAGCCAAGGTTTACGGCGATGGGCAGCATGCCGATGATGGTGGTCAGCGTGGTAATGAGGATGGGCTGGAACCGCAACGCCGCCGTGGCCTCGATCGCCGCGAGGTGGTCGGGATAGTCCTTCCTGGCGTTCAGGTAGAAGTCTATCAGGATGATGGCGTTGTTAACCACGATGCCGCCCAGCAGTATCGTGCCGAGCAGCGAGTTGAGGTTCAGCGTCGATTTGAACATGTACAGTGAAATGACGACGCCCACGAAACCCAGCGGAATTGTTACGAGTATGACGAGAGGTATCCACAGCGAATTAAACTGGAAGCAGAGCAGCAGGTAGATGAGGACGATGGAAATTCCCATGGCCACGAACAGTGACGAGATCGATTCGTCTATCTCTACCCTGGGATTGTCCAGCGTGAAGCTGTATCCCGGCGGCAGAACAATTTTTTCCGCAAACAGAGCCAGGGCGTCCCGCTCCTTCTGCATGCGTGCCGCGTCGGTAATCTCGGCTGACGAACTGGCGTAAAGCCTGAAGGCAAGTTCGCCGTTTTCAGAATAGATCTGCGAGACAGCCGACCGCTGCTCAAAATCGAAGAAATGCTTGAGCGGCACGTACGAGGTTTTCCAGGGAATGAGGAAGTTGGCCAGCTTGTCGCGCGAGTCGAGTTCCGTGTCGGGGTACCTGGCCACGACGGATACCTCGTAGGTTCCGTCAGAGACGGACAGGGACACGGTACCGCCCAGCGCACGTTTTGCGAGCGTGCTCAGGGTACTACTCGTCAGGCCCTGGAAACCTCGCAGCGCCTCGTTCCGGGGGCTGAGCACGAGCTCGTTGGTCATGGCCGGAGACGGCCGTACGTTGACCCGGCCGTACAGTCTGGATTCGTTGAGGACGCGCTGCATGTCATCCAGGATGGCAACTTTCTGCGTAGCGTCCGGTCCATACACGCTGAGTTGCAGGGCATACACCTGGGGCAGAGGCAGGGCGGCCGGATCCCAGGACTGGATGTTGAAATACCAGAGCCCCTCACTGACGAAGGCGCGCTCCAGCCGGCCGAGCGCATCAGTTACCTGTTTCGGATCATCGAAGTCGATGAGCATCTGGTTGAAGCGGCCGGAGATATTGGCAAAGCTGCGGTACTGGAGCCCTTCCAGCGCGGAAGCCGCCCGTTCCCGGAGTTCTGGCATAACGTGCTCGATGATGTCTACGGACGTCTGGTAATCATTGTGCCTGAAGAAAAGCACGACCCTGTCCGATTGCGGCTTGGACATGATCTCCTTGGGAATTCCGGGGAACAAGGTGACTACGGCCAGCGCCATGGCAGCGAAGGTTACCAGGAGGAACAGGCCGGCTATGATACGCCTGGACATGATGAACCGCAGGATGCGGCGGTATGCACCCACCATAGCGCCGATCACCGGCTCGGAAACCTTTGCAAAACCCCTGGCGCTCAGATGGTCTATATTCTGCTTGCCCTTGCCCCTGAACAGGAAATAGGCAATTACCGGAACCAGGCTCAACGAAACGAACAGCGAGCACAGCAGCGAGAACACCACCGTCCTCGCCTGGTCACCCAGGATGGCATTGGCCAGTGGTGCGGAGAACGACAGCGGCAGGAACACCAGCACCGAGGTCAGCGTTGAAGAGATGACAGGGCCGCGTACCTGCCTCGTGGCATCCATGACGATGTGCTTCCACATCGCAGAATTGAGCACACGCTTGTCCTCGCGGCGCCAGCGATGGATGTTTTCCATGATGACGATGGTTGGATCCACAATCATGCCCACTGCCAGCGCAAAGCCGCCGAGGGATATCAGGTTGAGCGAGACGTTGAACAGGTACATCAATATGAAGGACAGCATTATGGACACCGGCAGGGAGATGGCGATGATCAGCGTATTGCGGAGTTCGCCGAGGATCAGGAACACGATGAGTATGGCAAGTGTTCCGCCGATCAGCGCCGCCTGCACAACCTGGTCTATGGAGCGGTTGATGTATTTTGCCGGATCCACGTACAGGTTGAATTCCGTATCCGCGGGAACGAGGCCTGAGTCGCGGGCATCGTTCATGATGGCCGACAGTTCCTCGGTCATGCGGTTGAGGTTGCCGCCTTCTACCGGCGTGAGGGTAATCTGGATGGCGGGCCTGTCTTCTATCATGAAGACATTTCTGGGCACCGTGTAGCGGATCACGATGTCCGCTATGTCTTCCAGCGCGACGAGGGTGTCTCCGATACGCTTGATCTCGAGCCGGGGCAGGGCCGCGAGGCCGCGGTCGGCGCGGCTGACGCGCACGCTGAAACGCTCGCCGGATTCACGGAGCGTGCCGAGCGGCTGGGGCGACAGCCCCGACTGAAAGGCGGTATTCACGTCGCTGATGGTCAAGCCATACGAGAGCATGGAAGCCTGGTCCAGCGTTACCGTAACCTGCAGCTCCTCGAGCCCGAACAGGCCGAACTCCTCCACGTCCTGGATGGCCCTCAGACGCGGCTCCACGTTGGCGGTCAGCAGTTCCATGAGTTTTTCCGGGGACGTTCCCGCGGAGGTGGCCCCCATGACGATGAAGCCGGCGTTCTCGCCTTCCCTGAAGCGTATGCTGTACCCGTCGCGGATTTCTGAAGGGAGCCCGCTGTTGATGGAGAACATGGTCGATTCTACGGAGGCCTTGGCCACGTCGCTCTTGATTTCCCAGTCAAAGGTGAGGTTGATGCTGCTGGAATCGCTGGAGTAGGTCGTCTCCATTACATCGACGCCCTCGAGGGCGGAGAGCCGCGGTTCGATGCTGCCGGCGTATTCATGCTCAAAATCGATGGCGGAGATTCCCGGGTGGTTGAAGCGGATGGTGACCATGGGCCGGCGGGTCTGCGGGTACATCATTACGGGCAACCTGAGCGCCAGCACGATGCCCAGGCCGCAGAGCAGGATGGAGAATATGATGAACCCGGTGGTCTTGCTGAAAATCAGCTTGAGCATGTCAGGAACCCTTCTTCTGGGCTACCCGGTATTCCTGCAGGGTCAGCCCTTCCTTCTCGAAGCCGGTAATCCTTGACGGGTATCGGGTGCCTGGTTCCAGTCCGGCCGTTATCAGAATGTCGTTGCCATAGGGTTTGCCCGGTGTTACCGACACCTGCTTGAGCTTGTCATCGGCACCCACTACCCACATGACGGTGCGTCCGAAACGCCTGACGAGCAGCGTCTGCGGCACGAACTGGCCACGTACCTCTTCCACGGGCAGATCCATGAACAGCACCATGCCGATCCTGGCCCCGGCCTGCACCGCAAAGCGCAGCGTGGCGCCGAACAGCCCCGTAGCATAATCCGGCTCGGCAGAAACCGAGAGCAGGCTGCCCCGCAGGTTAACCCCGTCAGCTGAATGCGCCGTAACGGCTGGTTTGCCCATGCCTGCCACCCTGAATGCGTCCTTGTCGCTCAGCGCCGCCACCAGTCGGTATTCAGCATCGTCTATCACCGTCACGGCCGCAGCTCCCGAGCGCACCTCGGCACCGGCCATCAGCTGAATTTCCGACACCCGCCCGGCGATGCGCGAACTCACCACCAGCGGCCGGTACGACTCGCCGGGCGCATCCCGGCTCACGGTAGCCAGCGCTTGCCCCTCGGCCACCCTGTCCCCCACGCGCACGTGAATCGTCTCCACGAAGCCCGCGATGCCCACCGTATGACTGATGCGCCTGGCCGGCTCCAGCCTCCCGGCCACGTTGATCGACGTCGTCCTCGTTTCCACCTTGGAGACAGACAGCAGCGCGCTGCCCTGACCACCAGACCGGGTACCAGGCTGGCTGGGTTGCTGTTGCGTGCCCATGCCACCGGCCCCTGGCTGCTGCGCGCCTGCAAGCGCAACGGCCAACACAAGGATGGAAATGATGTATATGGTTCTGGACATATGTGCTCCCGGGCGTAGCGTTTCTAAACGTACATTCAGACAAGACAAGGTACCATGGTAACAACACTTCCGTGTAGCGGTTACGCGTTTTAACGTGACTCCGGCGCGCGTTCCCGCTATTCTATACATACGATTATAAGGAGGCATGCATGCTCGTAGAAGGAAACCCGGCCCCAGATTTCAGCCTGGAGGACGATACCGGCAAGGCCGTGAGCCTATCGTCATTCCGCGGCAAGACCGTCGTCGTGTATTTCTATCCCAAGGACGATACCCCCGGCTGCACCAAGGAGGCCTGCAGCTTCCGCGATGCCAACGACCTGTTTCTGGCCAAAGGCGCGGTCGTCATCGGCATCAGCCCGGACAAGCCCGCTTCGCACGGCAAGTTCCGCGCCAAGCATGGCCTGCCGTTCGTGCTTCTGGCCGACCCGGATCACACCGTCCTTGAAGCCTGGGGCGCCTGGGGCGAAAAGGCCATGTACGGCAAGAAGTACATGGGCGTCGTCCGTTCCACCGTCATCGTTGCCCCGGACGGCATGGTGAAGAAAGTTTTTCCCAAGGTCAGCCCCGAAGGTCATGCCCGGGAGATACTCGCGTTGTTGTAGTCGGTGCCCGGTCTGCCATTTCAAGGGTAAAGATTGAAAAGCTACTGATTGTCCTGAACAAATTCCTGGAATTCAGCCCCCTTGATGCGGGGGAGAGGTCTGGCAAAGTGAAGTAACAGGGCATATACTTTCTTTCAGGAGAAGCCCAGATGAAGAAAATGGTTGTGGTGGCCTTGTTGATCGGCATGCTGGTTTCCATTGCCGGCGCTCAGGACCTGAATGGTTTTGCTCATGATTTCGAGGCCTTGATCACCGGAATTACCCGTGATGTAGCGCCCAACCTCCAGATGACTGCCCTTTCAGGCAACATCGTAGCGGATGCTTCCATCGATAAATTCATTCTTGTCTTGCCCGGCGTTGGCGTGACCATGTCCAGCGGGCTGGGTACGATGATGGAGCCTGGTACACATGCATGGAGTACCATCTCGTTGCCCGAGGTCATCGATGCCGTGGTCGACGATCCCGATACCAGCACGCTCATGCAAACACTGGAATACGGAATATTTCCGTACCCGATGCTCAAGCTGGGGGCAGGATTCGCCATCGGCAAGGGGTTCGATGTCATCCTCTCAGGAAACTACATGCCGGAAATCCTTACTGATGCTGGTTTGACTTTCGCGGGGGACGCCATATCCGGTCTCGGCATAACCCTGAAAACCCTGAACGTTAGCGCAACGGTGCGCAAGCTCATCCTGGCGGACAAAGGCTCGATGCCCGCGCTTTCCCTTGGCGTCCTGTACAACTACGGCAGCTTTACCCTTGGCATCGACGACATGGACCTTGCGGCGCTAGCCGAGGGGAGTGTGGACGTTGGCGGTTTTGCGCTCGATATGACCGGTAAAATGGGCTTCGAGACCTCAGTGCACAATGTTGGTCTTGAGTTGCATGCGCCAAAGCGCCTGTTGTTCTTTACCCCGTATGCCAAGCTCTCCGGCATATATCAATACGCGGTAACCACGGGTACCACCGATCTGATCGCGACGGTGGGGGCTGTTGAAACGGCGATAGTAACCGATGCCAAAGAAACCATCGCCAATTTCTCTACGCTTGCCACCCTTGGCTTCAACCTGTTTATCTTCAACTTCAACGCGGTCATCGACATCGCCCGGGCTCAGCTGGATGTCAGCGACTTCTCCCTGACCGGCATATCCGGTCAGGGCATATCGCTGAACGCTGGTATCAGCATCCGGTTCTGAACTCCGTCCACATCCTTCTGGAAAATGCGAGGCCCCTGTGAATCGCTTCACGGGGGCCTCGTCATATTCAAGAATTCAGACAATCATGATTCTGTGTATACAATTCCAGTATCGTAGTCTATCGCGCCGTTCGTGCCGGTCAGGATCAGGTGGAGCGTGCCTTCGTATTCATAGAAAACAGCCTTGGCGTCCACGGGAATGCCCGAGGCGGCATCCAGCGTCTTGTCGACAAGTCCATCCTTGAGTATCAGCACGTCGTTGTCGCTCGTGACAGCGGCCGTTACCACCAGACCGTCGAGATTGTAGGATTCAAGGTAGCTGAAGACGAGATCCTCGGTGCCTTCAACCTTGGTCAGCCCCGTTGCGGGTGCGCCGAGTTTCTTGCCTACAGCGCTGACGGTATTGATGATGTCGGTGTACAAGCCTGCCTCGGTTCCGGCGAATACCCGATTGCCCGCAGTAGAAACGACGTGTATCGATACCGATCCGTTCTCGGCGGTCAGCATGTAGGGGTTAATGCTGGTCATGGGATCACCTTTGAAGTCATCGGTGTCGGTCTTGAGCTCTTCACTGCCGATAACCGTGCCCAAGGCAGTCGCCATGTAGTAGATGTCATCTTCATTGTCGCTGTTTGCCGCTATGCTCTTGATGATGTCGGTGCTGATTCCGGAAATCATGTCGGCATAATCCGGGAATTCGGCGATTGCGCTATCCAGGGTATACCATTCCGTGCCGAAATCGGCTTGGTTTTCCGCCGAAGCAAAACCGATGATGGAGCCGCCGCCGCTGTACAGGCCAAAAATCGTGTCCGCTCCAAACTGGACGGCACGGGACAAGAGCACGTTCGGGGTGAGGCCCGTATTCAGGTTGAATGCATAGCCAACGTCCGGGCCGCGATAGATGCCGCCGGAGGTGTTCAGCCACAGTTCATTCTGGATTTCGCCTGATTCGTCGAAATATTTTCCGGTCGACAGCGAGTTGATGGTTACCGCGAGGCTGAGGGGCGTCACCGTCCGTGTCCCGGCGGTATAACCATCTGCATATTTCATGAGATTGTCACCGTCTAGCACATAAATCGTGCCGTCAACTACCGTGCTCGACGAGTTTGAGCCGGACGTGGTCAGGTAGCTGTAGTCCGGGGCAGCCGCAAGATCTATGGCTACCTCTGAGTTGCTGCCCGCCGCGATTGAAAATTCAGCGCTGGTTCCGTAGTAGTCTATCAGCAACACCTGTTCCGGCTTGGTCCCGACGGAAAGGGCCAGCTTGTAACCTGCTCCCGGCAACAGGCCGCTTATGGTAACCCGTAGCGTGGTGCTGTCTACCAGTTCCAGCGCGGGTTGCTCGTTCAGGGGAACCACCGTCCCGTCCCTGGTCAGGACGTAACGCAACACGGTGTTTTCGTCTGGGCTTACAGCCTTCAGCCCCCGCGGGCTGGCAAGTGTTATGCTGCCTGTCTCTACCGGCGGCTGGAACGCGCACGACGTAACCAGCACTATCGCCAATACAATGACCGTGAAGTTTTTCATTGCCTGCCTCACTCTGCCACGGGTAGCGTGACGGTAACCGTCATGGTGCCGTACTGTACACCCTGGGGTATGCCGGAATTGATGATGACGGGCGCTCCGGAGCCGGAGCTCGTCGTTGTAACTGTTGAACCCGATCCCAGGGATTCCCGGTCGCCGGATGTAGTGCCGCGCGTCGTACCGTCAGGGTCCAGCGTCAGTTCAGCGTTCGACCCGGCGGGTACGTAGAATTCCTGCCCTTCTACCGGGGGCGTGTCTGGAGAACCGGTAAAGTCGCCTTCAGTATCCGGTGGTTCCTGTCCTTCAGCCTCGGGCGGCATCTGCATGTCCCGTTTCGGCCGTCCCGGTATGAAGGCAACGACCCCGTCCTTGACGGTCAGTATAAGCCCGTCGTATTCAAAGTCCGTTCCGCGCACGGATGCTGTCGAGTATGGTGACTGGACCTGAAACTCCTGTTTGACACCCTCGGCGGACTTGACCGTGGCCTGGACGGTGCCGGTCCTGAGGTACAGGCTCGTGGATACCGTACCCTTCTCCTCCACCAGCTTGTCGACGGTCATGCGGGTAAGCGGTTTGACGAAAATGGTATTCTTGTCCATTTTTACCGTGACCGAAGAATCGAAGCCCGTGGAAATGGTGGTCAGGGTGCTTATCGTCATCCCTTCCTTGGCGGGGACCCAGGCGGCATTTACCGCCTTGACCTCGACCTTGCCCTTGATATTGGCAAGTATGACCTGGGGAGCCGCCGCAAGGACGGTGAACCCGAAACCCAACATCACCGAAATAAGAATTGCATTTCGCATGTCTCGTAGCCTCACGTATATGCCTCCTGCCTACATTCCCAATGTCATTGCGATATTCACCGAATACTGTGGAGTGCCTTCGGTAAATGCTCCGGAAGGTGCCTTTCCGGGAAAGAAGACACCTGAGTTCAAAGATAGCCCCAAATCCGAAGAAAACCTGTAATTGACAAATACATCGGTCTCGAATCCCAGCCAGAGTGCATCTTCGCCTGGTTCCAGCCCGGTTGCGTCCAGGGCGCCTGCCGTCGGCCTCATGAACGCGAACAGCTTGAGTCCGGTCTGTATCCGTTCTTTTGGGAATGGTTTAACCGAACCCGTCAGCTGCGCTACCATCAGGTTGGACAGGGCAGGAGAAAAGACGGCACCCAGGGTCGATGCGGTAATCGGGATGAACATGGTGCCATTGCCGGAGGAATTGCCTTCAATGGCCGCCGTATAGTCGGCATCGCCGGAAGCAAACTGGACCTTGAAGTTGAAGGCTGAACCAAGGAACGCCGGCATGTAATAATCAAGGGAGACACCCGTCAGGAACGATGAAATCGGTACATACTGATATGAATACCCGCTGCTGGAAACCGCATCGGCTACCCATGTCATGGTCTGTCCGGAACCATAGATGAACCAGGCGTCATAGAACATATCCGGTATCACGGAGCCCGAAACCTTTATGGAACTGTATTGGGTGTCGAGCTTGCCCCCCAGGGGCGGATCGCTGGTATCCCTGGTCTGCGTATACTTCGGAATGAATGCGGAGTCTGGATTCAGGTCCTGCTGGGCGATGAAGGAAAGGTTAACCGATTGACCGAAAATTTCGGGAAAATCAGCCTTTGCCTTGTAGAGAAGCCTGGAAGTGCCGAGCCAGCTGTCCTCGTCGACCGAGACGGTCTGGTCGTACAACGACATGACGATGGTATTGGCGTTCCGGAGTATCAGGGCGGTGGAACCCGCCTGCACGGAGATCTTTACAAATGGATAGTCGAAACCGATCAACGCCCCGTCAGCGGGATGGGAAACGACCAGGCCCATCGGGTCCTTGATGGAAAGCCTACCCAATTCCACATACATGCGGCTCATTTCAGGCATGATTTTCGGGAAAACCAGAGCCAGCCGCAACCGGTCGATATCTCCGGTCGGCAACCATGAACTATCCGTTCCGCCCGACATTCCGACATGGGCCGAACCTTCGAATACGGAACCGGTCGTACCCAGGGGGAGTTTCCACCAGCCATCAAGCCGCTCCGCCGCGGTAACGGTGGTGGAAGGCGAGTTTTCCAGGGTGACGCTGGTGGTCGAGTCTACCCCGGCTTCCTGGGCGGACGCCATCGCGACGGACAGGAGGAACAGGGCGAGCGTGGCAAGGGGCTTCTTTTGGCTCATCATTCACCAACCTTGAGAGCGGATGCATATCCGAGCGTGCGCATGACTTCTTCGCCGGTAACCGGACGGGAAGGCCCGCCGCGGGCATTGATTGCATTCCTGAATGCAAGTTCGCGGTATGCGTATCGACTTCCGGGGAATAGTGAATACATCACGCCGCCTTTCAGTCCCAGGCTTTTCATTATCATGAAGCTCAGCGTATCGACCCGGACCAACCCTTCGGGTGTGCCTGACTTGCCAGTCCAACCCAGTTCCTTCGCTTTCGCGAAGGCGACATCGAGTCCATCGGTTTCCTGGATCAAGCCACCGGCAGCAAGCACGATGTACGCAGTCGAATCGAAGCGTGCCTGAGCCTGCAACAATAGTTCGTCGACCCGTTCATTTGATTGTGCATGAACGGCCACCCCGGAAAAGAGCAGGAAAAATGCCAAAGCAGACGGAATTCGATGAAAGCTCATCACTGATACTCCTTTTTCCTATGGCGAAGCGCAACTCTTGTAAATTATAGTCTATACATATAAAAAAACACTAGCTGTCACAGGGGAGTTGCAATGAAAAATAATCCGCGGTTCATGTACTTGATTCCTGTCGGAATCACCATGCTTTTTGCCGTACTTGCATTGACCGGAGGATCGGCCTCCCTGGAGTTCAGGGTACTGGACGGATTCCTTAACCTGCGACCTTCGCCTCCGGAAGATCCACGGATAATCCTCATCGATGTTGACGATTCAGCAATATCGACCATAGGCACCTGGCCCATCAGCCGCAGCATCACGGCGGACGGGCTCATGCTCCTGGCCGAGATGGGTGCAAGCCAGGCCACGTTCGATATAGAGTACACTGATAAAAGCCCCCGCGGGGTGAATTCAAGCATGCTGGAGCAGGATATTCCTGAGTTGCTGGATTCCGGGATGGGCAGGCTACAGTCCAACATCAAGGACCTGTTCAGCGCCGTGGCCAACGGCCAGCTGAGCGTGGAGGACGCGGGCGAGTATATTGACCAGCTCGTAGACATTGCCGGCCAGACCAAGGAAGAGATTAAGATCGCCGTCGGCAACATAGCACTGGACAACGACAGGTACCTCGCCGAAGCGGCACGGTTTTTCGGCAGCACGTTCTTTACCGTGAACATGCGGAAATTCCCTGAAAGCAGCGTAAGCCAGAGCTTGCGCGAGCAGGCTGCGAGCAAGCACGGCCTCAGTAACATCGTAGTCAAAGGCACTTCGATAGAACCGGCCGTAGACATCATGCCCGTGCTCAGCCCGGTGATAGAAGAAGCCAAGGGGATAGGATTCACCAATGCCGAAGCGGACAACGACGGTATACGGCGCAGGATCATGCTGGTCCAGAACTATGGCGATGCCTGGTTTGGCCAGCTGGTACTGAGGCCGCTTCTCGATGTCCTGGGCAACCCGAAGATAACCGTATATCCCCGACGTATCGTCCTGGGCGGCGCGCGCCTGCCCGACGGCACCACGACCGATATCAGCATTCCCGTATCAGCGGAAGGCAAGACCCTGCTCGACTGGCCGCACAAGAGTTTCGATACGAGCTTCAAGCATGTGTCGTTCGAACAGCTCTACCTGCACGACCAACAGTTCGCCAACCTGGTGCATAACGTCAAGTTTGGAGAATCGGGCAATTGGTACTATGGATTCCAGGGTGAAGTACCCTTGCTGGAACTTGTCCACCAGTTCAATGCCCTGCGCGCGGCGATAATGGATGGTTCCGAACCACAGTCGCGCGTTGCCGACTATGCGGCCCTGCGCTCGAAGTTCCTGTCGGAACTGGGCCTGTTCCTGGACACCATGCCAGAAGAAACCATACTCGCCGACATCAAGGCCATTCTTGCCAACCCTGAGCTGGATGAAGCCACCAGGAAGGACCTGGAGCCCAAGATGGTGACGATACCGGATTACTTTGCCAAGACCAGGGGCATCCATGCCCTGGTCATGAAGTACCGCTCAAACCTGGCAGTACTCGATGGAGCGTTCTGCATCATCGGGCAGACCAATACGGGCAGTACCGATCTTGGCGCTAACCCGTTCGCCAAGGCCTACCCGAACATCGGAACGCACGCGTCGCTCGTAAACATGATACTGAACCGCAAATTCATCGTGGAACTGTCTCCGTTGTGGTCCCTCCTCATCGCCCTCGCGGGGGGGCTGGGATTGACGATCCTGACGCGGTCGATGCGACCTGTCTGGTCTGTTACCATAGGAGTCGCATCATCGCTGGGAATCATCGTGCTGGCTGGTGCTTTCTTTTCATTCACGGGAATGTATGTGCCGGTCATTCCGCTGGCAGGGCCGATCATCCTGTCGTTCATCGCGGTGACATTCATGAAATTCTTCGTGACCGAGCAGGAGAAAGGTTTTATCCGCAACGCCTTCTCGCATTATCTGTCCGCTGACGTCATTAAACAAATCATAGCCAATCCTGAAAAGCTGAGGCTCGGCGGTGAGCAGAAAATGATGACCGCCATGTTCACGGACATCAGGGGATTCTCCACCGTCTCGGAGAAGTTGACGCCTGTGGAACTGGTTACCCTCCTCAACAAATACCTGACCGGCATGAGCGACATGGTTCTGGAAATGGGCGGCACCATCGACAAGTACGAAGGCGATGCCATCATCGCATTTTTCGGCGCACCGCTGGATCTTGAAGATCATGCGGCGAAGGCCCTGAAGGCTGCCATCAACATGAAGCGCATAGAAGCCGAGCTGAACGTACGGTTCATCGAGGAAAAAATAGCACCCGGCCCGCTCCTCACGCGTTTTGGCATAAACACGGGACAGATGGTAGTGGGCAACATGGGTACAGAGAAAAAAATGGACTACACGATCATCGGGGATGCGGTAAACCTGGCAGCCCGGCTGGAAGGGGTCAACAAGCGGTACGACACCTGGATGTGCATCTCCGAGGACACGGTGGAAGCCGCCGGCTCAGGATTCGTGATCCGGAGGCTGGACCGCATCCGCGTGGTAGGCAAGGCCGTTCCCATACGGATTTTTGAACTCGTCGGCGAGGAAGGCAGGATTCCCGATGCGACCATGAGGACCCTGGAACAGTTTGAACTGGGCCTGAAGTTGTTTGAAAACCGGGAATGGGTGCCGGCGATCACCAAATTCACCAAGGCCATGGAATTCGTGCCCGACGACGGCCCGTCGGCGCGGTTCATAAAGACCTGCAGGGAGTACATGACCAAGCCGCCTTCCCAGAATTGGGACGGGGTATACACGATGGACTTGAAGTAGGGCGGGCTCAGCCGCGATGCGGGACGACGGCTCATTGGCTGTTCGTCCCCTGCCGGTCGCTCGTCAGGATGATGCCGGCAGAACGGATAGCGCAGGGGTGACTAGTACGGAGCGCTACAACAGCCGGAACCGCTTGCCGGTCCCGGCTGTTTGCTCTATATTTTGTGCATCATGGAATCGTGCATAAGCAGGATGTCGCCACAGCTCTTCTGGGATACTGACCCGGAAATGGTAGATACAGACAGGAACGCCCGCTGGCTTATAGAACGGGTTGTGCAGCGCGGTACCTGGGAGGACTGGCTGCTCCTCAGTGAACGATACGGAAAAGACAGATTGCGAAGTCTCATTCCTGCGTTGCGAATCGATGCCAAGAGCGCCAATTTCTTGAAGAAGTATTGCGCTTGAATATACCCCACCCGGAAAGCGTTTCCCCGGAACTCCTTGAGACACGGTAACGAATCGTGGTTCGAAAAAGGATTTTTCTGACCTGTTGCTTTTGCAAGAGAACGGATGACGAAACTGGCAGAACGGCTTCTGCACTAGACTTTGAGTCAAAGCAGAAAGGTGCGGCTTGTATATGAAAGCCATACGAAAACCAATACCTGATTTTGCTACTGAAGCTGAAGAAGCCCTGTTCTGGCGGGATCGTGATGTGCCCTATCAGTCGATCATCAAGATGATACTTGCAGATCGCCTGGCGCAGGGGTGAAGGCAGGATATGATATGCGGAGAAGACCGCTCGAGAATCAGCCCCCGAAGGTTTTCTGCAAGCTTTGAGGGATCTTTCCTGTATGTACCCGCGCTGCTGTAAGGCTTTACACAACGGATTTTTAAATAGAATTCCCTGATCCTTTTCGTCTATACTCAATTCATGGAAGAAGATGTCCGCTGGAAGCAGCGCTTGTCCAATTACAGAAAAGCCATGAACCGATTCGGTGCCGCTGTACGGCTTGCAGCGGAACGACCGCTCAGCGAGCTTGAGAGCCAGGGATTGATTCAGACCTTCGAATTCACTCATGAACTCGCCTGGAACCTCATGAAGGATTGGCTTGAGTTCCAGGGGCTTACCAGCATGACAGGATCGCGTGATGCCACCCGTGAAGCCTTCCATGCAGGGATCATCCATGACGGAGAGATATGGATGGAGATGATCAAAAGCCGCAACGAATCATCACATACCTACAACATAGAAGTAGCTAACCGGATTTCAGCAGCAATCCTCGACCGATACTGGCTTCTGTTTGCAGCATTTCTGGAAGGTATGTCATCAAAGGAATCCGCAGCATGAAATTTGGCCTGCCTGATCGGGTCATTGCACGCCTGGTAGAGGTCTTGCCGCAGAACGAAAGCATTGAGCGCACCGTGCTTTTTGGTTCCCGTGCCAAGGGTACCTACCATGAAGGTTCTGATATTGACCTGTGTCTTTCAGGAACCAACCTCGACCTGTCTGTGCTAGCTGGATTGGAATCGCGCATTGACGACCTCGATATGCCATGGAAAGTCGACCTCGTGCCGGAAGCGATGATAGACAGCAAGGCTTTGCTGGACCACATTCACCGGGTAGGTGCCGTTCTTTACGAACGTACTCTAACCGCGTAGCTCTTGCTCTTGTAAAGAGCATGTGGAGAACCCCGCTGACTGAAACTGAGACAAACCTCGACATAATGCCAGTCGCTCATCAAGATGATATTGGCAGACCGAATAGGGCAGGGGTGACTAATCTCAGAGACGTCTGGCAACAGCGTCGTTACGATATATGGGCAAACTCAGATACGCTGCGGATAGTACTGATTTCTGTAGACAGCTTGGCTCTTTCTTCCCGAATATCAAACTCATTCTGGATACCAACCCAGAATTCTACAGAGTTGCCGAAAAAGGCTGAAAGTCTAAGGGCTGTATCTGTTGAAATTTTCCTTTTGTTATTTAATATTGCAGTTATACGTGTCAAAGGTAGTTTCGTTTCCTTTGTAAGTCTATATGCGGTAATGCCATATTGAGCGAGGAATTCTTCTTTGAGTATCTCTCCGGGATGAATATTATAAAGCTTGTCCATTGTGTTGCCTCATAATGATAATCAACAAGCTCAACCCCAGAAGCGTTTCCGTCAAGCCAGGAAAAGCAGATTCGCCATAGATCATTGACTCGAATGCTGTACTGTCCTGTCCTGCCCTGTTCCCGCTCAGCTTTTCCAGTTTATTCCCTGGTGGAACCATCAGGTCATTCAGATCTTTCGACCTGTTCAAAATATACAGCTTTCTCAGCGCAACTTGCTGGATGTTGTCAGGAATCCTGCGTGATTTTTCCTGGTTCCAGATCAGTTCAGTTTTTCGATCCTTGAAAGACAGTATCATATCAGGTAGTAACGCGGCGCGTAACTATAGGCAAGCATTTGTTGACCATAACCGCTATTTGCATATCTTGTATCGCTGAAGTGTTTCATGTGCTCCTCCACGGAGCATATGCGGGCAGGAGCATGGGCGCTTGCGGGTGCTAAAACTGGGAGTATAGGAAGGATGACGGCAGGAGTCTGGTGGAAACCTCTGCTTTTCCGGAGATGGATTCTGACACAGCGGGTTCGGCACTTGATCTCTGTATATTACAGCAATATACTTACTTCATGGAGTATGACCCATTTTCAAGTGCCATCGGGTTTGAATGGGACGATCACAACACGGACAAAAACAGGAACAAGCACGCCGTTGAACCAGGCGAGTGTGAAGAACTGTTTTTCAACATGCCGCTTGTCGTTTCACCAGATAATGCCCATTCGGCGCTCGAAAGCCGGTACCATGCCCTTGGGGTCAGCGATTCAGGACGACGGCTCATGGTCGTTTTTACCATACGAAGCCAGCGCATCCGGGTCATTTCAGCCAGGGATCAAAGCAGAAAGGAGCGACTTGTATATGAAAGCCATCAGAAACCCAATACCTGCGTTTGTCACAGAAGCTGAAGAAGCCCTGTTCTGGCAGGATCATGATTCCACTGATTATTTGGATTGGTCGAATGCCGCGCCTGTCGTCTTTCCAGAACTCAGGCCGAGCCTCAAGAGCATTTCAATACGGCTCCCGCAACCCATGATTGACCGCCTGCGTACCATGGCCCACGAGCGCGACGTGCCTTACCAGTCGCTCATCAAGATGATATTGGCAGACCGCCTGGCGCAGGGGTGAAAGCAAAAGATGTCCTGCGGAGAAGATCGCTCGAGAATCATTTCCCTTGCGACGAACCTTCAGCACTAACTTTGGTTATCTCCTCAGGGCTCAGTCTGGTCAGATCGGTCACCTCGGCAAGGCTCAGTCCGCGCTGGAGCAGCCGTCGCGCAACCATGACGATTTCCTGTCTGCCTTCCTGACGACCTTCTTCGATGTTCTTGTTGCGCCATTGGCGAAGGTTTTCTGCAAGCATTGAGGGATCCTCCCCGGTCCTGAAGTCGATGTACGGCACATCCGCATCGCTGGCAGCTACCTGTCGCAGGTAATCATTGATCCAGCGCCCGAACAACGCGACGGCCTCGTTGTCTTCAGCTTTAAATATATCGAAAAAGGCATCCATGCTCAACGCGATCCTGTCGGGAGGCCTTTGACGAAGTAGGGATGCGAGAACAGTTCTGCATAGCGGGTATCGCTGAAGTGTTTCATGTGCTCCTCCACGGGGAGTACGCGGACAGGAGCATGGACGCTTGCGGGTGCGTGAGTACTTGTCGGCAGGGGGTGGGTAAGTGAGTCATCCTTGTATATACGAATAAACGTATAT
Organism: uncultured bacterium; assembly: GCA_964293355.1. GTDB lineage: Bacteria > Spirochaetota > Spirochaetia > Treponematales > UBA12059 > SZUA-370. Next base: position 35,798 of record CAXZAJ010000004.1, read on the forward strand.
ATTCTAATGGGGCGGATGAAATGGCAATAAGCATCAGGAACAAGCAGGTTGAGGCTTTGGCGAGGCATCTCGCCTATGAACGTGGCGAGAGCATTACCGATGCAATCCTTGAAGCGCTGGAATTCCGATTGCGGCAGCTAGGGCAGGCTCCAAGGATGGCCCGCGACCTCGGAGGCTGAGTCTTTGCGACTCGCCATCGCCAAGGACCCGGTTCGTACAATGTCATCTGTCACGTACCTTGAATTGAGTATGGTGGTTGAATCCCGAAAGGGAGTCGCCGCCGTTGGAGAACTCGAAGCTTTGCTCGCTGACCTTCACATCATTATTCATCCTTTTGATGCGACCCAGGCGCGTAGAGCCATATTGGCATGGTGGCAATATGGCAAAGGGCGCCACCCCGCCGGACTCAATCTTGGGGATGTAGGGATTCCTGAACAAATCTACTTTTAGCTCAAACTGCCTGCATAATGGACTCTGA
>CAXZAJ010000005.1:0-35286 GCA_964293355.1 uncultured bacterium
GTGCGGCGCTGGACCCGCACCCGCAGTCGGCCGCCGGTGCGGCGGGTTTTCCCGTTGAGGGAGCGGGAGCGTCGGCCTTCTTGAGCGTCGGCACGGCCAGGCCCTTCTCGGTCAGCACGGCGACGGCCTGATTGTACCAGGTGTCCTGGCCGTGATGCTGCAGATGGTCCAGGTGGGCGGCGATGGTGGCCATGCCCTTGGGCAGTATGTGCTCGATGACGCGGCGCTCGTCGTATTCCTCGACGTCGCGCTGCACGGTCTGGAGAGCGCCGCGCGGGCATTCGCCGATGCAGGCGCCCAGGCCGTCGCACAGGCTCTCGCCTACGAGTCGCGCCTTGCCGTCTATGATGCGGAGAGCGCCTTCATGGCAACCGGTAGCGCACTGGCCGCAGCCGTCGCACAGGTCCTCGTCAATCTCGATTACAGTTCTGGTTGCCATATAATCCTCCCGATAGTGTTAGCTGTAAAATATATTCAGGTACTTAAATACCAATATTAAACATGTCAGCCATGCAACAAATTCTTTTTATGTCTCCACCAAGAATTTGACAGGATGTACAGGATGAACTCAAGGAGATGTACAAGATAAAGACCAGGAATGTTCAGGAAAAATATCCTGGAACCCCCTCATCCTGTTAATCTCTTTCTTATCCTGTAAATCCTGTAAAATCTTTATTTCCTGCAATTTTCTTTCCGTGGCTATTCAGTACAACGTGTACTGCCCGATGTTATGTAACATAACGACATACCATATCTGATTTCCTGTTTTCCACTATGTTCACTGAAGTTGTGTGCTTGCCGTATTCAACACCGTTGCTGCTGACAGAAGTGACGGTGCTGCTGTGCCGTAAGCCGGTGTTACGAGGGCCGCAGCTTCACGTGCTATGTCGGCAATGGTGCGTTGGCTCAGGTAGGCCACCAGTTCGGCCGAGTGCCGTGAGATTTCATGCCCGAAGATGCAGTTCACGGGATTGCAGCGGTCGGTCCTGAACGGGCAGAAATCGCCGGTGAGCGGTCCATCCACAGCTTCAATGGCATCGCGGAAGCTGATGGCGTCCGCCGGTTTGGCCAGCTCGAAACCGCCGCTCGGTCCTTTTACCGATTTTACATACAAGCCCTTGACGAGCCGCTGCATCACCTTGGACAGGTGGTTCTCGCTGGCGTCGATGATGGCGGCAAGTTCCTTGCTCTGAACCCTACGGCCTGGTGCTGCCGCCAATCCGGCAAGCGCGTGCACGGCTATGAGGGCTGCGTCTGACAGATGTACGATTCCGTTTAGTGGCATTGTGGTATTATAATGCCATAATAGTCTTTTCCTGTCAACATCCCGGCCTCGGCTTTACGCGTGCGGGTACTGGCTCTATACTGCTGGCCAAGGGGAACATCATGAGTGTATTTGTATCAGTAGAGGACCTTGAAGGCGACCCGATAGGCGAAGTATTCGAAGTTGACCGCATCTTCAGGAAATTCCCCAAGGACACGGGGCTCTGCCTCCGCTTCGTGGGCGAGACCGCCGACGCATCTTTCAATGCCCTGCAGACACCGGTTCTGCTGGTCGAGCTCGAATCACTTTCGGGCACCAAGCTCGACACCGAAGAGCGCACGGAGTTGGAGCGCATCATCAAGGTTTGTACCAAGCATGCCGGCAAGAAAAATTCCTACATCAAGTTCTACGGTGAGGCCAAGTCGTCTGAATGAGTAACCAGCTGGATGGATTGTCCTCACGCGCAACCGTACCCGCACCCGCTGATGTCGTAGCTGCTCGGTACGCCTTCAGGGGGGCCGAGATACTCGTGCCGGCTGGAGCCGACCTTGCGGGAATGCTTGAAGCCGATTTGAAGGCTAGCCATGATGCCGGTGCTGAGGCCGTGGCGTCGGCGCTCGACAGCCGAAACGCCGCGCTTGCTGTTCCGTTCGAGCGTTTGCCTTTTCCTGCCGGTCCGGTAGCGGAACTGTATGAATCCGGGACCGTCGCGCCGGACGGCTGGGAATGGCGGCCTTTCCGAGGCGTCATCGGGGCGATTCCGGAAACCGGGTGGCGGGTTGCCGCGCGAGCCCTGGCTTTTGTCAACTGGCGCGCGTCAACCAGGTTCTGCGGACGCTGCGGTTCGCCCAACGGTGACAAGCCCGACGAAATCGCGAGGCTCTGCCCGTCCTGCGGCGCGCTGTCGTTCCCGAGGATATCGCCCGCGGTGCTCGCGGTCGTCATGAGGGGTAACCGGATACTGCTCGCGCGCAACGCCCTGAACAAGACCGGCATGTGGAGCATTCTGGCCGGCTTCGTCGAACCCGGAGAGACCTTCGAGGGCTGCGTCCGCAGGGAAGTGCTCGAAGAGGTGTCGGTTGAGGTGGAGGCTGACGGCTACCTGGGCTCGCAGCCCTGGCCGTTTCCTGACCAGCTGATGGTCGGCTTTTTGGCGCACTGGAAATCAGGCGAGCTGAAGCCGGACGGCGTGGAGATAGCCGAAGCAGGCTGGTTCGGGCCGGACGACCACCCGCCGCTGCCCATGCACGGCAGCCTGTCGCGCAGGCTCATCGACGCGGCCTTCGCGCGGATGCGCTGATTCGCAGCCGCGCCGATACGCGGGATCAGGCCGGAAGGTACTCGGCGTTGACGTGCCGGAGTGACTCCAGGATGTTCCGCTTGACGTCCGAGGATCCTCCGGTCAGCGCTTCCACACGCTCGCGGGTGCTGTCGCGCGCCGAGTGGTCGTTGTAGCCGCAGGTGCAGGTAGCTGAAATGAGTCCCAGCGAGGTGGCCAGTTCGACGATCTGCTTTTCTTCCACCAGGTACAGCGGCCGTATGACCCTGAGCGGGTACTTGCGGTAGTTGACCACCGGCGGCATCGTCGAGAGTTCGCCCTTGCGCATCATGTTCATGAACAGCGTTTCCAGCACGTCGTCCAGGTGGTGCCCGAGGGCGACCGCCGAGAAGCCTTCCGCCATCGCGTAGCGAATAAGCTCGGTGCGGCGCTGGGTGCTGCACCAGTAGCAGTTCATCTTCCGTCCGGGCTTGAGCCGCCCCTCCACCGCTACGTCCTTGACCACGAGCGGGATGCCCCAGCCTTCGTATTCCACCGCGAGCCGTTCCGACAGCTCGTGGGGTGAAAAGTCGTTGCGTATGTGCAGTCCGACCAGTTCGGCATCGAGCCGGCCTTGTTTCTTCATGAGTGCCAGCGCGCGCGCCATCACCGCCGAGTCCTTGCCCCCCGAGGCGCCGATGAGCACGCGCTCCCCCGGCTTCACCAGGTTCCAGGTTTTGAGCGCCTTTACGATGAGTCCGTCAACGGCCTGTTCTATCGTTCGTGTCACGCCCTGTTCTACTACTATAGAAGGCTACTCCGCAAGCCGGCTCATGCATGAATCCGAAGTCGGTGTCTCCAGCAGGAATTTGACAGGATGTACAGGATGAGGTCGAGGAGATGTACAAGATGAAGTAGATGAAAAAAGAGAGTTTTAAAATATTGGCTCTGGATTTCCTTATCCTGTCCATCTCTTTTCTTATCCTGTCCATCCTGTTTTAATTGTACGGACGCTTGAATTCCTTTTTGGGTTGCGCTATTATCAACTTGATATCAATATGATATCAACGGCGACAGTCGCTGGAAGGAGTTTCAGATGGGTATCAATACGGTGGTTTCAGCCGACAAGCTCGGCAATCAGGAACGGACGCCCTGGCATGTCAACGGCCTCGCGGTTCTGGCGCTCAACCTGCTGCTCATGCTCGGCGCGGCGATCCTGTTCATCTTCAGCATTGTGATGATGGAGACTGAAGGGGAGAGCGTGCCCAGGATCGCAGGTGCGGTGGGCGGCATTCTGTATCTCAGCCTGCTCGGCCCGATGCTCTTTGCCGGGCTCAAGGTGCTCAAGCCCAACGAGGCGCTCGTGCTCACGCTGTTCGGCAAGTACCATGGCTGCCTGCGCGAGGCCGGTTTCTACTTCGTCAACCCGTTCGTGGCCGCCGTGCATCCCGCCGGCACGCATGACCTGTCTTCGGCAGCCGTGGCTGAAAAGTCTGCCGGCAGTTCCAGGCCCGCTGCCGGGTCTTCCAGCACCAAGGCTGCCGCAAAGACCATATCGCTCAAGGCGATGACGCTGAACAACGACCGGCAGAAGATAAACGACGCGCTGGGCAACCCCATCGTCATCGGCATAGTAGTCATATGGAAGGTTGTAAATCCGACGAAGGCCCTGTTCAATGTGGACAACTATGCCGAGTACCTGTCCATCCAGTGCGACTCCGCGCTGCGCAACATAGTCCGCCTGTATCCCTACGATTCCAGCGACGAGGAATCAGAAACCTCCCTGCGCGGTTCCAGCCAGGAAGTGGCTGACAGGCTCAAGGAAGAAATACAGACCAAGGCCGCCATAGCCGGCATCGAGATACTCGAGGCACGCATCACCCATCTTTCGTACGCGCCGGAAATCGCGTCGGCGATGCTCCAGCGCCAGCAGGCCTCCGCGATAATCGCGGCGCGCCAGATGATCGTGGAAGGCGCAGTGGGCATGGTGGAGATGGCGCTGGCCAAGCTGAGCGCCAACAAGATCGTTGACATGGACGAGGAGCGCAAGGCCGCGATGGTGAGCAACCTGCTCGTCGTGCTGTGCTCCAACAAGGACGCGCAGCCGGTGGTCAACTCCGGATCGATCTACTAAGGGCCAGGAGCGAAGGCGATGGCAACCGAAAAGGAACCGGACAAGAAGCAACTGCTTCTGAGGCTCTCCCCCGCACTGTGGCGGGAGCTGGCCGCCTGGTCCGAGGACGAGTTCCGGTCCATCAACGGCCAGATAGAGTACCTGCTGACCGAGAGCGTCAGGCAGCGCAGGAAAAGCGGTAAAAAAGACTAGGAGGCTATGATGATAGAGCTTAACGGGATTTCCAAGACCTATGCCAAGAGCGCCATCAAGGCAGTCGACGACCTGTCGATCACCGTCAAGGACGGCGAGATTTTCGGGTTCCTGGGCCCCAACGGCGCGGGCAAGACCACGACGATAAAGGCGCTCACCGGCGTGCTCAGGCCCGATGCGGGCAGCGCGAAAATCGACGGCATCGACATCGCTCTCAAGCCGCTGGAAGCGAAGCGCCGCATCGGCTACGTCACCGACAACCCGGAGCTGTTCGCCCGGCTCAAGGCCGCCGAATATCTCAACTTCGTTGCCGACGTGTACGGCGTGGACAGCGCCACGAGGCAGGCGCGCACCGCCGAGTACGCCTCGCTCTTCGGCATCAAGGACGCCCTCGGTGCCAGCATAGGCAGCTTCTCCCACGGCATGAAGCAGAAGCTCCTCGTCACCGCCAGCCTGCTCCACGACCCGCAGAACTGGGTGCTCGACGAGCCCATGGTCGGGCTTGACCCCAAGGCCGCGTTCGCACTCAAGGAAATCATGCGCACCCGCGCCGCCGCCGGCAAGACGGTGTTCTTCTCTACCCACGTGATGGAGGTTGCCGAGAAGCTGTGCGACAGGCTCTCCATCATCAACAAGGGCAAAATCGTTTTCACCGGCACCCTGTCCGAACTCAAGACCATGCAGGGCGCAGACGGATCGCTCGAGAGCCTCTTCCTGGAACTGGTGGACGATACGGAGGAGGAAAGCGCATGAACATCTTCCTGAGCCTTTCAAAGCTCTACATCAGGAGCTTCTACAACCTGCCAGGAAAAAAGACGCCGGGTTCTAAAACCACCGGCAAGGATATCCTCAAACTCGCCGGTATGGGTTTCCTCGTCGTCCTGGTGGTCGCCAATATGGGCTACCTGTTCGTCATGATGAACCTGAACCTGTACCAGGGGCTTGCCATGGCCGGAATGCAGGGCATGCTCCTCCTCAACGCCGCGATCATGGCCACCATGCTGACCCTGGTCATCGGCTTCATGACCTCGCTGTCAACCTATTACCTGAACGACATGGAGCTGCAGCTGTTGTCCATGCCCATCCAGCCGCGCGCGCTGTTCAGCGCCAAGTTCGTGGCGGTCTACCTGACGGAGGCGGCCATAGCGCTGTTCTTCATGGTGTCCACCATGGTCATCTTCGGCATCAAGGAAAACCCGCATCCACTCTTCTATGTATGGGGAACGATCGCGGGGCTGCTCCTGCCGCTGCCCGCCCTCGCCGCTTCGTACCTGATCCAGATACCGCTTCTGTCCTTCGCCCGGTTCCTGCGCAACAAGCGCACCATCATGATCGTGGGCGGCATTATCGGTATCGTGTTCGGGCTCGCCTTCAACGTGTACTTCCAGCGGATGATGCCTCCCGTCTCCAACCCCGCGGCCCGCGCCGCAACGTTCGCAGGCCCTGATTCGATCATAGCGAGGATGGGCCAGTCCTACATGCCGGCCCTGTACGCGTGGCGTGCCATGGCGAACCCGACCTCTTCCACGGGCTTCGTCGCGATGCTGCAGCTGCTCGTCGCGTGTGCCATCGGCCCGGCCCTCGTCATGCTGCTGCTGTCCGGCGCCTATGCCAGGAGCCTTATAGGCTTCAACGAATCGCACATCAAGAAGCTGACCCGCGACGGCGCAAACGCCTTCATAGCCAGGCGGCTCCGACAGGGCAGGCCCTTCCTTACCATGGTCAAGCGCGAGTTCGACATGATGAACCGCGAGCCGATGTACCTCCTCAACGGCCCGTTCATCGTCGTCATGCTCCCGTTGATCATGGGCATCATGTATGTCGTGCAGAAGGACGCACTGTTCTCCGACCCGGACCTGGCCGGCATCATGGCCCTCGTCGACGGCGGCTTCGGCGTCGTGCTCGCGGCACTCGCCGGCGGCTTCATGGGCTCGAGCACCAGCATCGCCAGCACCGCGGTCTCCCGCGACGCCAAGGCTCTGCCGTTCATCAAGAGCCTGCCGGTCAGGCCCGGCACCTACCTGCTGGCAAAACTCGGCCACGCGCTGATATTCGGCGTGGTGGGCAGCGCCATCGGCGTGGGCCTCATCGCGTTCCTCATGAAGATGCGCCTGGTCGACGCGCTCGCCGGCTTTGCCGTAGCGCTGTCGCTCTCCTCGCTTCTTAACCTGGCCGGCCTGTGGCTGGACACCGCCAACCCGCGCCTGACCTGGGACAATCCCATAGCCGCCATGAAGCAGAACCCCAATTCCCTCGTCGCCATGCTCGGTTCCATGGGCCTGATGGGCGGCGCTGGCTACCTGGCCTTCAGGTTCGCCCTGGACCCAGGAGCTTTTGCCATGTGGTTCGGCGCTGTACCCGCTCTCCTGTTCGTGGCGCTACTCGCTCCGTTCCCGAAATACGCAGAAAAGAGGCTGGGGGCCATGGAGGGGTGAAGATGTGACATACCATAAGTATGGTACATAACGATTGGCGGATGAAAAAGGAGCATACCAGCTATAGCTAGTATGCTCTAGTATTGACAAAGTGTATGTACAGCAGTAGGCTGGAATATGGAATTTGTTTGGGATGAATCGAAAAACCGTATCAACTGTAAAAAACACGGTGTGTCGTTCGAAGATGCCCAAGAGGCGTTCTTTGATCCTTTTCGTGTTATTCGCGCTGATACACTTCATTCAGAAAATGAATCCAGATTTTTCTGTTATGGATTGGTAGCCGGTCGGGTTCTTACGGTCCGTTTTACCTTGCGTGATGGTTCGATACGTTTGTTCGGAGCTGCCTATTGGCGGAAAGGGGTTGCGGAATATGAAAACCGCGGAACAACTGCATAGGGAACGGCCTGATATTTTCGCCCCAGATGGGTATGAAATACTGGACGCTCCAGGAGAGGTCGCGGAGTCCATGGATAGGGCACGGTATGCTGATCCCGGTTTGGTTACCAGCATACCTTCTCCTTCTGGGTTGGTCCGCCGCAAGCCCAAACGTGCGGTGACGCTGAGGCTCGATACCGACACGCTCGAATGGTTCCAGTCGCTGGGCAAAGGCTACCAGACCAAGATAAACGCAATACTGACATCGTATAAAGCCGTCCATGGTACGCACAAGGCTGAAACGAACTGACCGGGATCTCCTGCCCTGGTTGGTTCTTTCTGCGAGACTGGTTGGGCCTGCCTGTCTCCTGTGGAGCCTCGTCTGGCTCGCCCTATTCCCCAAAATTACCATGAGGAACTGTTGGTGATGGAGGGGTGAACTAAAGCAGTTGTATGACATTCGTTCAATCCAATTGAATGCATCCTGCTATTGGATCGAACGCATTTCCATGCTCATGATGCCCCAACTTCAGGCAACTCCCGGTCAAAGCCCCTAGTCCAGAAGTAGATCAAAGCGCCGATGAAGGTCAGGGTGACCCCTGCCCCAATCATCCAGGTTCCGACCCCTACCTGCTCGGCGATGGGGCTGGCAACGAACAGGCCTAAGGGAATGCCCAGGCTGATGATGCTGGTGACGGTCGAGATGACCATGCCGAGCTTATCCGCTGCTACGCTTTTCTGGATGTATGCCATGTAGGGTATGTGGCCCATCATGCCGGTGGTCCCGATCGCGAACAACGTTTCATTCCATGGCGCATGCGACCACCAATGCGCAATCCCTGGCGCCCTGTTCGGCGGTGATGAGCTGGCCCATGGTCTTCGCTTTAACGCATACTTCAGGCTGGCTGGAGAAGCGGATGGCTTCCGCCAGTCGCTCTGCATTCAGTTTCTTGAACGGCAAGGGTTTTGACCCTATGCCAAGGTCAAAAGAACGCTGTGCCCAGGCAAACTGGTCAAGCGCGAAGGGCACGATGACGCTCGGTACGCCTGCCTGGAATCCGGCGGCGCTGGTCCCGGCCCCGCCATGGTGGCACACCGCAGCCATGCGGGGGAACAGCCAGGTATGCGGTACATTTTCTACCGTGATGATCGAGAGCGGAAGGTTTTTCAGCCCGCTCATGCCGCTCAGGACCCCGCGCTTTCCGGCCAGGGTGAGGGCTTCGATGATGATGCCGCCGACCTGTTCGGTATCGGCCCTGTCGAACATCGATCCGAACCCGACGTACACCGGCTTTTCCCCCGTTGCCAGGAACGCAGCCAACTCTGGGTTCGGCTGGTACGCTTCAGGTTCCTGAACGACCCAGTAGCCGTGCTGGTGCACATGGGGATTCCAGTCGCCGGGCCTCTCGAAGATGTGGTTGCTGCATGAGGCAAGTGCCGGGTGGCGCGCATCCGTGTGCCTTTCAAAAGGCATGCCGAAGCGCTGGGGCAGCCGGCCATAGGTGCTTTTCCAGAATGGCTTGAGCGACGATTCCGAGGCCATCCACAACATGCCCTGCAACATCCGGTAACTCAGTTGGTTCAAGATGGGGTTTGGCTTTATTTTGCCGTAGAGGATTACTGATGGCCGAAGCTTGGTGTTGTGCATCGGAAAGGGGCTGGCCAGGATGGCGGGTATGCCAAGTTTTTCTGCCATGAAATACCCGATAGTCAGGCCTGGATTAAAGACTATGGCATCGCTGCCAAGGCAGGCAGCGTGGTATTTTTCAACCATGTGGATGCCGTATTCCCGCAGCTTGCGGAAACTGGCAAACATCTTGAGGACGTTATCGGCTTTCTGCGCTTCCTTTATCATCTGAGGGTCGACGCCGGCTGACTCGTGGTCCACGTCTATTGAGTAAAAATCTATCCCGTAACCGCTGATGAAACCTTCGAACGATCTGCCGCTGGCAAGACGCACAGGCAGTCCCAGTTTCTGTATCTACTGGACCAGGGCCAACCTGCTGGAAGCGTTCTGGTCGGTCTATGCCGATCTGCGCATCGACCAGATAACGGTTAAAGAGATAGTCGCAAAGGCCGGGTACAACCGCGGTACCTTTTACGAGTACTTCAGTGACGTGTACCAATGCCTCGATCAAATAGAAAACATGTCGCTGCCCCGGTTTGACGAGCTGCCGCCTATGCCGAACGGTCAGGTGCCCACAACCGAGCTTTTTGAGACCTTCATCAAGCTGTATGAATCAAAGTTCAAATATTATAATGTCCTGCTTGGCGATCGCGGAGATCCAGCTTTTCAGCGCAAGTTGATCGACAGCATAAAAAAAGCCGTCGTCGATTCGGGGCAGTTACCGACGGACCTTGAAGCGCTTGAACTTGATTTCCTGCTGGAATATGTCCTGTCTGGAATGCTCGGTATCATGCGGTACTATTTTGACACCCGGCCCAAAGTATCCCATGCCGAGCTTCTGGCAATCATGTACCGCATCATGGACAGCGGGTATATGGAGCGGCTTGGCAGGAGAATGGGTTAAAACAACATAGAGGAAAGAATTGACAATTATTCGATCGCTTCGAATAATATCCAACGCCCGGCATAGCCTGCCTTTTCTCTGACGAGTGGGAACCGACGCCGGGTATGCTGGCATTCAACGGCAGGTACGCATCGGAGTTTGCACGGAATTTGTGATGCACTTTCAGCGGACTTTTGCCGCAACTAGATAGTGTATGACAGCTTCATCGCCGGTTCAGAATTCCAGTACATACAGATACGCGTCCCTGGGTTCTGCCCCGATGGCCGGCCTGACCGCGTGCCGTTCCAGAACCCGTTCCCTGCGCATGCCCAGCTTTTCGAGCACGCGGATGGATGCGAGGTTTTCCGTGTCGCAGGTGGCCCAGGCTTTGGTGATGGCTGGATTGGCTGCAAGCCAGTTGAGGACGGCCCCTGCGGCCTTCGTCGCGTAGCCCTTGCCCCAGTGCTTCCTGTTGACGATGTACCCTATTTCCGCGGACTCACCTTCAAGCTTGCATGAGATTCCGCCTAGAGGTCTGTCGGTGCTGGACCCGGTTATGACCCAGTAATATTCGGAGCCATTTTCCCAGTGTACAACGCGTTCTTCAATCAAGGCGACGATGGGTTCGATGCTGGTCTGCACCGGCCAGTCGGCATAGCGGGCAACTTCAGGGTCGCTCCCGTACTCGAAGATGGCCTCGGCATCGGCAGGGCGGGGACGGCGGAGGCGAAGGTCGCCGAGGTTGAAAATTTCAGGAACGGGTGTGCTGCTCATGGTTCCAGGCCGCGCGCGGTTCCGCGAATGCTTCCAATTTCCCTGACGATGGCGTCCCTGAACCAGGCCAGCTCTTCGGGCTTGTCGCCCTGGCCCCACTGGATGGTGGTGCGGTCGGAGGCGAGGCGGAGCGTGCGAGCGTTGTAGCGGGGATCCTTCACATAGTCCACCTCTTCAAGCTCGACCAGCGGGATGGTCTGTTTCAGCACCGTGATGCCGGCGATGGTAAAGCAGGCTTCAACGCTCCTGTTCCGCAGCGTCAGGCGGGCACGGGTCAGCGAGAAAGCGAGCATGAAGAGCGAGAATGCACCGAGCACGAGGGACAGCCCGCCCTTCGCGTCTGCATCGGGGATCAGGATGAAGGATGCCGCGGCGGCGGCCACGAAGCCGGTGAAGGGGATGAGGTACACCGGGTAGCCGCGCACGGCGGAGAAGCCACCCGGTTCGGTCGACATGCGGTAGCGCCTGGTGGGGAAGGGGCGCTGGGGGCCGGCTTCGAGGGGAGCGCGGGCGGCGAGCGGGAGGTCGAGCTCATCGGGATGCCTGATGGAGACCGAGCCGTCTGCCGCCTCGGTGGCCAGCGGGAGGTCGAGCGAACGGGCGAGCGCTTCGTAGGGGCCGCGTTCCCCGCCACGGTCAACCAGTATGCCCAGCTCATCCAGATCGTGTACCAGCAACGCGACGTTCAGTGCATCATCGCTGCGGTGCACGAGCCTGGCGTAGAAGGTCATGTGCATTTCCCGTTTTGCCGATCCGGATATCTGCGATTCAGGCAACACGCAGGCATAGTTGCCCAGCGAATCAGAAAAGTGTCTGGCAGCGAAAAGGGACCGCTTGTCATGACTCAGCGTGTCACCCTTGATGCTGAGCGTGTCGCGACGGTACAGAGCCTCCGCTCCGCCCGCTGCCAGGGCGAGCGCGATGGGGCCAAAGATGAACGAGCCCATGATGGTGGCTTCCAGGTCCTCGGTTCCGGGTCTCGATACCAGCGCCGCTGTAGTCAGCAACCCGGTTATGAAGAGTGCAAGCCCCAGCATCATGAAGCCCTGGCCGCGAGGCTGCACATCGACGAGATGGATGTTAATGGACCCGCCAGCGCGGGCGTTCTGGCGGGGATGTCCGGCACAGGCCTTCCTGCATGCGCTGAATCTCGCTGCGTTTCTGCTTGTCCTTTTCATCAATGTTGCTCCCGGACTCAGTCTTACCGGATTTCAGCCAGGCTCAGCCCGTAGCGCCTGAACCTGGAAAAGGGCTCTATGTCCGTGGTGGCGAGTTCCGCATTGGCTTTGATGGTGGCCGCCGCGGTCATGATGACACCTCGCAGTTCCTGTTTTCGGCCCGTTGCCTTGAACAGCCTCGCGGTCTCGACCGCATGGTCGGCCGTGAAGGGCAACACCCGGTCCTGCAGCAGCGAAAGGACCACCCGTACGCCGTCTTCATCTACGGGACCGCACAGGAACTCGTTCCAGCTGAGGCTCGAGGTGCATAGCCGTGCTCCCGCCTGGTACCAGCTCAAGACACGTTCCGATTCTGGACTGTCGGCGACGAGGATGCGCAGCAGGTATCCCGTGTCGAGCAGTATCATGACGACCGTCCGGACAACTCGTTGAGCCAGGCGTCAACCGCGTCCGTGCTGATGCCTCCTACGGTGTGGTACGCAATGAGCCGTCGTACGGTCGCGTCGGATTCCGCCGTCGACTCCATGTCGGCCTTCTCCAGCGCCCGGCGCACCACCTCGGCCTGCGAGACCTGCCAGATTCCCGCCAGTTTTTTGAGCCTCTGAATCGTCGCCTCGTCCAGCGCGAAGCTGGTCCTGTGTTCCATTATTGCCATACCATAAGTATGTGACATATTATGGTATGATGCAAGGTACCATATAGACGAGGAGCCACCCCCTCAGAAGTCTCCTGAACGCCCTGACCTCATACCAGAAGAAGCGTCGTTGTGATGCACGAAGACCGTGTCAAAGCGGCGGTCGCAGAACAGGGCGCCACCGAGTTCCCTGATGGCCTCGGATGTCTGTATCCAGCTCGATGTCTTCAGGGTGAACTCACGGGAAGGTCAGAACCTGCTTCTCCATCGTCCAGCAACTTGAAACGTGAAAGCAGGTGGTCGATGCTGCTCATGGAACCGGACAACCCTGACATACGTTCACCCAGATTCCGTTGGCTGGCGGTGATGGCAAGAATGGCTTCAAGCAATTCATAAATGGTCTTTCTGGCTTCTTCCATTCCATCCATATCGCGGAGCGCAGTGAAATCTGCACTGGATGCTGTCAGGGAAGCGGCCAGTTTCTCGAGTTGTCCAACGGTAGCTGTAAAGTCATCCATCTGGCGTTGGAGCCCGGTACCGCTGTCTACCAAACCTCGCGCTGTATCGTCCATACCGTCCAGGGCCCGCTCACCAGCAGGGCCGGTTTCCTGAAGTGCACAGAATACCTCCAGCGCTGCGCCGATAGATGCTTCTCCCCCGGCCAGATCCGCACCAAGGCGTGCATGCGTGCCACGAAGGCGGGTGGACTGAGCGGTACTCTCGTCGCTCTGCTTGCGCATCTCCCCGGCAATCACCGCGAAACTTCGCCCAACATGTCCAGTACGGGCGGCTTCGATGGCAGCGTTCATGGCCAGCAGGTTCGATCTCGCACCTGAGTCCTCCATCGATTTAACCGCCTCCAGCATCACACCGATTACCTCGGCGATGCGCTTTTGCAGCCGCTTCAGATCATCGAAGGCCTGCTCTCCCTTGGCTATGATCGCGCCTACACCCTGGTTCCGTCTCCGCTCGTCACTTATGCGTTCCGACAGGCTCGCCTGGGTATGAACCATGATCTCACCAGATTCAGCAAGCGAAGAAAACAAGACCTTCTTTTCATCAAGCACTCGCCGTATCTGTTCTCCGGCATCGGCCAGAGACAAGCCCTGGTCCGTTACGCAGTGTATCTGCCTGGACATGCCATCCAAGGCACGTTCGCCTTCCCTTGAGCGGATGGCAAGCCTATCGAGTGTATCCGCCTGTGCCCTGAAATGTTCCACGAGTACCTGCAGGGCTTCCATTGAAGCACTTGAAACCTTCCGGATTTCATGCAATTCACGATCCAGAGCTGAAAAGAAGCGGGTGAAGTTCTCGCTGATTTATCCCAGCTCGCGGCTTTTTGCGAGATCCAGAACGGAACCTGCCACGCCAAGGGAACCAAGCCCATCGGAGCGTATCTCTATCCAGCGAAGCAACAATTGCCGACCAATCGCATATGAAACGAGACCTACCGTAAGGCCGGCGCCGAGACAGCCCGCAGAAAAGAAGGCTAACGACGCAGTGGAAGGGAAACGTGCGAATATGAGGGCATAAAATGGAAACACGAGGCCCATCAGTAGTCCAAACCCCACAGAGGTACGAAAGAAACGGCGGATGACCGGAGACCTTCCAGTGGCTTGGCTTGCATTCATGGTTTCAGTATAGGCCGCCCTTACCTGCACAACAACTCCAGGATAATAAGGGGTGGCTGAATAGAGGGCCTGTGCGGCCAGAGCAGTATGGATGAACTTGTCGTCGTCAGCGTCACGGCTGAACGAAAGACTTGCTGATCTGGATGGAAGGTAGCAGGCGAAAATACAGGTATCGCGTGGCGTAACATCAGTTGAACAAGCCTGGCAGGAGTTCCTGCGGGGACGGTGCCGTGTTGATCCAGACGTTTGAATCAAGGACGATCCTGAAGCGATCAGCTTTCATCGGCGAGGAGTTCGTCCAGGAACCTGACGTCCTGGTCCACAAGCACCACGATATTGCCGCGCTTGCGACCCGCGTCCACGAGGCTGTGCGCATCGGGCACATCTTCCAGGCGTATGCGTCGGTCTATGAAGGGGCGGAGCCGGCCTTCTGCTGCCAGCCCGACAAGGTAGCGAAGCTCGTCTGCTTTCTCCGAGGTTGGGCTGCGCACCGATACATAGGTGCCGCCTTGTGTAAGTATAGGTGCGCAGGCGCGGCGCGTCAGCTTCCCTACGGCATCGAATACGATGTCCTGAGCGTCGGCTTCGGATAGTGCCTGTTTTTTATAATCGAGAACCCGCGTCGCGCCGAGCGAGCTGACCATGTCAGAGTTGGCAGCGCCGCAAAACGCGGTTACCGTCGCTCCATGCTGCGAGGCCAACTGTACGGCAAAGGAGCCGACCGAGCCGGAAGCACCGTACACCAGAACACGTTTGCCTTGAAGCGTACCTGCCTTCCTGAGAAGCTGCCACGCGGTCATGGAGCCGACCGGCAGCGCCGCACCTTCCTCAAAGGTAACGCTGTCGGGCAAGGATACGAGGACGCCCATACGGCTTCGCTCCGGCACCACGACGAACTCGGCGTTGGCACCGCGCGCCAGTCCTGTAGTCGTGCCCATGACGCGGTCGCCCGCGGCATATTCGGTGACCCCGGGACCGGGTTCTTCCACGATGCCCGCGAACTCTACCCCGGCAACTTCCATCGGCTTGAACCCGAACAATAATCCGAGCGGCACGAGGATGACGCGCGACATGGCCCGGAGTTTCGCGTCGCCCGCCGTTACCGTGGCCGCCTTGACCTTGACGAGCAGTTCGCCGCGACCCGGCCTGGGCCTGTCGATCTCGACCAGCGCAAGGACTTCCGGACCCCCGGACTTCTTTACCGTTATTGCTTTCATGTTTTCTTCCCTTATTACAGCCATTACACCCGCAGCAGGCCCCTGAACGCCCTGACGCCATAGTAGGACGACGCGCCGTTGTGGTACACGAAGACCGTGTCGTAGCGGCGGTCGCAGAAGAGCGCTCCGCCGAGCTTCCTGATGGTGGCTGGTGTCTGGATCCAGCTGGATGTCTTCAGGTCGAATGCTTCGAGTTTCTGGAGGTCTCGGTACTGTACCTCCGTGAGCAGTTCGATGCCCATGGCCTTCGCCATGTCGACGGCGTTGTCCCCGGGCTTGAATTCCTTTCTGGATTCCAGGCCTTCCTTGTCGTAGCAGATGCTCCTGCGGCCCTTGGGGCTTTCAGCCGAACAGTCGACGTACAGGTATTCACCGGACTCAGGGTCGGTGCCGACGACATCGGGCTCGCCGCCTGTCCTCTCCATCTCTGAAAGTGACCACAGCTTATCAGGGTTGGCTTCCAGCCGTGGAAGGACATCCGCCCAGGCAAGGCCCGCATGACGGGCCATGTTCTTGTCGAAACGGTTCTGGAGGATTTTGATAAGATCATCACGCTGCTTCGAGTCCATGGATTTTAATGCCTCCATGAGTGTGCCTGCCTTTCGCTTTCACTCTGTCTACATTGAATATACGAAATACCTGGACACGTACCACCAGTAATTCAACACATTTATGGGTTTGTGGTTCTGGAGCCCCTTCTGTTCAGTATGCTGATCACGACGTTTTTTACTGTCTCCCTCTCGTCGGGCTTGCTTCTCTATGGCCCGGTGAAGTATTGAAATTCCTGTCTTCAGATGTTTGAGTTCAATATTGCGTTCTTCAAGGCGCTTCTGGTTTATCGCATAGCCTTCTACAAGATAATTCTTAAGGCGCCTGGTTGCCCACTGGCGGAACTGGGAGCCACGGACGGATTTAACCCGGTAACCAACCGAAATGATGACATCAAGATTGTAATAATTTACCCGGTATAATTTTCCGTCAGCGGCAGTTGTCAAGGATTCCTTGACAACTGAATCACTGTCCAATTCACCTTCTTTGAAACAGTTGTTGATATGCAAACTGATGTTTTGCTTTGTCTGCTCAAAAAGGGCAGCCATTTGCTGTTGCGTGAGCCAGACAGTATCCTCTTGAAAACGGACTTCTACCTCGGTATGGTTGTCGTCTGCCTGATACATGATGATTTCACTCATGGCATTGCTCCTTGCGCCGTCGTGCTCGTTACTGCGTAACGGGACCAGCTTGGTAGATTGTATACCAGACTGATCTTGTTACGCCGCAAGGAACACGGGCGCTTGCGCCGTTTCAGGCTTGCTGCATGGCGGCTCAGGCCGGCACGACCTCCGCTTCTTCTATGCCCAGGAACTGGCTGCGGTCCAGGTCGGCGTAGAAGCCGTTGGCAGCGAGGAGTTCCTCGTGGTTACCCTTCTCCACGATGCTGCCCTCGTTCATCACCAGGATGGTGTGGGCGTCGCGGATGGTGGAGAGGCGATGCGCGATGACGAAGCTGGTCCGTCCCTCGAGCAGGCGTTCCATGGCCTTGCGGACCACGGTCTCTGTGCGGGTGTCAACGGAGCTGGTCGCCTCGTCAAGGATGAGGATGCGGGGATCGGCGAGGAAGGCGCGCGCTATGGTCAGGAGCTGCTTCTGGCCCTGGGACAGGTTGGTGGCGTCCTCGTTGAGCACGGTGTCGTAGCCCTGGGGCAGCACGCGTATGAAGTGGTCGGCGTGGGCGGCGGTTGCCGCGGCGACTATCTCCTCTTCGGTGGCTCCGTCGCGACCATAGGCGATGTTGTCGCGCAGGGTGCCGCCGAACAGCCAGGTGTCCTGCAGCACCATGCCGAAGGAGCGGCGCAGCGTGCCGCGTGGCAGGTCGCGGATGTCGACGCCGCCGATGGTGATGCGTCCCCCCTTGAGTTCGTAGAAGCGCATGAGCAGGTTGACGAGCGTGGTCTTGCCGGCGCCGGTTGGCCCGACGATGGCTATGGTCTCGCCGCACGGCGCGGTAAGGGAGAGGCCGTGCATGAGGATTTTTTCGTCGCTGTAGCCAAAGGATATGTCCTCGAAAGCGACGTCGCCGCAGGCGGCATTGAACGATGTTACCGCTTTCGACACGGCGGGCGCGTCGGCACTTTCTTCGGCCTCGTCGAGCACCTCGAAGACGCGCTCGCTGGCGGCCATGGTCGACTGCAGGATGTTGGCTATATTGGCCGTCTGGATGATGGGCTGGGTGAACTGCCTGGCGTACTGGATGAAAGCCTGGATGTCGCCCAGGGTGATGACGCGCTTGGCCGCCATCGCTCCGCCTATGGCCGCTATGAACACGTACCCCAGGTTGTTGATGAAGTTCATCACCGGCATGATGATGCCCGAGACGAACTGGGCCTTCCAGGCGACGCCGTAGAGCCGGCCGTTGACCTCGTCGAAGCGCTCCACGGAGGCCCGCTCGTAGCCAAAGGCCTTGACCACCGGGTGTCCGGAATACATTTCTTCCACGTGGCCATTCAGCTCGCCAAGGAATTTCTGCTGGCTCTTGTAGAACCGCTGCGAGTTCTTGGCTATGACCACCGTGGTCAGCACGTAGAAGGGAAGGGTGGCAATAGCGACGAGCGACAGCTGCCAGCTTATCGTGAACATCATCGCGACCGAACCCACCAGGGTGACGACGGAGGTGATCATCTGCACGAGGCTCTGCTGGAGGGTGTTGGCTATGGTGTCCACGTCATTGGTGGCCCGCGACAGGATCTCGCCGTGCGTGCGGCCGTCGAAATACCTGAGCGGCAGGCGGGCCAGCTTCTCGTCTATGGCCTTGCGGAACGAGTACACGGTCTTCTGCGACACCTTGGCCATGACGAGCTGGGTGGCGTAGCTGAAGGCGGCCGACAGGAGGTACAGGCCCAGGAGCATCAGCAGTATCGAACCGACGCTGGAAAAGTCTATCGCAGCGCCTGGCACGCCGCGCGCCTTGGCGACGATGCCTTCAAACAGGATGGTTATGGATTTTCCGAGTATCTTGGGGCCAGCGACGGAGAAGGCCGTGCTCAGGATGGCCATGCCGAAGACGAGCAGGATGGCGGGACGGTGCGGCTTCAGGTAGCCGACGAGGCGGCGCAGGGTGCCTTTGAAGTTCTTGGCCTTTTCGGTGGGCATGCCGAAGCCGTGGGGGCCGCCTGGTCCGCCGGGGCCGCGTCCCATTGTGGCGCCGGGCTTGGCCATGGGATTATTTTCTTTGGCGCTCATACCGCTTCCTCCAGGGACATCTGCGACGCGACTATTTCCTTGTATACCTCGCACGAGAGCATGAGCTCAGCGTGCGTGCCCTTGCCGACGATGCGGCCTTCGTCCAGCACGATGATCTGGTCGGCGTCCCGTATGGTGCCGACGCGCTGGGCGACGATGATGACCGTGGCGTCTGCTGTCTCCTTGCGGAGGGCCGCGCGGAGCTTGGCGTCGGTCTTGAAGTCGAGTGCGGAGAAGCTGTCGTCGAAGAGGTAGATGCGCGGCCGCTTTGCCAGCGCCCGTCCTATGGCCAGCCGCTGTTTCTGGCCGCCCGAGATGTTGGTGCCGCCCTGAGATATGGCCGCCTCCATGCCGCCGTCCTTCTCCGCTATGAACGCGGTGGACTGAGCGGTCTCGGCGGCTTTGGCCAGGTCTGCTTCGGTTGCCTCGGCATGACCGAAACGGAGGTTGCTGGCTATGGTGCCGGAGAACAGGATGGGCTTCTGCGTGGCCAGCCCGAGGCCGGAGCGCAGCGCGTCCTGGCCCTGCTGCCGCACGTCGATGCCGTCGACGAGGACCGCGCCTGCGTCAACGTCGTAGAAGCGGGCTATCAGGTTGACGATGGTGCTCTTGCCGGAGCCGGTGCCGCCTATGATGGCGGTGGTCGTACCGGGGGTAGCAGTGAACGAAATGTCGCGGATGGCCGGTTCGGCCGCGCCGCCGTAGCCGAAGCTGACGTTGCGGAACTCGACCAGGCCGGAGGGGTTTTCGGGGAGCTCAGGCGAGGCGGGGTCCTTGATCTCGGGGTCGACGTCGAGCACCTCGTTGATGCGCACCGCCGAGACCTGGGCCCTCGGCACCATGATGAATATCACGGTAACCATGACCACGGAAAACATGATCTGGGTTGCGTACTGGATGAAGGCCATCAGGGAGCCTATCTTGACGTCGCCGGCGCCGATGGCGAGTCCGCCGAACCAGACGATCATGATGGTGGTCACGTTCATCATCAGCATGACGAAGGGAAAGAGGAAGGCCATCAGGTTGTTCACCTTGAGGGTGGTGGCCGTCAGGTCGGCGTTGACCGCGTCGAAACGGCCATGCTCGTGCTCTACCCGGTCGAAAGCGCGGACGACGCGGATGCCGGTGAGGTTTTCGCGCATGACGCGGTTGAGCGCGTCCAGCTTGGTCTGGATCGCCTTGAAGAGCGGCATGCCCTTGAGGGCGAGCAGCACGATGGCGAGAGCCAGTATCGGAATGACGACGAGCAGTATCCATGATAGCTTGGGCTCGGTGGTAAGCGCCATAACGATGCCGCCTATGGCCATCATCGGCGCGTGCGCCATCATGCGCTGCATCATGAACACGATCTGCTGCACCTGGGTGATGTCGTTGGTCGTCCGCGTTATCAGCGACGAGGCGCCGAAGCGGTCGAGTTCACGCAACGAGAACGACGAGACGCGGGCAAAGACCTTGGTGCGCAGGTCGCGGCCGAAGCCCATCGCGGTGCGGGATGCCAGGTACCCGCCTATGAGGCTGGCTACGATGCCGGCGAACGCGACGAGCAGCATGGAGCCGCCTATGCGCCAGATGGTCGCCGTGTCTCCCTTGGCGACGCCCTCGTCGACGATGGTGGACATCATCGCGGGCAGGCTCAGTTCCGCTATGGCGCTGGCGAACACGAGCACGAGGGTGATGGTTATGGGCAGCGCATAGGGCCGCAGGTGCCTGAACAGTTTAAGCATGGTTTATCGTTCTCCTTCATTGGTATGGGGCGTTTGGTTGCGGGCATCCTGGGTGTGGGGACAGACCCCGTCATGGTGCTGATGCGCACCATGGAAACCGCAGTTCCTGTCTCCGTGACGGGCTGCCAGGAACTCGGCAGTCTTGGCCAGCAGTTCGGCGAGCTTTTCGCCGTCGGCCGCACCGAGATGTGCGACAAGGGCTTCGGTTTCCTCCATGGCGCGTGCGTGGAACGAGTCGGCCATGTCCCGTCCGCTCTGCGAGAGCCGCACGCGTATGGCGCGCCTGTCGTCCGGATCGGCGAAGCGCTCCACGAGGCCGCGCGATTCCAGCGCGTCCACGAACTGTGTGACGGTCGGGGGCTTGACGGCGAGCCATGCGGCCAGGTCACCGATGCGCAACCCCGTCCCGGGCGCCTCGTGCGCCAGCCGATGGATCAGCTGGAATTCGCCGGGCCGGGCCGCGTGTCCAAACCCCGGCCGCCGCTTGAACGGCCCGACCGCCCGGAACGCCTCGAACAGCCGCTCGGCCACGAGTCTCGTCGCTTCCTTGTCTTGTTCAGTACTCATGGAGCTCCATTGTTAGCCTTGCTAATAGTTAGTATGCCTAATGATATTGAAACGCGTTTCTGGAGTCAAGCCGGGGACAGACCCCGCCTGCTGTCACGCACCGCCATCGAGGGTATACTGTGCGCATGGCATTCCTACCCACCACCAAGGCAGAACTCGCGGCGCGCTCGCTCGAACGCGTCGATTTAGTCATCGTCACGGGCGACTCGTACGTCGACCACCCTTCCTTCGGCACTGCACTGATCGGGCGCTGGCTCGAGCACCTGGGCTACTCGGCTGGCGTCATAGCGAGGCCTGACCCTTCTGATGTGGAGGCGTTCCGGGCGCTCGGGCGGCCGCGGCTGGCGTTTCTGGTGGCCGGCGGTGCTATCGATTCTATGGTCTGCAAGTACACGGCCAACCGCAAGCCGCGCTCGGAAGACGAGTACGCTCCCGGCGGCGATCCCGCGTTGTGCCGCTCGGCAGACGGTTCGCTGCATGGTTTTACGGTGAATGGCAAACGGGAACACGCTCGGCCCGACAAGGCGGTAATAGCGTATTGCGGCAAATGCCGCGAGGCGTTCAAGGGCGTGCCGGTGATAGCGGGCGGGCTGGAGGCCTCTCTGCGGCGGCTATCGCACTACGACTACCTGTCAGATACGGTGCGCAAGCCGATAATCCTTGATTCCAAGGCCGACATGGTGGTCTACGGCATGGGGGAGCGTGCGATCAGCGAGGTAGCGGCGCGACTGGCGCAGGCTTCCGATGCCCGTGGTGGAGCGATGCTGGGCGACCCCGCGGCGGGCAGGGAGGCTGCCTTCGAGCCGGCCAGCCTGCGCGGCATACGCGGGACGGTGTGGCGGACATCAAAAGAGGCTGAACTGCCGTCCGGGGCGGTGCGCCTGCCCGACCACGAAGCGGCTTCCGCTGACGCGCGCGCGTTTGCCGAATCTTCGGGGGCGCATTACCGTAACACTGCCCCCGGCTCGGCCAGCCACCTCGTGGAGGCGGCCGCCGGGCAGTTCGTGGTGCAGGACCCGCCGCAGGCGCCGCTGTCCCGCGCGGAGCTGGACGAGGTCTACGGCCTGCGCTTCGAGCGCGCGTGGCAACCGGCTTACGACCGGTACAAGGGCGTACCGGCGCTGGCCGCGGTCAAGTTCAGCATAGCCTCAAGCCGCGGGTGCTACGGCGCCTGCGCGTTCTGCGCGCTGGCGTTCCACCAGGGGCGCATCGTGTCGGGCCGCTCCAGGGAGTCCATAGTCGAAGAAGCGCGCGCCTTGACGAAGCTGCCGGACTTCAAGGGCTACATCCACGACGTAGGCGGGCCTACCGCAAACTTCCGGGGTCCGGCCTGCAAGAAACAGGCCAACGGTTCGGCCTGCGTGGACCGGCGCTGCCTGGCTCCCGAGCCCTGCCCGTCGCTGGAAGTGGACCACCGCGACTACATCGGGGTGCTGCGCGCCGTCAGGGCCGTGCCGGGCGTCAAGGAGGCCTTCGTGCGCTCCGGCGTGCGCTTTGACTACCTGATGGCCGACAAGGACCACAGCTTCCTCCGCGAACTGGCCGAGCACCATGTCTCCGGCCAGCTCAAGGTGGCGCCCGAACACGTGTCTGACCGGGTGCTCGCGCTGATGGGCAAGCCTCCACGGAGCACCTACGACGCCTTCGCCAAAGAATGGGCCTCGGTGAATGCCGAGCTTGAACTGAAGCAATACCTGGTGCCGTACTTCATAGCGTCGCATCCGGGGTCAGAGCTCAGCGATGCCATAGAGCTGGCGGAGTACCTGCGCGACTCCGGCTTCGTGCCCGACCAGGTGCAGGACTTCTACCCCACGCCGGGTACCCTGGCCACCGCAATGTACCGCACGGGCCTGGACCCGCTGACCATGGAGCCGGTCTATGTGGCCCGCGGCGCAAAGGACCGCTCCTACCAGCGCGCCCTGCTGCAGTACTCCAAGCCGGAGAACCGCTCTCTGGTCCTCGACGCGCTCAGGCTAGCCGGCCGTACCGACCTCATAGGCCACGGGGAGAAGTGCCTGGTGTCGTGAAGCACTGCGCGGATCAAGCCATCCTGTAACATTGTCCGCGCTTCCTCCTTTGCGATATATTGAATTCGTTGCCTGCGGCGCCTTGTCGCGGGCTCGACGCAGAAGGAGTTTTACATGACACGCTTGCTCCGGGGCAGTTTTGCCTCCGTCCTGATACTCTCTGTTTCCCTGCTCTCCTGTGTGGGAACCCCCGCGCAGGCTCCCGCCTCGCTGAATAACGCGACGGCCCTGCCCGGTGGTTCAGCGTATTCCTCCGCTGACCCGCTGCCGCTGGCGCCTGAACTGACAAAAAACGTGCTGCCCAACGGGCTGACGTATTATGTACGGCGCAACGGCAATCCAGGCGGCAGGGCCGTCATGTTCCTCATCGTCAATTCCGGATCGACGAACGAACGTGCCGACCAGGCAGGCTACGCGCACTTCGTGGAGCACATGGCCTTCAATGGCACAGAAAGCTTTCCTGAAAACGAGCTGGTCACGTACCTGCGGTCCATAGGCATGGATTTTGGCGCGGAGATCAATGCGCATACGACGCGCGAGGAGACGCTGTATACCCTGCAGATGCCGCTCAATGATCCCGCTTTCTTCGATACGGGCCTCAAGGTGCTCAAGGAATGGGCCACCGCGGTGAGCTTTGATCCGATCGAGGTGGAGAAGGAAAAAGGGGTCATTCTCGAGGAACTCAGGCTGGGGATCGGGCCGGACGAGACGGCGCGCGTGCGCGAGGTCAACGGGTTGCTGGCCGGTACCGCCCATGCCGAACGCGAGCCCATAGGATACGAGGCGTCGATCAAAAGTGCCAACTCCGAAGGGCTACGGGAGTTCTACCGCGAGCATTACCGGCCGGACAGGATGGCCGTCATCGTCGTTGGCGATATTGACGTCAGGGATGTAGCGGCAAAAATCGAAGCGCAGTTCTCGTTCCCGTCATCGGACGGTACCGTAAAGCCCCGGCAGAACTTCCCCATCAAGCCATCCAGCGATCTTGGTTTCGTCGCCACCTTCAACCAGGATTTCGAGCGTTCCATCATTTCGTACCGCAAAATCGTGCCCTATATCCCTGAGGTGGTGATAGGCGACTACGAGAAGCTCTTGCGCGTGCGCATCGCGGCCGAGGCTATACGCACGAGGCTGGCCGACCTTTCCCGCACGGGAGAGGCGGCCTGGCGCGATGCGTACTTTGATGACGACTATTTTTACGGAACTACGCGGCTGTACTCGTTTACCCTGGTAGCTTCCGAAGATAAGGAGTTGGCCGCCTTCTCGGGGCTGGCCACCGAGGTGGAACGCATCAGGCGCTTCGGCTTTACTGAAAGCGAGTTCCGCAGGACGGTTGACCTGTACCGGCGCTGGCTCGGTACCCTCGACGTGGAGGACGACGACCTGAAGAGCTTCAGCTTTGCCGAGGAATACGTACGCAACTTCATGTATGGCGAGCCCGTCCCCGGCATCGTCAACGAGCGGGTGTATATAAAGAAGGTTCTCGATACGCTGACGCTCGAAGCGCTCAACCAGGCAGGGAGCGACATACTGGCCGCCGACGAGGGTTTCGTCGCGGTGCGGGCCAAGACTGGACCTGCGGAATCCCTGCTTACCGAACCGGCTTTTGAAAAGGCGCTGCGCGATGCGCGTACCGCCCAGCTCGTACCGATGACGACGTCCGGTGACGAGGGCGACCTTTTCGATGTACTGCCTGAACCGGGTACCATCGTGTCCGAGAAGTCGCTGTCCGACAACATGACCGAGCTGACGCTGTCCAACGGCGCGCGCGTGCTGCTCAAGCCTACGGGGTACGACAAGGATGCCATCAGCTTCCTGGCCTGGTCACCGGGCGGGTACACGGCGCTGCCGGTGGAGCTACAGACCACGGCCTCGTTCGCGCCGACGCTGCTGGCTGAAGCGGGCCTCGGCGCCATGAGCGCGACCCGGCTCGATGAGCAGACGGCGTCGCTCAACGTGGGGCTCCAGTGGTCCATCGGCGAGAACGGCGAGATTTTCGTGGGCAAGACGACGCCGACCGATCTGGAGGCCTTTCTCAGGCTTGTCTATCTGAGTTCAGCCGAGCCCGGCAGGGATTCCCGGGCCTTCAACGCGGCTCGTGACCGCCTGGCCGAGCAGATCGGCCCCTATGTGCGCGATCCGGGGTACCGTTTCGAGTCAGCATGGAGTTCAGACCTCTTTGGCGGCAATCCGCGTGCGGCGGCCCTCGACGCCGCGACGTTCAAGGCTGTGGACTTTGAAGCAACGCGGGCGCTGGTGCTGGACGCCCTCGCGGACGCGTCGGAATTCACGTATGTGCTGGTGGGCGATTTTGATATCGATGAGGCCAGGCGGCTTGCTGCAAAACACCTGGGAGCAATACCCGCGGGCAGGAACGACGAGCCCGTATGGAACCAGCCTATGTCGCCCAGGCAGGACGGCGGCAGGGTGGATTTTGCCTACTCCAAGGAGCAGCGGGCCAGCGTGCGCCTGGTATGGGCGGCCCCGTCCGCCTGGTCATGGCAGCGCGAGACGACCCTCGGACTGCTGGCCCAGGCGCTGAACAACCGGCTGCTCGATGCGCTGCGCGAGGATCTGGGAGCTACCTATGTCGTCTCCACGAAGGCCGCGTTCACGAAGATTCCCGTGGAGCAGTACTCCTTCATCGTGCAGTTCGATACCGACCCCGCCAGGGTGGACGAGCTGATAGCGGAAGTACAGGCGGAGGTGGCGAGGCTGGCGGCAGGTACGTTTGATGCGCGCTATGTCAGCCAGATACGCACGGCGGCCCAGCGCGACTACGACGGACGCAGCCGGACGAACGACTTCTGGGTAAACCGCCTGGGCAACGCGCTGGCTTCAGGCCTTGATCTGGAAATCATGGCGCGCGGCAGGCAGAGCGTCGCCCTGGCTGACATGGAGGCCTTCAGGACGCTTGCGGCCGAACTGCTGGTGCCGGAGCACCTGTTCGTCTACACGATGCTGCCGGAATGAGGGCGAAGCACGGATAACCGGCTATTCGCAGGGGGCTCCGACGACGACGACGAAGCTTGAAGGCTTGCCTTCTCCATCATGGAGCGGTGCGATTTCAAGCATTATGGAGCCCTTGCCGGTCTTGAGCGGCAGCTTGCGGCGTACCGCAGGCTTGCCCGCCTCGATGGTCGCCGCATCGGAGAGCAGGTCGGTCATCGCGGCGGGGTCGGCAAACAGCAGGTGCAGGGCGGTTCCTGCCCGTGCCGCTTCCGCGGTATTGAAGGCCGCCCGCGCCGCCGCGTTCTCAAAGCTGATGCGGCCGTAGAGGTCGGTCAGGAATACCGGACGCGGAAAGCGTTCGAGCACACCGCGGTACCAGTCTTCATGGTCGCGGTCGTGGAATTCCTTGGAGCGGTGCAGGGCCAGCTCTATGGTGGTCCGCAGCGTCTTTTCGTCAAAGGGTTTTACCAGATAACCATAGGCCTTGGTGCCGAGCGCCCGCGTGAGCGTTTCATCGTCGGAATAGGCCGAGAGGAACACAAAGGGAACCTCGAATTCGGCGCCTACCATGTAGGCCGTCTCGATGCCGTCCTGGAAGCCCTTGAGCCTGATGTCCATGAGTATCAGGTCGGGCTTGTGGATTACGATGGCTTCCGGCACCTCTTCACCCTGCTGTACCACGGCGGGAACCAGGTAGCCGTACCGTTCCAGAGTTTCCTTGAGTTCCATGCCAACGAGGGATTCGTCTTCGACTATGAGTATCACTGAGTCAGGCACTGTTCTTCCTCCGACGAGACGATTCCGGCACGATTACAGGACAGGAATATACCCGAAGAGCATCGATAGTACAACGATGAGTACCAAAGCCGGCAGGAAGTCGCCGGTTCGTATCTTCTTGAGGCCGAGCAGGTTGATGCCTATCATGACGACCAGCGCGCCGCCGACCGCCGACATTTCCACCATCATCGTTTCCGTGACGTAGGGTTTTACCCAGACGGCGGCAAGCGTCAGGATGCCCTGGTAGATGAGTACCGAGATGGCGGAGAAGCCTACGCCGGCACCCATGGCGCCCGCGAACATGATGGCTATGACGCCGTCCATGATGCTCTTCGTCAGGAGCAGGTCGTAGTCGCCTTCGGCACCGGCCTTGAACGAGCCGACGAGGGCCATGGCGCCTACGCAGAACAGCACCGAGGCGTTGAGGAAACCGTAGGCGAAGCCTGCGTTGGTGCCGGCATTGTTGCCTGCTTCAGCGGCATCGCCGGGATGCTTTGCGAATTTACGGCGGAGCCATTCGCCGAGCCGGTAGATGGCGCCTTCTACATCGAGCGCCGAGCCTATGAGCCCGCCCGCAATGATGGCAAGCGCGAAGGCGAGCACGTGTTCGGTCTTGATGGCCATGGTAAAGCCGATGACCAGCGAGATGACGCCGGTTGCGTTGTACACCGCATCGCGCGCTTTTTCTGAGAACCCTTTGCGGGCGAGGAGCCCGATTATGGTGCCGATGACGATGGCCAGTGCGTTAATGATTGTCGCTATCATGATGTACTCCGATACTATAGGCGGGAACCGCAAGGCGCGCGCTTGACCGCGTCCGGGACATTATATACTATGGACAGT
This sequence comes from uncultured bacterium, assembly GCA_964293355.1. Lineage (GTDB taxonomy): Bacteria > Spirochaetota > Spirochaetia > Treponematales > UBA12059 > SZUA-370. The sequence continues at coordinate 27,730 of CAXZAJ010000005.1, forward strand.
CGAAAGGTGGCAATCGGGATGGAAGCCGCACGCGGAAACAGGATACATTGCGCGAACTGCATCCATTGTAAGCTCGTCCCCGCTCCCGCGGGTGCCGGTCGCTACTATCTCAGAGTTCGCTGCGATGCGGGCAAATGGCGCAAGAAACTCGGTGAAGAGAAAATCTACAAATATTGCACCGTGGCAGGCAGGAGCATCGATTCCTGTGACTGCTACGAGGATATGGGCGACGGACCGGAATTCCTGCGCGATCTGCGCACCTCCCTGCCGGCGGTCGACGAGCTGTACGAAGCGCCCCTGATCCTGTCCCGCTAGCTGCCGCAAGGCACCATCAGAAACACCAGCCCGCATGCAAGGATTATCGGAGGTCTCCGTGGTTTGCTCGTTCACGGCACTCGACGAGTATTTCGGCGTCGCTCCGGCTCCGCTGCGTTTCGAGCGCTTTGACGGCGATCTCGTGGGACTCGCCAAATCTGTAGACGGGCTGTCGTTTCCTGGCCTGCCCTATGCCGACGCCGTATCCTCAGGTGAAGACCGGATACGCGTGCGCTGGCGCTGTTCAGATGGCGAGGTGCAGGGAGCGTATCCGCAGACCAGGCTCGCGAGGCTTCCCGGCAAGCGGGCCTTTGACGCGCGCGGCGGCGTCTACGAGCGCCTGCGCGACCTTGCGCCCGCGCCGGATCGCGCCGCCCCGGAGTTGGTCGTCTTCGAGTCGGCGGCGCTTGCTTCCCGTTACCGGTACGATCCTGATCCCGTGTGCGTCCAGGATGCGGGGCCGGGCTTGCCGCCGGAGTATCAGCGCGATCTGCTGGAGCTCGTCGTGACCGGTGCCAGACCCGACAAAGGCTTTGATCTGCTCCTGCGTTCCGGTTTCGTCGAGGAGTACTGGCCCGAGCTCGCGGAGCTTTCCGGCGTGACGCACGCCAAGGAATACCATCCCGAGGGCGATGTGTGGCGGCATACCATGGAAACCTTTGCGCACCGCAAGTCGCCCGACCTGGTCCTGTCGCTGGCCTTGCTCCTGCACGATACCGGCAAGCCCGACGCCGTCTCGGTCGGCGGCAACCGCTTCAACGGGCACTCGGAACTGGGCGAGGATGCGGCGCGCGCCTTCCTGAAGCGGCTCGGCTATCCCCGTGACATGATCGATTCGGTGGCCTACCTGGTGCGCTACCACATGTTGCCCGCCGCCCTGCCGCGTGTGCCGCCTTCCAGCATAGGCCGAATCCTCGACGACCCGCTGTTCCCCGTGCTGCTCGAGGTGTACCGTTGCGACGAACTGTCCACCTTCCGCGGGCCTGACGGCTACTACGAGGCCTGCGCAGCCTACAAGGCCTACCTGAAGAATTCCAGGAATCCCTACCGGGACAGAGACGGAAAGCGGCGGCAGGACGTGCTTCACAGGACCGGCCCCCGGCCGGTATAGTGGCGTGCTATGGGATTGTGGAACGATATCGAGCAGGTGCTGTCGCCCTCTCGTCAGGACAGGTATCAGGCGGCACGGCTGGTTTCCGACTTCGAGGGCGGCCTGCCGCTCGCGATGACCCAGACGGCTCTCCTCCGCTTCAGCGATGCGGCCATCGCCGCTTTTTATGCGCTGCTCGAAAACAGGTTGTCCGCGGTTGTTCCGCGTCACAAAGCTGCTGATTCTTCCTGGATGCTGGACACCGACCTCTGCTGGATCAATGTCCGGGCTTGCTCCATAGATGACGTGCCCGGCTCGTTCGTGCGCGCAGCCAAGCTGCTGCCCGCGATCACCGCCTCTGCCATACTGCTGGCACCGTTTCACCCCACCCAGTTCGACCTGAGTTACGCCCCCGAGACCATGACGATAGCGGACACGATGCTTGCCGACCCCGTTTTGACCGCCGCCGGCATCAGCCCCGAGAATCAGTTGCGCGCCTTCGTGGCGGCCTGCGGGCTCCTGGGCAAGAGCGTCGGGTACGAGTTGCTGCCGTACGCCGCCCAGTTCAGCCGCATTGCCATGGAACGGCCCCGGCTCTTCCGCTGGGTGGCTCTGGACGACGCGCGCACCGGCCTCGAGCATGCGGATCCCGGGTTTCCGTACCGTGCCGAAGACCGCCTGCGGGATGCCGACCTCGTGGCAAGCATCGTCGCCACCGCCAAGGAAGACTACGGCGTGCCCATCTTTCGCAGGCACGAAGGCGATACACCCGAAATCCTGGCGGCCAAGGACAAGGCTTACTATTCAGCGATCCGGCTCTGCATAGACCATGGACTGTGGCCGGTGCCGGCGCACGCCAGGAACGGCGTGGGCATCCCGGCCTTCCTGCGCTATGACGGCGGAAACGATTTTCCCGTGTTCTCCTACCGCGATGCCGATGGGATGGATATCGGTGATGACGCCTACAGCATCGTGGCTCCCTTTGCCTTCTACGACGACATGCCGACCAACGCGGCCCCCGCCAATGTCATCCAGCGCAACCAGGATGCCATCGATTACTACGCCCACGTGTTTTCGTACTGGAGGGATTCCTTCGGCTTCGATTTTGTGCGGTACAACGCGGTGGACAGGATATTCGAGGAATCGCTCGACGAGGACGGCTGTGTGCCTGCCTCGGACCGGCCCAGCCCGGAGGTCGTCAGGACCGCGATCGCGGCTTCCAGGGAAGGCGCGCCGGGCACCGGGGCCGTAGCCTCGCGGAAGGGGCCTGAACTCGAAGCGTATGCCGAGCTTGGTTTTGACCTGACCATGGGCAACGAGGCGCTCCGGCGGATAGACGCGCCGCTCTTGCATGACTCGCTTGCACTCTATGACCGGCTCGTTGCCCCTGTTGAAGGCAGGCGCCCCGCCTCCGTGTGCTTTTCTGTTGATGTGCCGGAATCAGGCGCGCCCAGGCTCTGGGGATCCGCGCTGTCACGGGTAATGGGACCGGAGCGGATGCGCTTGCGCCATGGCGTGGCCCGGTTCCTGTCCGTGGGGCGGGGCCGGCGGCCGATGTTCGAGACCATGGGCTTCCAGGACGGTTCCACCGGCCTGTACGAGGCCGGCCTGTCGATACGTGGCCTGGACTGGGCCGACGACAAGGCCTTTGCGGCGGGCTATGCCTCCATAGAGCGGCTGCATGAGCGGATGAAACCCTTTCTGGCGGCCGCGCACATCGCGGAACGGCACGTTGAGCCGGGGTATGCCTGGTGGCAGATACGGGGCGAGGGCCGGACCCGGCTCATCGTCGCGGTAGCCTCGCTTGAAACGGCCGAGGGCCTTGCGCCTGGCCGTGTAACGATACCGCTGGAAGCTGCCTGGGGCGACATGGAAGGCCGGGCCTTCAGGCTGCCCGACACGACCGGCGTCGGGCTCGATGCGGCCAGGTCCGTGGAAGTAGACCTGGCGTTCCTCGACTTTGTCGTCGTCGACCTGACTCCCGCCTTCTACTGAAGCGTCGTTTTAGCGGCTCGGGCGCTTGCGGATGTAAATCTGCTTGCCGGTATCCGTGGGGCTAGAGCGCTCTTCCACATCGAACCAGCCGCAGGACTTGATGAGTTCCGCCAGCTTGCGGTAGCCATAGTTGCGCGGGTCGAAGTCCGGCTGGCGGTTGGCCACGTACTGGCCGACGGGGCCGAGGTAGGCCCAGCCGGATTCGTCCGCCGAGTCTTCCACCGCGTCTCCAAGCAGTGCCTTGAGCTTCTTGTCCACCTTGAGGTCTTCCTGGGGCGGCTGCTTCTGGCGCCGGGGCTCGTCCTTCGATGTAGTCTCTTCCTCCACCGGCCCGCGCAGGATTTCAGTGTAGATGAACTTGTCGCAGGCGGCGACGAAGGGCTTGGGCGTCTTTCGCTCGCCGAAGCCGAGCACCAGCTTGCCGGCCTCGCGCATGCGGGCCGCCAGTCTGGTAAAGTCCGAGTCGCTCGAGACGATGCAGAAACCGTCCAGCTTCTCGGTGTACAAGAGGTCCATGGCGTCTATGATCATGGCGCTGTCGGTGGCGTTCTTGCCGGTGGTGTAGGCGAACTGCTGGATGGGCTGGATGGCGTACTCGAGGAGCTTGGCCTTCCATTGCGTCAGCTTGGTGGTTGTCCAGTCGCCGTAGATGCGCTTGACGCTTCCTATGCCGTATTTGGCAACTTCCGCCAGGAGGCCTTCCGTTATCGGCGCCTGGGTATTGTCCGCGTCTATCAGAACTGCCAGCTTGAGTTGCCCGGCATCGTAATCAGTTGATTTGCTCATATGAAATTCTCCGTATCAGGTTGTTTTCAGCCGGCGCACGCTTTCTATTGCGACGATCGCGACGACTGTCTGTTCAGCTGCTCCCGAGGACAGCGCGACGACCGTGCCTATGGAGGTCCTGCGGATGTCTCGCGGCACTCCTTTGGCTTCGGCGCGCACGCCCTGGGGATCCAGGTAGGTAAGTTCGACGGCAACACCGTCCTTGAGGGCGCGGTCCAGGAGCCGCACCTTGCCCGAGTAATCCAGTATCGTAACGACCGTCTCGTCCTCTACGGGTACCGGAGCCTGCAGTTCGCCGGGGTCGAGAACGAGGCGGGCCTTGGTCCTGGCCTCGAATTCGGTGCGCTCGTCGGGCATGAGGCCCGCGTCTTCGAGAGCGGCAAGCAGTTTCTTGACGAGCGGGGCTTCCTCGGGGGAGAGCGCATCGTTGCAGGGCTTGAATGCCAGGGTGGGAGTGGTTTCCCCGGCGTGGAATGCCGCGGACGACTGCTCCCAGAGCGGCATTGTTTCAGCGCCGTCATCCGGGGGAGAGGGGCGCATGTCCACGTCTATGCCGGCTGCCTTGAGCAGGCGCTCCGCCTCCGAGGCATCCCGTGCCGCCAGAAGGTACACACCCTCGGCGAGGCGTTCCAGCACCAGGCCAGCGGCCTTGGGCGAGTGCTCCAGCACGCCGGAAAGGTGGCCGTCCAGGGCGACCACGACGCCAACCCGCAGGCGGGCCGAGCGGACCTCCGCTTCCCAGGCATCCAGCGAGAAGCGCACGCTCTGCGGCAGCGGCAGACCCGATACCAGTTCCAGCCGTGCGGTTATACCGGCGGCCGTAAATCCACTGGCATAGGCCGCCTTGGCTGCGGCCTTGTCCAGGGTTGATGACCACACCAGGCCGGTGCGGTCCAGCCGCGAGATGGCGGCGATGAACGCTCGGGTCTCCGGCGTAGCTTCCGGCAGCACCCGTATTTCATGGGATTCCTCGACGACGACCGTATGGTCTGCGCCCGCGGGCGCTCCGCGGGGAGTCAGGGTGGCGTCTATCGCTCCGGTCGCGCGCACCAGGCCGTCGTCACCCAGAACGACGAAACCGAGTTTGACCAGCGCGTCAGAGACAGCTGCGACAGAGGCTATGAGGCCCAGGTCAAGGGCTTCCTGGGCTGCGGTCAGCCCCGCTTCGGCCAGAGGCTCCAGGTGTCTCCTGATGGCCATCGCGGTGAGGCGGCGAAGGTCGCCAGGATGAAAGGCCAGACTGCGGGGCAGCGATTCCAGGACCGCGCGCAGCATGCCCGGCGCTATCCTGCGGTCGTTCGCGGCGGCAACGTGATTGGTGGGCGTGCGCATGGACGAACAGCCGGCTGCCAGTGCCAGCGGAGTTGCTGGTCCGGCCTCGTCGCACAGTTCCACGAAGCGCTGGGGATAGGCTATGGGCCGTCCGTCGTCGCTCAGCCCGAAGGCTCCGCTCGCCTCGAGGGCGCCAAGGAGCGCCATGAAGCGTTCCTTGTCCGCGGAGAGTCCGGGAGCGGCGGCTTCGAGTATCTCGATTGCCCGTTTGCTCGGTTCCTTCTTGCCCTTGAACGCCGGCTTGGAATGTACGCAGGCTGACAGTATCGAGCAGAACGAGGCGAAAGGATCAGTCGCATCCGGTTCTTCGGTTGTCCTGGCCGTGGAGAGCGCGTCCGAGGGCGTTATGACCAGGGCCAGCCTGTCGGCGAGCGGCGGAGCCAGGGCCACATGGTCGCGACCACGGGGGCCCCGGTACGTGTACAGCACGAGCCGTTCCTTGAGGTTGCGTATCCGCTCCAGCGCGCTTGCCTCGAAGGCCTGTTCGTCGACCGCCAGCCTCGCGAGTTCAGCCGGAGGCAGGCCTCCGTGCACCGTGGTGCCGGAATACATGGCCAGCGCGATCAGCAGCTTGTCGGTCCTGTCCAGCAATCCGGTGATGGCATCGCCAGTGGATGGTTTCCTGAGGAAAGCCTCCACCTGCGCCACGAGTTCATGCTTGTTGAACGGCGTCTTTACCGGGCCGAGCCAGCGTTTGGCCGCGCCAATGAGGGCGTCGTCCCTGTCCACTATCAGCGCGTCGCGCCATCTGTTCAGCTCGTCGGTACCCATTCAGATTCCTCCCAGGCTTCGATGGTGTATCGATAGCCTTGTTCAGTCAGGAAGCGGCGCCGGTTGTCGGCGTACTCCTCCTCCACGCTGTACCGCGATACGATGGAGTAGAAGTATGAATTCTTCTCTTTTGGCCGAAGCACGCGGCCGAGCCGCTGGGCTTCTTCCTGCCGCGAGCCAAAGGTGCCGGAGACCTGGATGGCCACGGAGGCGTCAGGCAGGTCTATCGCGAAATTGGCCACTTTCGATACTACGATGACGCGGACCTTGCCGGTCCTGAAGTCAGAATAGATGCGCTCGCGCTCGGGATTCGGCGTAGCGCCGGTAATGAGCGGCGCGTTCAGTTCCTTGGCCAGCGAGCGCAGTTGCTCGAGAAACTGGCCGATGACCATGACCAGATCCTCGGAGTGGTTGTCCACCAGTTCCTTGACGACGCGCTCCTTCAGGGGATTCTCGGCGGCCACCCGGTGCCGCTCCCGCGTGCCGCAGGCGACGTACCGCAGCCGCTCGTGGTCGGACATCGGCACGCGTATCTCGCGGCAGAACGCCTCCGCGATGAAGCCCTTGGCCTCGAGTTCCTTCCAGGGTACATCGTAGCGCTTGGGGCCGATGAGGCTGAACACGTCTTCCTGCAGGCCGTCCTCGCGTATCAGCGTAGCCGTAAGGCCAAGCCGGCGTATCGCCTGTATCTCCGCGACAACGCGGAATACCGGTGCCGGCAGCAGGTGCACTTCGTCGTAGACTATCAGGCCCCACTTTTCCCTGCGGAACAGGTCGAAGTGCGGAAAGTCCGAGTTTTTGTCCGGACGCCAGGTGAGCACCTGGTAGGTCGCTATCGTGATGGGCCGGACGTCCTTGGCCGCGCCCGTGTACTCGCCGAGGTCCTCGCGTGACACCTCGGTCTTGTCCAGGATCTCGTCCATCCACTGGTGCACGGCCGCAACGTTCGTGGTGACGATCAGGGTTTTGCGGCCTATGGCGGCCATGGCAGCCATGCCGACTATGGTCTTGCCCGCGCCGCAAGGCATGACGATGACGCCGTAGCCCGTACCCGGCGCGCCGCGGCCCGCGAAGGCCAGCGCTGCGTCCTGCTGGTAAGCCCGCAACCCGAACGGGGCGCCATTGAGGCGCGTGGTCTTGAGCGTTATGGTAAACGGGTCGCCATCGGAGAGCGGCGCGGTGTCGAGGGCGGGCCAACCCATCTTGATCAGTTCGCGCTTGACGGTGCCGCGCTCAGTGGGCGCGGCGAGGGGGGCTTCGCCGTCGGG
>CAXZAJ010000006.1:0-31670 GCA_964293355.1 uncultured bacterium
CCCCATGTCTCAGAATCGACGCCAAGCAAGACGGTATCGAAGCGAACCTGTGTCTGTCTTCGCAAGTCCTCTGTATGGCCTCCTATTACGACGATGATCCTGAATCCATAGTCAAGAGCTTTATTAAGAACACCAAGATAGGTAGCTGTCTTGCCAGATTGCACTTCACCCATCAGTAACCCGCGCCGTACCCATGGGCCGGACCGCAAAGGATCGCCGAGCAGTTCGACGACTTCGTCGGTCTGGTCACTGAGCGTCTTGATGACCGGAGCCTCCCAATCGCGCTTCAATAGTAATTTGACGTAGGCGTCCCATCGTCTCGTCTTAGTTACCCTGCGCCGATCTCCAATCCATGGTACGAATGTTGCGGCATCGTAAATCGAGTCTCCAAGTGGGATAACTACAGCATTCTCTTGCGTAAGTTCGGTAATGACTTCGCCGATTTCGATGGCGCTCAAGTCTTTGAAGAGTAGCATTGCTAAGGCAACTGCTTTCGACTCCAGGTCTTCGAAGGTCAGTACACCGCTCTTATCGAAAAACTGGCGTTTAATCCATCCTTTGAACTGAGCCTGTCGATCATTCAATGGCATCGGGGTTCCTCCAGACAGAATTAACGAGTGAGCTTAAGTCATCGAGATTATTGAACGGCTCTACTCCGGCAAGTTGCGCCACAGCGACGTCGGGGTCCTGGCTGAACTGCCCAGACTGACGTATGTCCATGAGTCTCGCCATGAGTGCCTCTCGATCGGGCTTCGCGGTGATCGGCGGGACGTTCTTGGCTGCCTCATTGTAAGCGTCGAGAACAGGAAACGTACTCGCGACTGTTTGTAGAAGGCCAACCACCCGCTCAGCATCCTCGGTGTCGAGATGGGATAGGACCGACTCGACGACCGGGCTTTCCAAGTTCACTTCATATCCGAATCCATTGCGGGTCTTAAGTTTTGTCCAGACGTATGCAACTTCGGTATTCTCTCGTCTCCCCCGGAAGGCATGAACTCGATGACCGCAGTCAAGGATCGGATCGATAAGCTGACGTAGTCGCAACTTGAATGACTGCGGTGGTTCCGTTTGAGATTTTTTAATGTCGAGTTGCCAGAGCGCATCGAGCGACGTTGGTACATCGACTTGGACGCGAGTCTGCTTCGACAGTTCATTCATGCGTGCTAGACCGTACCAGTGACCGTGCGATATAAGCCGGCGGTTTCGGTAAATGTAGAATCCTTGAGCTTCCCGCATACATTCTCCAAGGTCAGGACGTTGCCGTTCTTCTGGTGTCAGTCCGGACGGATGCGGTAGTGTGAACGCAGTTACTTCCACAGTGGTAGTACCTATAGGAATGGTTTCGGTCGAGGTCTGTTGCGTTTTCGGGTTGACTGATAAAAATGGATCCAGCGGTTTTAAATCGATCCCATTTACTGAGATAACAAGGCGGTCGCGTTGAGCGGCGAGATATCTATGGAAGACGAGCGAAAGACTGGAACGGACACTGCCCAGCCGCTCGGCAAGGAAAGTGCCGGGTGAAGTAGTGTCTCCTAATAATAGGTCTAATCTATTCCATACAACGAGGGTCCCAGAGTGTTGCATATAGAAATCTGCCCATAGTGGAAGACCGCTGAGGTCAGTTTCTTCGAGCACAACTAGTAGCCACTGGCCCTTGTCACGCACAAAATCTATATCCCAGCGTAGAGCTGTAATAGTCTCAGCCTGTTTTGTGACAACGGTTAGACTACGCGCCTGCGATAGAGAGGCTGTTTTGAGGCCTAGTCCAAAACGGCCAAGGTCCGAATATTCACGGACTCCTATAGTACCTGCGAGGCGTAGGGCTTCACGCGCGTCCGCTGATGTCATGCCGCGCCCATTGTCCATTATGGCTATATACTTGCCATCCACAACATCAGCGTCTATGACGATGTGATGCGCCCCTGCGGTGATGCTGTTGTCGATAAGATCGGCGACGGCTGCTTCAAGTGAGTATCCTACTGACCGCATGGATTCTAGAAGGTTGACGCTCGGAGGGATGACCTCTAACTCCATTACATCTCCCTTAGTTTTTAGTGCAATTCACAGCAACACGATCCATCGGAGCTTTCGCTATACCACCTTGGTTCGGTCTTATGCTGGAGCTTTGGAATTTTCTATGTTGGGATCGATCAAAATGAAAACTAATAGGAACTGTCGTCTGAGGGAAGTAGCTTAGCTGATTCGAAAATATGGGATCCATCACCACCACAGAACATTTTCTATCCATTACAGCGTTGATTTCATGAAAAAGCTTGGTTGAGGAAGTCGTGAGCCCAAGAAATGACGATAGTATTTCTTTATTATATAAATAGTTGATTGCTCTATTGAAATTATCATGGATTGTTCTTTGATAAATCGGATCGAGCTCAGACTCATTCTTGCTTGATTTCATTTTGGAACTGAATTTGCTTATGTCCGGTAAAGCCGGGCGTTTTGAGGATACGTTCTTTATTTTTCCGCTGAAAAAATGAGGGAAGTCTTGGAAGGATTCCACTAGCAAGTTTTGGTTTTTGAACATTTATTTTTATCCTTGTCGTTTTAAGAATTTTTTCTATGCTATGTTAATCCGTTATTGGCAACTCGGCAATGTTAAAAAGCATATTTTTTAAGTCATGCTGTATCTTCACCGCCCCTCTAAGACACATCTTTATGTTGAATGGGTTGCCTACATTCGGTCCACCAGTTCTTGAACTGAGCAAACATCCTGAATTCAAGCGTTTATGATCTTCATTATTTCCGACTTGATGGTCTCGACTGCTTGTAGTGCTAGTACGGTATCGGATGCTTCAAGCGGTATATGCGCCGGGTTCCCCTATAAGCATCAGTGCACCTTATATTGGCTTTTTTGGTCGCAAGTACGACCAATCCCCACGATAATGGAAGAAAGTCTTGACTATTTTCCATTATGCTGGAAAATAGTCGTATGGATCGAAGCCTCAGAACATTGATAGAACTGGATCTGGAGCACAAGATGGTGTTCCTGACGGGTCCGAGGCAGGTGGGCAAGACCTGGCTGGCTCGTAGCATAGCCGCTTCGATACCCGACACGATGTATCTCAATTATGACAGGATCGCCGACAGGCGCATGCTGGTCGAGGCGTCATGGCCCGCGCGGACGCCGTTATTGGTCTTTGATGAAATCCACAAGATGCCGGAATGGAAAAACTGGCTCAAGGGCATCTATGACACCAGGCAGGAGGGGCAGAAAATCCTGGTAACCGGCAGTGCCAGGCTCGAGACCTTTTGCCAGTCGGGCGACTCGATGGCCGGGCGGTATTTTCAGCACCGGTTACCGCCCTTGGCTCCGGCGGAGCTTCGTGCCAGCAGTGCGGACTTTGATGCGCGTTCTTGCCTTGACCGATTGCTGGAGCGCGGCGGTTTCCCCGAGCCGTATCTGGCGGCATCTGATACCCATGCCCTGCGCTGGCGGTTGCAATACGCGGAATCCTTGATACAAAACGACATACTCGACTTTGAGCGGATACATGACCTGCGGACGATGAAGACGCTCTTCGCGTTGCTACGTTCCCGCGTCGGCTCCCCGCTGTCGTTCGCTTCACTGGCCGGGGATCTGCAGGTTTCTCCAACGACCGTCCTCAAATACGTGGAGATTCTTGAAGCCTTGTACATTGTATTCCGCATCCAACCCTGGTCCGAGAACATTGGCAGGAGCCTGCTCAAGGAGCCCAAGCTGTACTTCTTTGATACCGGTCTGGTCGACTCAGGCGCTCCGGCTCGGCTGGAGAACCAGGTTGCCGTTTCGTTGTTGGCTCGGGTCTGGGCGGATACTGACAGGACCGGTGTGCCCTGGGAGTTGCGTTATCTGCGCACCAAGGATGGCCGCGAGGTGGACTTCTGCATGGTGCGGGATCAGAAGGTGGAGCGCTTGATTGAAGTAAAGCAGGGCCATGACGACATCGACCCCAGCCTGTGGTACTTCTGTAAAAAATATGGCCATGCCGGTGTGCAGCTGGTCCGCGACCTGCGCCTGCCCCGCGACAAGGGCCTGGTACAGGTACGCGATGCAGCACAGTGGCTGGCAGACCTTGGGGCTATGCCATAGAGCATACGCGAAATCTGTCTTCGCTGAAGGCGATCTTCAAGATTTCCATATTAAAACGCTTCAAATATCATGTTCCTTATTCATCTCTACTGAAGTCAGATTCATTTTTTTATGTGAGAGCCTGGCGACTGGCATAAAACCTTCGCCGCGCTATGCTGTCAGTATTAAAACTTACATCAACAAGTCTTTCAAACAGATAATCTTACTGCCTTTGCTCTCATAATAATGCAGCATTTCATCAATTTTCTTTTTATCATAACTGGTAACGCAATCTGAGAGGACTTGGACGTTATAATTTGCTTTGCACAAGTTGTAACAGGTTGATTTGACACAAGCGACAGCATCTGCTCCTGCTATGTAGAAATCACGTATTTCATTTTTACTGATGTAGTCCGTAAATTCTTCACTGCTCAATGCGTTTCCTTTTGATTTTGTAAAAATATTATTAGAAACGATTTACAGATCCGGGGCTAATTCAGATCCGTATGTATCAGGCTTAAAGGTCCTCGTTCCGGCTGATAAATTTTCATGCCGTATATAAACAACATGAATACTGTTAAGTACTGCCCAATCGATGGCTTTATTGATATTGTCAATGACATCCTTGTAATTCTTTGTTATGTCATTTTGAATATCGATTATTACCATGGCTTTGTTCTGCATAGCGTTTCCTCCTGATGGATACGTAGACTCGTCAACCGTGCCAGCATACAATGAAGCGCAGCATACATGACATGGCTATCATATATGAAAGTCAAGAAAAATAAAGAATGGCAGTGAAGCCGCAACTTGAATCAAATGTCAAATTTTCTCCGCTACCCGTAGGGTATTTCTGACATGAGTGTGCCCTGTAATTCTCCCTGATCCTCGCCGCCATTTCCCGCGCACGCCTGGGAGCGGTGCCGGTATAGTCGGCGTCGGACATCAGGGCGGTCAGCGCTTCTGCTCCGAGCGCGTCTGTAAAGAAGCGGTCCGCTACGATGCGCGCTGCGAGGGAATTGGTTCCGGCGTTGCCTGACGCGCGCAGTTCCGCCCAGGCGGCCAGGGCGTGTTCGCGCAGGCGTTCGTGGGTTTCCTGCCGGTCCGCGCCGGCCTTGCCCATGGCCATGAGCACGCGCTCGGTGTTGGCGAACGGGCCGTACGCGGCCATGGTGCGCGCTATGGCCTGCTCGTTGACCACGAGGCCACTGAGTATTTTCGTCGCGGCTGCTATAATTTCATCACAGGCGAGGAAGGCCTCGGGCAGCAGGGTGCGGCGGTTGGCGGAGTCGTCCAGCGTGCGCTCGAGTATGGACTGGGCGGCGTTCTGCCAGGCGACCTGCGGCATCACGGACAGGGCGCGCGACAGTGAGTCTATCTTTTCGGCGTTGATGGGATTGCGCTTGAACGGCATGGCCGACGAGCCGACCTGCTTCGACCCGAACGGCTCCGACAGTTCGCCTATCGGGGGCGACTGCAGGACGCGCAGGTCGAGCGCGAATTTGTGCAGCGATGCGCCGAGCCCCGCGAGGGCGGACACGACCGCGTAGTCCTGCTTGCGAGTGTAGGTCTGCGTCGCTATTGGATAAAAATCGATGCCGAGCTCTTCGGACAGGCGCGCCTCGAAGCGGTCGACGTTGGCCTCTCCGACCAGTTCCGCGTACGAGGCCGCGGTGCCGACGGCGCCCTTGAAGCCCTTGCCACGGACGGCGTCGCGTTCGCGCGCGAGGCGCTCGCGGTCGTCCAGCAGGTCCTGCGCCCACATCGCCATGCGGTATCCGAGGCTCGTCGGCTCGGCGGGCTGGATGTGCGTGAAGGCCATCACGGGCAAGTCCGCGTATGCGTCGATCTTGTTGGCGAACACGGCCAGGAGTCCGTCCAGAGCCGCAAGTACCAGGTCGAGGGCGGAGCGGATGCGCAGCGCGTCGGCATTGTCCTCGATGTCCATGCTGGTGGCGCCCAGGTGGATGACGCCGCCTGCAGTAGGGCAGCGTTCGGCGAAGGTCTTGACCTCCGCCATGAGGTCGTGCCTGATCTCAGCCTCGATCTCGAGCGCCCGCTCGATGTCCAGCTCGCCTGCGTGCGCGGCCAGTTCGTCGACCTGGGCGTTGGTGACGATGCCGAATTCCGACTCCACGCGCGCGAGGCTGACCCAGATGGACCGCCACAGCCGGCGCTTTGCCTCATCGCTCCATGCCGCGCGCATTGCCGCGCTTCCGTAACGCCAACTGAAGGGTGACTGGTATACCGAATGATCGCTCATGCGCGGATACTAGCAGAGGACAGCCCGCGGGGCTAGCGGCTGGAGGGGCAGTCCCTCATCCAGCTTTTGCTGTACGATGCATTTCCGTTCTGGAGGTTCCATGCAGATTATTCCCGGGCTGATTCTTGCCATAATGGTGGCGGTACCCGCGTATTTCGCAGGCCGCGCCGTGCCGATCATAGGCGGCCCCGTGTTCGCGCTGGCCCTCCGGGTGCTGGTCGGTCTTGTGCCGCGCCGCGCCGGGTTCGATCGCGGCCTGAAGTTCAGCTCCAAAAAGGTGCTGCAGTTGGCCGTTATGCTGCTCGGTTTTGGCATGAATTTCCTGACCGCGTTGCGCATCGGTGGCGAATCGCTGGTCGTGATGGCGGTTACGGTGAGCGCGGCGTTCGGTACGGCCTGGCTCGTATCACGATTGCTTCACATCGGCGGCAAGGTGCCTTCGCTCATAGCCATCGGCACGGCCATCTGCGGCGCGTCGGCGATCGCGGCGGCGGCTCCCGCCATGGAGGCAGATGACGACGAGACCGCCTATGCCATATCGACGATATTCGTGTTCAACATCGTGGCGGTGATGATATTTCCGGCGGCGGGGCGGCTACTCGGGATGAGCGATTCCGGCTTCGGCGTCTGGGCCGGCACCGCCGTCAACGACACGTCGTCGGTGGTCGCGGCGGGTCTGGCATTCAGCCAGGCGGCGCTGGACACGGCTACCGTCGTCAAGCTGACGCGCACGTTGCTCATCGTACCGATCGTGCTGATGCTCGTGGCCCGCACCGCCAAAGAACGTGCCCGGGCGGCGCACGATGCCGGTACGGCTCCCGCCGGTAATTTTGGCAGGGCGGACGCAACAGCCAAGGCCGCCGCGTCGGTGCGCCCCACCTTCCCCTGGTTCGTGCTCTGGTTCATCGCGGCTTCAATCATCGCGAGCACGGGTCTGGTGCCGGTGCCGGTTACGAAATTCCTGGGTTCAGCCGGCAAGCTGTTCATCGTCGTCGCTATGGCGGCGATAGGGCTCGGGACAAAACCAAAGGCCTTCGTCGCGGCGGGCTGGCGGCCGCTTGCTCTCGGCCTCTCGTGCTGGGCCGCAGTCGCGCTGAGCTCGCTGGCAGCCCAGGCCGTGCTCGGCCGCTGGTAGGATGCATGGCCGGCTCGCTTCATGCGGGTACCGGCTTTGGTGATTACGTTATTTTTCTGTATCCTGTCCCGCGGGCGCCTCCGAGCTGGCAGCATGGTTCCCGGTACCGGCGCGCCCATCCCCGCACTGCTTGTCAAAATGCATGCGCGCCCCGGCCTTCCAGCCGTCCTTCTTTTTTTTATCCTTGCCGCCGCTTCCGCCGCCGCCGGGATAGCCGGGCTTGACCAGGATGTGCGACAGCAGCACGAGCCCCCAGCCCTGCCAGTAGCCGATGCGCGGCAGGCCGAATATCTCCGGCATGAGCCAGTTCCACAGCAGCATCACCACCCAGCCGAACAGGAACGCGAACCCCGCGGCCAGTATGGTTCCGCCCACCACCATGCCCGCGATCGCGAGCGGGTAGAATTTTCCATTTTCGCCCTTGAACTTGAAATTGACCATAGTCGTCCTCCTTAAACGTACTCGGCGAGCGCCATCCTGAGTTTTACCAGCGCATAGCGCTTGCGCGCGGCCAGCGTCTCCACCGGTATTCCCGTCGTCTTTGATATGGATGCGAACGTCTCTCCGCGTATGGCCTGCGCGACCATTACCGAGCGCTGCTCCGGCGGCAGCGTTTCGATGGCCGCATACAGCGCTTCGAGCGCCTCGGCCCGCTCGGCTTCGTCGTGGGCGCTCCGGAGCGCGTCGTCGACAAAGCTGTCGAAGCCGATGTCGTCGTCGGTGCCGAGTACGGTTTCTCCCGCGGCCGCATGACGCGCCCGGGACCGCCACGCGTCGATAACCGCGTTGCGGGCGGAGCGCCACAGCCAGGAGCCGATGTCGCGCAACGGCTCCATCGAGTCGAGGTTGGCCAGCGACCGGACCACGACGTCGTGGAGCGCGTCCTCTGCCGCCTCGGCTCCCAGTCGCTCTTCAAGCCACGCGAGTATCGGGCCGCGTTCCCGTCTGTAACCGGCTTCGAGCCGTTCCCTGGTTTCCATATCGTTCATATGTATAGACGCGCGGGCAAGGGGAATTGTATATCGTGTGATGATAAAAAAAATTTGGTGCAGCACACTCCGAGTGCAGATAGCCACATCCGAGGCCTTTTTAAACAGAATATAGCGGCGACTATGATGAAAAAAGCCAGAAATCATCGGAGTCGCCGTTGAAAAATGGTAAAAACTCGGTATACTATCAATATGCACCATAGAAATCTGGACATGAAGAGCCTGTCGGCCAAGAAATCCTTGTTTCTGTTCGGCCCGAGGAGTACCGGCAAGACGACCCTCCTCAGATCACAGTTTCAGGACGACGCCATCATCAACCTGCTCCGGAGCAGCACCTTCCTTACGCTTTCCCAGGATCCTTCGGCGATAACCGGGCTGGTCAAGTCAATCATGCGGACCAGCTCCACGGTGATAATCGATGAAATTCAGAAACTGCCGGCCTTGCTGGACGAGATCCACAACCTTATCGAGACGGAACCTGTACGGTTCATCCTGACCGGTTCGAGCGGGCGAAAGCTCAAGCGCAGCGGCGTGAATTTGCTGGCAGGTCGCGCCTGGCAGTGCAACCTTTTTCCACTTTCGTATTCAGAAATTAATGATTTCAATCTGGAATCCTATCTGCTGTATGGTGGGCTGCCGCAGGTGTATGACAGCGAGTACAAGGAAGAAGAGCTTGATGCTTACATAAATACCTACCTCAAGGAAGAGATAAAGGAAGAAGCGCTAGTCCAGAACTTCACTCATTTCTCGCGGTTCCTCAAGGTTGCGGCCCTGACGAATACCGAGCAGTTGAACTACGCCAACGTATCGCAGGAGACGGGAATTCCAGCTACGTCCGTCAGGTCGTACTTCGATATCCTGTCCGATACATTCACGGGCTTTCTGCTGGAACCCTGGCGCAAGTCAGAAAACCGGAAGTCCGTTGCCACGTCAAAGTTCTACTTCTTTGACATTGGCGTAGCCAATTTCCTTTCAGGAATTTCAGTTCTGAACAGGGACAGCGCGGAGTTCGGAAAAGCTTTTGAGCATTTCATCGCCATGGAGTTGCGGTGCTACCTCTCGTATCGTCGTATTAAAAAGGAGCTTGCCTTCTGGCGAACCCAGAATGGGGTGGAGGTGGATTTCCTGATCGGCGACGATACGGCCATCGAGGTAAAGTCAACGACCAAGGTTCTGGACAAGCACCTGAAAGGGTTGCGGGCGCTCATGGAAGAAAACCTGATACGCCAGTTCATCCTCGTCTCATTCGATGAAGTCGAGCGGGAGACTCCCGATGGAATCCGTGTACTGCACTGGGAGAGCTTCCTGAAAAAACTCTGGGGCGATTCGCTTCTGTGAATCTGAATCGAGTAGTGGATTGAGATATAAAACCGACTTTCATATTGCCCCAGGGAATCATAGTCCCTATACTCCAGTCGTTTGCACATGCAAGGAGTAACCATGAAAAAGGATTGTACGACTACGGTGATGGTAGTATTGATTGCCCTGCTGAGCCTGGTGGCTTGCTTATATCCGCAGCTGGACAAGCGGGGTAATGGGCCAGAGCAGATCACTTCCATCCGCGGAGAAGCGGTGACGCTGCACGGATTCGGGCCATACCGCCACATGCCGGTGGACGTGGCGATACAGGGCATAGCCCAGGACCTGTTTTCGCTGGCGGTGGGCGTCCCGCTTTTGATAGTCGGTCTCTTTGTCTCGAAAAGGTCAGCGCGGGGACGGATTTTCCTGACGGGCATGGTGGGCTACTTTCTGGTGCAGTATTTCATGTACCTGGGCATGGGCAGTTACAACGAGCTGTTCCTGCTCTGGGCCGTGCTGTTGTTCCTGGCCTTGCAGACGTTCATCCGCCTGGCCTTGGGGCTGCGCGACGAATCGCAGTCCGTACCGGCGAAGCGGCGGTACGTGTCGGTTTTCCTCATTGCCAACGGTCTGCTCATGTCCGCCTTGTGGCTGCAGGTCATCGTCGGGCCGTTGATCGATGGAAGCCTGTACCCCGCCGGGCTGGCGCATTTTACCACGATGATAGTGCAGGGCTACGACTTGGCAATTTTCCTGCCGCCGTCCATCATGGCCGGTTGGGCATATGGCAGAGGCAAAAAAATGGGCCTGGTCCTTGCGCCTGTGTACAGCGTGTTCCTCAGCCTGCAGATGGCTAACCTGCTGTCCAAGATCGTCGGCATGAGCCTCGTAGGCGCGGCCGCAGGCCCGGCCCTCGTCATGATTCCAGTGCTGCTCGCGGGCGCGGTTACGGCGGCGATCTTGTCGCTCAGGAATTATTCCGTGAAGGCAACCAGCGGACAGGCTGCCAGCTAGAGCACTGTCAGTCTTTCAGGCAACCTACCTGTCCGGCCTGCGCTTCTCGAAACAGTCCGGGCAGATGCCGTGGCTGAACTCTGCTTTTGAGTGATCTTCAATATAGAACTCCGTCCTGCCAAACAAGATGACTTCAATCTTGACTGAGTGGGCGTAGACAAGAGGTAGCCGGCTTGACCACGGGTAGATCCTTGCTTACACTTACTATATAACACATAGTACACATACGAGGAGGCGCAGGATGAATATCACTCTTTCCGCAGAAGAGCGCGTCGTGGAAGAAGCGCGCTCCTGGGCAACGGCGCATGGTACAAGTCTTAATGCCCTGGTACGGGATTTCCTGGCACGCTTCGGGGCAGACCTGGATAGAGAGGCCGTCGCAGGGCAGTTCGCCAAGAATGCAAGGACGGGAGCGGGCCGTTCAGAAGCCGGCACGAAGTTCTCCCGGGGCGAGACCTATAAGGGCTCCAGGTTCAAAGGCTCGGAATGAGCAAGACATTCATCGATACAAACATCATCCTCTACGCCAATGACGCGGCAGACGAGCTAAAGCAGAGCCAGGCAATCGATGTAGTCACCGGCCATCTACGCGATGGACTTGGCGTCATTTCGACACAGGTCATGCAGGAATACGCTGTGAATGCCGTGGGTAAGCTCAGCCAGGCGATACCCGTGGTCATGCACCAGCTACACTTTCTGGAAGCCCTCCAGACGGTGATAATCAACCCGGCGCTGGTACGCCGTGCCCTTGAAATACATGGCGTCTATGGGATCAGCTACTGGGATGCACTCATCATAGCGGCAGCCGAACAAGCCGGCTGCACCCGGATACTCTCTGAAGACCTCAACGCAGGGCAGTTCTACTGCGGCATTGAGTGCATCAACCCGTTTGCGCGCGAAGCTTGAGCGACCCTGGCCACTACCTGTCCGGCCTGTGTTTCTCGAAGCAGTCCGGACAGATGCCGTGGCTGAACTCTGCTTTTGAGTGATCTTCTATATACAGTTCGAGCGTCTGCCACGCGTTGTCCTTGTCCCTGATTTTCTTGCAGTACGAACAGATAGGCAGGAGCCCTTCCAGGCGCCTGATGCGTTTTTCGTTTTCAGTAACTTTGAACTGTATCCGGTCCATAACCATGGCTACCATGCCGAATGCCGCGAGCATCTGAAAGCCGACGAGAAAGCCATGCGCAAGGTTCAGGAACCTGTCGACTTTGAGGAACGCGAACACGACCATGTAGAGGCCCCACGCGATCAGGCTGGCTCCAGCCAGCATCTGCCCTGTATGTTTTTTCTGGTCCTTTCTTGCGAGCATCAGGATTCCGATGGCTATGAACAGGATAACGCGCAGGAACTTGAGCGTGTACATCGATGCGAGGGTAAACCGTTTGCCTGATACGATTGCCAATGCCCAGATGACGACCCAGGTCAAAACCGCGATGGCGTTCCAGATCTTGTAGGTATAGCCGGCGAACCGGTACGCGCCCCATGCCAGCATGAAGAATCCGAGAACGTGGGCAACTTCACCAATCAGGAAATATTGCCAGGGCAGCAGCGGGACGAATCCGGACCAGAATATGAATCCAATGCTGTTCAGGAAGAAACTGAGGGCCCAGTAGCCGGGGCCGATCTCGTCCTTGTTGACCTTGCGCAGGAACAGGAAGCCAGCGCCCATGCAGATGTATATCGCCACGTAACCGAGGTACATTTCATTCAGCGTGTTGAAGAACAATGTCATGGTGCTATAACCCTTTTCCCTCTAGGCATTGATGTATCAGACAGTAGCAATCAAAACTGGTCCTTGACCAGTCATTCCATGGTAGTTTCGCCGAATATGACTGAGGTAGCTAAATTATTTAAGGAGACTCCCATACTTCATGGAGTGCCGAGTGCCTTGATCAATTCCCGCTGGTAGGCGGGAATATCATCTACGACACGGCCCCAGACGCGGTTGCCGTCCCTGAAAGCCGGCTCGTCCAGCCAGATTCCGCCGGCGTTTTCCAGATCATCCTTGATGCCCAGGCTGCCGGTTACCTTTCGCTGCCCGATTATTTTTGCACTCGCGGCGACCCAGCCGGCATGGCAGATGAAGCCGAGCACTTTGCCCGCATTGTCCATTTCCCTGACCAGGCGCAGCATATCCTCGTCGCGTCTCATCTTGTCCGGGGCAAATCCTCCAGGCACGAGCAAGGCTCGCAGGTCATCGGATGTAAGCTCTGAACTGGCGGCTTCGCTGGTCGCGGTAAGCCCTCCGGACTTGCTGGTATAGGTAACTCCAGCCTTCGTGCCTATGACCAGCACTTGAAATCCCGCTTCACGCACCCGCATGGCCACTGACCAGAATTCCAGATCCTCAAAAAGATCCGCCACCAGCATGCCTACCGTCAATCTTGGATCAATGTTTTTTCTGCTCATCTCGTGCCTCCATGAATCTACGATCACGTTCCACAATATGTCCTGAACGGGATGCTGGCAACCAAGTCTGAAGGCTCCAGTTCGGGCAGTGCCGAATCGGGATCCCACGGATTTGATACGCTGCGCACGAGCCGCTCAAAGGGTTGCATGTCACCTGCCTCGGCGGCGTCCAGGGCGGCCTGGACCGGCCGATTCCTTGGGTGGATCCCTGGATTGGCGGCCAGCATGACGTCCGCTGGCGCGGCTTCATCCTGAGTGCGCTGTAGCCAGAGCTGCAGCCAGGCTTCGTCAGGCAACGGAGCGGCTGGACTGTGACCGGCAGCTTTTTGGGTAAGTGACCAGAACGTAGCGGTGAAGTCGGCCTTGCTGGTTTCCATCCAGTCCAGGAGTTTCTGGATCAACAACTCGTCACCGTCACGCCGCGTGGTGATGCCCAGTTTTCGTGCAAAACCCGCGGTCAGCTTTTCTTGCATGCTCTCGTTGAAGCGTTCAATCGATTCCTGGGCCAGGGCTACGGCTTTTCCGGGATCCTGGTCCAGAAGCGGCAACAACGCTTCCGCGAGCCGCGCATGGTTCCAGGCGGCTATGCTGGATTGCCGCCCCCAGGCATAGCGGCCGCCGCTGTCGATGCTGCTGAATACCTGGTCACTGCGATATTCGTCAAGAAATGCGCAAGGTCCAAAATCGATCGCCTGCCCGCTGATCGCCACGTTGTCGGTATTCATCACCCCATGCACAAAGCCGATGCACATCCAGCGCGCGACCAGGTCGGCCTGGGCTGAACCTGCGGCATCGAGGAAGGCCAGGTAGGGGTTTTCCTCACCGCGGACCTGGGGGTAGTGCCGGTTGATCGCGTAATCCGCCAGGGCGACCAGAGCGTGCGCATCGGACAGGGCGGCCGCGTACTGGAAGGTTCCCACACGCAGATGGCTCGCGGCTACCCTGCAGAGTACCGCTCCGGGTTTTACGCCATCCCGCCATATCGATTCCCCGGTCAGCACCACGGACAGGGCCCTGGTGGTGGGTATGCCGACCGCGTTGAGGTATTCGCCGATCAGGTATTCGCGGAGCATAGGCCCCAAGACAGCCTTGCCGTCGCCGCCCCGGGAATATGGCGTACGGCCGGATCCCTTGAGCTGCAGGTCCCACCGGTTCCCCTGGGGATCGAGGATCTCGCCGAGCACCGCCGCCCGGCCGTCTCCAAGGACGGTAAAGTGGCCGAACTGGTGGCCGGCATAACTTTGGGCGTATACCCTCGCCTGCGGCGGCGGTTCGTTGCCGGACAGGATTGCCAGATCCTCTGATTCAGGCTCTGTCCCCAATCCGAGCGTTTCCGCAAGGGATGCATTGAATACCGACCATTCGGGTGCCGGCACCTTGTCGGTGGCAACGTAGGAGTAAAAGTATTCCGGCAAGGATACATAGCTCGACTCAAGAATCCTTATCAACATGGTAAGAAATTACCGCAAAGGGGACTGGAAAGAAAGGCAGAAGGAGTAATGCCGATTAGTCGAACTGCTCCTGGTCTTCCACCGCGTCCCGGCCCTTTTTGTCATACCCCTTGATGGTCAATCCGGGGTAGTACCAGTCGAACATGTCGCGGCGGAGTTTTGCCATCCAGACCTGGTTTTCCGCTTTCCGCCTGAGGTTGTAGAAGACCAGTCCTTCTGCGTAAAGCTTCTCGTCGGTTCCTTTTTTGGAGGCAATCCTGGCGTAGTACCGGGAATGCAGCCAGTCCTTGAACCAGGAACTCCAGTTGTCAAAGGTTCGTTCGTGGTCGTAGAAGGATTTGTAGCGAAGGTCGGTCATGGCCTTCTCAAAGGGATACCACTCATGAAAATCCAGCTTGTAGGGATTGCCGTTAACCTTGGGGCCAATCAGCTCACCGGCTTGTTCGCCGTCGGCCTTGACGTAGCCTTTTCCTATGGACCGGAACAGTCCTTCTATGAGATGGGTATGCCCTGAAATTACCTTCAGGGGGTCGATGACGTTTTTCCGGTTCATGAAAGCCACGAGCCGGCCCTGCTCGGTTTTTATCTTGATATTGGTTCCATCCAGCTTCTCCACCGCAAAGGTTTCCGGATCATCAAAAACCCACTCATACCCTGGATTCACGCGGTCCACTGCCAGGTAGACCTCGTTGCTGCGCAGATGGAACTGCTTTCCCAGCGCAAGAAAATCCTCGCGGTCTACCTTGAAGGTCTGGCGTATGAAGGGACAGTGCAGCTTGGGAAAGTCGCTCAGGGTTTCCATGGTTAAGGCTCCTTGTCCTGAAAAGAAGAGTACACCATTTCCGTATTCAGTGCCTGGGTATCAGCTCCTCCTGATAGGTACCGCCCCTTCTTGACCTTCCAGCTGTCTCTATGTAAAGATACACCATGGTACGAGAAGATTTACAGGCGACCGCCGGCCTGGCTCACCTCGCCCTGAGCGAGGATGAGGCGGACGCGGCGCTTCCGGCATTCGAGCTGATGCTCGAATATTTCGCGGCAATGAAGGCCGCGGACGAGGATGTGGAGGCCTTCGGGCGCTCCATCCTCGAGGTTCCTCCCACCACCCAGGCCGTCTCGGCCGGCAACCGCGTGCGCTTTGACTACTTCAATAATTCAAATACCAATAATCAGGGCTCCAATCCGCTTTCAGGCCTCGCCGACGAACTCGTGAACCGGGTTCCGCAGAGCGAGAACCGTTTCGTCGTCATCCCCAACGTACTGTAAGTTCCGGAGGAATCCGTCATGCCTCATTCCGTCGTTAACGACGGCTTCAATGCGTATTTTGACGCATGGGAAGCCGATACTGGATCGTTCCTCGAATTCGACAAACAGGCTCTTGCGTCCTGCGGTTCGAAGGCTGCCGGGCTGTCGCCGCTCGCCGGCCTGCCGTTCGGAGTAAAGGACAACCTGGCCGTGGCCGGCATGCGGTTGTCGTGCGGGTCAAAGCTGCTGGCGGGCTTCAGCTCGCCGTACTCGGCCACCGCTGTCACGAAGCTCGTGGAGGCCGGGGCCGTGCCGGTGGGCAAGACGAACATGGACGAATTCGGCATGGGCTCGTCCACCGACAATTCCGCTTTCAGGCAGACGAACAATCCCTGGGATGCCTCGCGCGTGGCGGGGGGCTCTTCGGGCGGGTCGGCAGCGGCGGTGGCGGCCGGGCTCGTGCCGTTCGCGTTGGGTTCCGACACGGGCGGCTCGGTGCGGCAGCCGGCCAATTTCTGCGGCGTGGTGGGGCTCAAGCCCACCTACGGAGCCGTGTCGCGCTTCGGGCTGGTGGCGTATGCGTCCAGCCTGGAGACCGTGGGGGTCATAGCCGATTCGGCCGCGCGTACTCGCGCGGTGTTCGCGGCCATGCGTGGCGCGGACCCACTGGACCAGACGAGCGTGGATGCGCCGGCCGACGCGCCGCCGTTGCGGGGGCTGGGGGGCAAGCCCGCCGAACCGAAAACCATCGGGGTGCTGTCGCTGGCGGGGCTGGCGAAGGCGCTGGCGGGGAGCTTTTCGGCGGGGGCGGGCGGGGAGCTGTCAGGGGCTGTGTCGGCTGCGGCCGCGCACGATGCGATGGCGGCCGCGATGCTGGAGCCCGCGGTGGAACGGGCTTTTGCCGCCGCGAAGGATGCACTCAGGGCACAGGGCCACCGGCTGGTCGATATCGAACTGCCGAGCCTGAAATACGGGGTGCCCGCGTACTACACGATAGCGACGGCCGAGGCGAGCGCCAATCTGGCGCGCTTCGACGGTATTCGGTACGGCAACCGGCCGGAGTTCTCGGAGAATCCCGACGATTTGATAGACGGCACGCGTGGGGCGGGTTTCGGCGACGAGGTGAAGCTGCGCATACTGCTCGGCACGTTCGTTCTTCGCTCCGGTTTCCAGGACCGGTACTACCTGCGGGCCCAGCGTATTCGCACGGGCATCCGCATGGACTTCGAACGGGTTCTTGGGCTCTGCGACGCGATCCTGATGCCGGTGTATCCGACCCAGGCGTTCGGGCGCGGGGAGCGGGGGCTGTCCCCGTTTGCGCAGAAGGCCGCTGACCTGTTCACCTGCTGCGCCAATCTTGCCGGCTTGCCCGCGCTGGCGTTTCCGACGGGAGTGGAGGGCGGTCTGCCGACGGGCGTGCAACTGGTCGGCAAGGCTTTTGGCGAGGGGCTTTTGCTGGACATCGCGGAGGGCTACGAGGCAGCCCATCCGTTAGCGCGGCCGGCGGGGTACGAACCGTTCTGGGGGTTGTCATGAAGTACCAGTCGTTCATCGGGCTTGAAGTACATATTCACTTGCTGACAAAGACCAAGGCGTTCTGCGGCTGCAAGGCAGCGTTCGGCGACGAGCCCAACTCGAATGTGTGTCCGGTATGCATGGGCTACCCCGGCGTCCTGCCGACCCTCAACGGGGAGGCAATGCGCATGGCGGCCCTGGTCGCGCTGGCGCTGGACTGCGAGCTGTCGCCGAGCACCTGGTTCGAGCGCAAGCAATACTTCTATCCTGACATGCCCAAGAATTACCAGATTTCACAGTTCGCCTCACCGGTCGGCGTAGACGGTCACGTGGACATTCCGGTATCCGGCGGGGCCGGTGAGGTCAAGCGGATCCGCATCAAGGAATGTCATCTGGAGGAAGACGCGGGCAAGATGATCCACACGGGTGACGTGTCGCTGGTGGACTACAACCGCGCGGGGACTTCGCTTCTGGAAATCGTTACGGAGCCGGATTTCGAGACAGGCGCGGAAGCGGAGACGTACATCCAGCAGCTCAGGCGGACGGTGCGCTGGCTGGGTGTCTGCGACGGCAACATGGAAGAGGGCTCGCTGCGTTGCGACGCCAACGTTTCGGTCAATCTGACCGGCGCGGGGCTGGGCCGCAAGGTGGAGATAAAGAACCTCAACTCGTCGCGCTTCGTGCGGCTGGGGCTGGACTACGAGATAGACCGGCAGATAGCGCTCATCGAGAAGGGCGGTACGGTGAAGCAGGAGACGCGGCTGTGGAACGAGAACCGCGACCAGACGGAGCCGATGCGTTCCAAGGAAAGCACCCATGATTACCGGTTCTTTCCTGAGCCTGACCTGCCGCCGTTCCGGCCGGACGCCGCGTTCGTGGCATCGGTGAAGGCGGGCATGGTAGAGCTGCCGTTCAACCGGGAGCGCCGCATCGAGGCTGAGTATGGGCTGGGTACGGAGCTTGCGCTGAACATTTGCGATGAACGGGCGTTCGCCGACTGGTTCGAGGCGGCCGTTGCGGAGGCGGTGCGGCTTGGCGTCTCGGGTGCTGTAGCCGCGGAGCGCGTGGCTATCTGGATGACCGGCGACGTTCGTCGCGTAATGAACCGCGACGGGCTGGACGCGACGGCCATCGGGTCGCTCGCGATTTCGAGCCATCAGCTTGCTGCTCTGGTAGCGCTTGTGGCTTCAGGTCGAATTTCAGTGAAGATCGCCAGGCAGGTGTTCGACGCGGTGCTGGCAGGCGAAGGCGAACCGGAGGCCATCGTGGCCGCGCACGGCTGGGAACTGGTCGTCGATCCGGCAAAAATTGCTCTTGCGGTCGAGACCGCGCTTGCGGCGGAGGCAGAAGCCTTTTCCGGCGCAGTGGCCGCCATCGTCCGCGGCGACGCGGGCAAGGGCAAGTCACTGTCGGCCTTCCTGGTGGGCAAGTCCATCGCGGCGTCCGGCGGCAAGGCCGAGCCGGGTCTTATCAAGGCGGTCGTTGACGCTCGCTTGGCTGCTGCTGTCGCAGTCGCCGCGTTAGATTCTGCCGCAGAGGCCACGGGGGACTTGAACCCCCTTCGTTCGAATCAAGGAGCACAGTGATGCGGGTACTTGCCAGGGAACTGAAAACGGCGCTCGGCGCCATGAAATCCTCTGATGCCGCGGGTGTTTATGACGAGGTGGTGGTACAGGGCTGGGTGCACCGGGTCCGCGAGCTGGGGGGCATATCGTTCGTCATGGTGCGCGACCGCTCCGGCATCACGCAGGTGGTCGTGGAGGGCAAGGTTGACCTGCCGCTGGAATCGGTGGTGTCGATACCCGGCGTGGTGGCGGCCAACGACAAGGCCCCCGACGGCGTCGAGCTCCGCGCGTCCCGCGTCGATGTCATTTCCCGAGCTGCTCCCGACCTGCCGTTCCCGGTCAATGGTGATCCGACCAAGATTGGGCTGGACGTGATACTCGACCAGCGGCCGCTGTCGCTGCGCAACCCGAAAATTCGAGCTATTTTTTCTGTACAAGCGACGATAATCGATGCGTTCTCGTCGTTCCTGCGCTCGCGCGGGTTTACCGAAATGAAGACGAGCAAGCTCATCGGTTCAGGCACCGAGGGCGGCACGGGGCTGTTCGAGGTGGACTACTTCGACACCAAGGTGTACCTGGCGCAGTCGCCGCAGTTCTACAAGCAGACGATGGTGGCCACCGGCATGGAGCGGGTCTTCGAGGTGGCGCCTGCCTACCGCGCCGAGAAGCACGACACGCCGCGGCACCTGAACGAGTACGTGTCGATGGACGTGGAAATGGCCTTCATCGATTCGGAACGGGACCTTATCGCGCTGGAGAAGGAGCTGCTCTCCTCCATTTTCGAGGCTGTATCGTCGCGCAACGGCGACGAGCTGGCGGCCTGGGGCGCGACGGTGCCGACGCCTGAATCGGTAGCGGCCGCTCCGATCGTGGCGCACGACGAGGCTATAGCGATAGCGGCCAGGGAAGTCGAGAAATCGGGCTCGTCGGCCAAGAAGGCGTACGAGATCAGCCCCGAGGTGGAGCGGCTCGTGTGCGCATGGTCGGCCCGCGAGCACGGCGGTGAGCTGGTGTTCATCAACGAATTCCCGCGCAGGCACCGGCCGTTCTACACGTTCCCCATCGACGCCAGCCGTACGATGAGTTTCGACGCGATTTTCCGCGGGCTGGAGATAACGACCGGCGGACGCCGCCACAACGAGTACCAGGCGCTGCTGGACGTGCTGCCCAAATTCGGTCTCAAGGCGGAGGACTTGACCGACTACCTGAACGTGTTCAAGTACGGCTGCCCTCCCCACGGCGGTTTTGCCATCGGCTGCGAACGCCTGACCCAGAAGATCCTGGGCCTGCAGAACGTCAAGGAAGCTTCATTGTTTCCAAGGGATAGGAAACGAGTTCGACCTTAGGGCAATTATTGATTACGGTCACTGTGGCAGCAGTTCGCCATTTTTCATGATCTGGATACCGTCGACGGCCACATCGGGCTTTAACGCTACGAGATCAAAGTGGCCATTGGCATAGTGGTTGCCGCCCAGTGCGATGTTCCGGCCCATGCCGATATGAATGGTGCCGTAGGCGCTCTCGTCCTCTATGTACGAATTGCCGGCGCAGCGGGCCTTTTCGTTGAGCCCGATGCCAAACTCGCCGGCAACAAACATGCGGTCATCGCCAAAAGTCCGCATGTAATCGGCCAGCTTCCTTCCTGAGCGGTTGTCCTCGATCTCGACGAGTCTTCCGCCCTCGTAACGCAGTCTGACGGGAGCTTCGACCAGACCGATGTAACCCATCGATCCATCAAGCACCAATACGCCATCAGTACCGCCTTCAACCAGGGAGACGGATACCTCGAAGCTCACCGATGTGGACATGCCCCCGTTGTCGCATACTCCGCTGAAGAGGTTCCAGGTGCGTCCCTGCACAGAAACTGTCAGGTCCGTGCCTAGCCTGGTAGCAATGTGTACGGTACGTGCATCGGTTAATGCCGGTTTTGCCCGTGCCGCGAGGAGTGCTGCCCGGACGGGATCCATGGTCATCATGTCGCCGGTGAGGAGCGAGCAGCCATTGTTCGTGGCCAGGGGGAGGGAAAGGAACCGTGAACCCGCGTGGACCGCGTCATGTATGGCCTGGGTGGTCATAATGGAATTGTGGGTTGCGCCGAGTATCACATCCGCGGCGAGGAAAGCGACGCAACGCCTGTCGAACAGTTCTCCGGACTGGGGGCTGCCGCTGGGCACGATGACCAGGATGGGCGACGCGTCGGCGGCCGCGGCTTCGTCACGCAACGCGAGCGCTTCCTGAACGTGCAGTTCATCGGAGATGATAGACAGGCTTTCGTCTGCTTTGAGGCGGAGCCAGTCGCGGACGACGATTCTGGCTCCTTCCTGTAACGTGATGCTCATGGATGCTTCAGCTTATCTGACCTTCCGCGGTTTTTATGTCGGCAGAGCGCTCGACAATTGCTTCTATCGAGGCTTTGATTGCATCAGAGATGGTCTGGATTGACATGGTCGGGGTGTTGACGGGCTTGCCGATGGCCTGCGAGGTCATGAACGGCACATGGATGAATCCTGCTCGCAAGCCAGGGTGCCGTGTCGCGGCGGAATGGAGCACGCAGTACATGATGAAGTTGCAGACATAGGATCCCGCGGTGTAGGAGACGCTAGCGGGAATGCCCTTGCTCCTGATCTTCTCGACCATAGCCTTGACTGGTACTGATGCAAAATAGGCATTCTCGCCACTCTCGCGGATGGTCTGGTCTATGGGCTGGTTCCCGTCGTTGTCCGGTATCCTGCCATCGGCGATGTTGACCGCGACACGTTCGACGCTGATGTCGAAGCGACCGCCGGCTTGTCCTATGGACAGCACGACATCCGGGGCGTGGACTGCGATCGCCTGCTCGACGGCCGGATCGCATTTGCCGAAAACCGTCGGTATCTCGAGCTTGATTATCTCCGCTCCCGCTATGGTGTCCGGAAGGAGTTTTACTGCCTCGTAGGCGGGATTGACTGTCTCGTTGCCAAACGGATCGAAACCCGTGACCAGTATGCGCATGCTA
This sequence comes from uncultured bacterium, assembly GCA_964293355.1. GTDB lineage: Bacteria > Spirochaetota > Spirochaetia > Treponematales > UBA12059 > SZUA-370. The sequence continues at coordinate 21,947 of CAXZAJ010000006.1, forward strand.
TGGTTCTCCTTTTGCGGTGTTCAGGCGAGCGTCGCCAAGGCGGTGCCGCCCCAGGAGTCATTCCTGGACACGGTACCGCCAACGCGGGTAGTCGGGATTATCTTGTTACTTGGCTATCAGCATGTAGCCGATCTGGAATGCGAGCATGATGACGGCGACGAGCACCTGGTTCTTGATGACGTTGTACTTGCCCTTCATGTCGAGTATGGCGACCGGCACGATGTTGAAATTAGCTGCCATCGGGGTGCACAAGGTGCCGCAATAGCCGCAGGTCAGCGCGAGCATGCCGATGGTCGTGGGATTGGCTCCCAGGGCGAGGACGAACGGGCCGCCGATACCGACGGTAATGACCGTGATGGCGGCGAACGCGTTGCCCATGATCATCGTGAAGAGCGGCATCGCTATCGCGAATACGATGATGCCGACCGTCATGTTGCCTTCAGGAATGATCTTGCTGACGAGACCTGCAATGACCTGGCCGACGCCAGCGGTTGTAAAGATGGCTCCGAGTGCCGCAAGAAGCATCGGCAGCATGGAGAGCGGGCCTACGGTGTCCAGGAGTCGCTTTGAATCTTCAAAGAAAACCTTGGGTTTGTTTTCCTTGGCGAAGATCATGAGCAGCAGGATTGCCACGATGACACCGACACCAACGCCGACGAGCGGGCTGATCTTGGTGAAGACGGCGAAGAGTATGGCAAAGGTTCCCATTGACAGTGTAGGGATGAAGATCTTGTAACCGATCTTGTCCGCCATTGACTTGCTGTATTCCTTGGTGACCGCTGCGCCGGTACCCGGCTTGACCTTCTTGATTATGGCGGGGATGGCCATGACGACGACGAGGATACCGGTTACGACCTTGGGCATCCAGCGGCCGAAGGCAAGGATAACGGCGAGCGAGATCCAGAAAACCGCCGTGGGGTAGCGCGATTTGTGTTCCTTCTCGAAGAGGGTCTTGATGCCAGCGTATCCGGCTACGATACCCATGAGAATGTATAGTACCTCGAGGAGTTTTACGTTGAGCAGGACCTTGGGGTCCATGAAGAATGCCATATATGGTTCCTCCCCTTACTTTTTCGTGCTGTAGAGCGTCTTTGAGAGGCGCCTGTCTTTGAGGAAGTACAGGGTGCCCGCGACAAGGAGCGCGAAGATGGCGACCGGTATTTCTACCTTGGCGAGGTCTACGAGGTTCGTTTCGTAGCCGAGGCCCTTGAGGGTGGACTGTACGAGCAAGGCTCCCGATCCGCCGATGAAGAGGACCTGGCCGTAGAACCACGTGGTGTTCTCCATGCCGGCGCTCATGCCTTTTACTTCTTCCAGGTGATCCTCGTTGACCTTGCCGTGCTTTGCTTCAATGGCGCCTGTGGCCATGGGCATGACGACCGGCCTGACGAATCCCGCGGTGCCGCCGAGGCTTACGTTGAAGGCGGCGAGTACGAGCCTGAGCACGCCGTAGGCTGCTATGACCATGCCGGCAGAGGCATTCTTTATCTTGCCTATGAGCTTTGCAGCCATCTCGCGGAGGCCGTTGCGCTCCAGCGTGCCCGTAACGAGCATGATGATCACGAAAATGGCCATGCCGCGGTTTGCGACGAAGCTGTTGCCTATCGTCTCGAGGATCTTGACGAAGTCCATACCGCCGACGAGCCCGGTTACAAAACCGGCTGCCAGGATGATGGCGATGTTGTCGAGTTTCAGGGAAAAGCCCAGAATGACGATCGCCACGCCGATGAGTTTTATCACTGTTGCCTCCTGTGTGACTTGGGTAACTTGAAATAAGTTACCATGCGGATGAATGATAGCATGAAATTTTGATTTGTCAAAACCTTCTCGCTATATCTGCATCGATATTTTTCACCTCATGAAATTCCCTGGCTGGTCAGAGCTTGGCCGCCGGTGGACGGATCCGTAAGCGGAACGCCCGCTGTGTTCCGTCTCTTGTCCCCGTTGCTGAACTGATCCGTGTATCGGACGCCGCCAGGAGCCTGATCACCGCCAGGTCGTTGAGCACGTGGGTGTGCGCGCACAGGCGCAGGAAGTCGCCTGTAGCGGTCTCGTCTGACACTTCGGTTACGAAGCTGGTGGCCGTTACCCAGGGAAACTTGACTGATGCGTAATAGTAATCGTGCTTGTACGGGTAGGGAACCCAATAGAAGATCATGTCCTTGTGATATTCGGCGGGGAAGAGCCGGGGCATCCAGGAATGGGCATACGTTTCGAATCGATCCTTCCATTCGGCGTTGAGGGTGCTGCACGCAGGATCCGCCCCTATGAGGTCGGCGACCGCCTCCTGGACGCCTTTGGACAGGGCCTTGTTGGGTGCGTAGCGCTCGTCGGTTACATACCAGAAGTAGCCGTAGAGTAAGGCACGGGGCATCCAGAAGCCCTTGAACCATGGTGACGTGTAGCCGGAGAACTGCTGGCACCACTCGTGGGTAGGCACTCCATGGTTGTCGGTTACGATGTCGGGCAGCCAGTCCCGCCATACCTTCGTAAAGGCCATGGCTTCACTGTGGATGGTGGAATCCTTCCAGTATTCGTGCGCCAGTTCCTTGCCCAGGGAGTTGTAGCGGGCGATGTGGAGTATCCACTCGGGGTTATCCCTGGCCAGCTCGTAGTGTATGGCGGCTCCATCTGCGTTTTCAAAGGGCACGATGACGATGTTGACCTTGTCGGCGATGCCGGACCATGCCGGGTCGACGAGCAGGGTCCGCAGCAGCATGAAGGCGGCATTGGTGCCGGATACTTCGTTGGCGTGGTGTCTGGCATTGACGTAGTAGACAGGCCGGGCGGCTATGAGCTTGGTTCTGGAAACATGGCCCGGCAGCGAGGGCAACAGTTCGATCGCGTGTATTGCCCTGCCCTGGCGGCTCGTCGCCACCTGCCGTACGCGCAATCCGGGTACGCGTGAAAACTGGTTCACGAGCTTCAGGTATTCTTCGTAGCCGATGAGGCTGTCCTCAAGGATGTCGATGGACGATATGTCCACCGGGCCGGCTGCAGGGCCGGATTCCGGAGGTACCGCCGTGACGAGCTGTCCGGCTATGCTGAAGCTCAGCCTGGGTGTTCCGGCCAGCTTCTTCGATGCATCGAGGAGGCCTTCCGTCAGCAACCGGGCATACGAATTGATGAACGTAACGGGGTCGGCTCCCGCACCAGGTTGAGGGTTGCCAAATTCTATGGCTATGTGTGGGCTGAACCCGCCTGTCTCTGGATCAAAGTGGAGTGCCTGTATCCATGTGTTGACTGCCGATCTGTCATAGGGTGCGGCAAAGCGCTTTCCCGCCGTCTCGATGGCCGGCTCCGCCGACAGTTCTCCGAGGAGCCGGAATCGCATGCGCGGTCGGCCTGGCCGTTTGCGGATGACCGGGAGTATGAGGCCCGGGGCGTCGATACCCGTTCCGCAGCTCTTGAGCCCGAGGGTCTGGAAGTAGTCGAGGCCGACGAAGTAGATGTCTTCATGGAGCGATTCCAGCGACGACACCCTGTCCTGCCTGACGGGCAGTGTCTCGTCGGGTTCGCTGGCGTCAATGTCCAGCCGGAGTTGCGAGAAGTACGGCTGCCGGGCGGCGTCTATGGTTCCACCGCAGGTTTTCTCGATGTGGGTCCTGCAGGCTGGCAGTACCCTGGATTGGTAAACCCCCCAGACGTTTTCCATGTCGGTGCTGAACGATGCTGTCCAGGTTCCGGTTCCCGGGATGTCGAGGCTTATGCGCCCGGTGCCGGGGTGGACCTTGCCGATGCCCGGAAAGGCGTCCAGATAGGTTCTTTCGGAAAACGAGGGAACGAACGTGGCTTGATGGAGCGTCTCCCCGCCAGCACCCCTGGCGATGATGCGGTAGGCCGGTTTTGTAGTTCCTTCCCATAGCGAGAAGCGTATGCGGTCGCGCGGCAGGTCGAGCGCCCGCGCCATGATATCGTCTATGGGGTAGAGCTCTTGCAGAAGTCGCACGGGCGGATCGAGCCAGGCATCCGGATCATCCTTGCGCTGGGCGGATATTTTTGGCGTCGCGCCGTCCTCTTCGGTCCAGGCAGTGCGCCCGTCAGGCAGGAAGGCGCTGAATCCGATGTCTATGGAGTCTATATCCTGGATCGCGGCGAGCTCCGGCAGCTGGTAATCCCTGATCCAGCTGAAGCCCTGCTTGAACGCGCACAGCACCCGTACCCGCGGCTCGATTGCGTGGCGCGCGAGGGCTTCCCGCAGTATCTCGGCTTCCAGCGCCTTGCGGGTTTCTCCATCCTCGCTGATTACGACATCGATGAAGGCGGGGCTTCCCATCGCCAGGCGGGGGTAGATTTCTTGACTCAGAAGCTCCCTGCAAGTTTCCAGTTCCCAGGGCAGTTCGTATGTCTCGTCGAGCAGCATGACGGGGTCGCGGCGGTTCAGAAAGCTGACCTCGGGCACGGCTGCCTCGATGGCTGTCCTGCGGGCGGCTATTTCAGGCTCGCAGTAGACTACTGAGCCCATTCCTGCTCCCACCGCGTCCAGCCAGGCCAACTGGCCATCCAGGCTGCCCATCGTGGCCGCGTTCTGGAGGTCTGCACAGATTCCAGGCCAGGTAGCATCGGAACCTGCCTCGGGGAACCGCCGGCACAGCAGCGATGCCATGCGGGAAAGGTTTGGGCCGCTACCCGCGACCCGGATTGTCCTGCGGCCGGATACGGTGCCGATGGTGATGCCGCAAGTGCTGTCGCGTTCTATGCTGATCAGTGTGCCCGTAGTCCTGCCCTTGCCTTCAAGCATGGGAAGCGCGAGTCCCAGGCTCTCCATGGCAAGCCGGGCGGCAAGATCGCAAGCCGCGGAGAGTTCATGGTCGTCACAGCCAGCAGGCAGTGCTATCGACGCATCGATGGTATCAGGCAGGAAGTCAAAGTCGGTATCCTTGACGATGAACCCGCGCTCGAACAGGGACTCGAGGCCGGGGTGGGCGGGCACTGGCGCATAGCCACCATCCATGATGCCTGGAGCTTCTTTTGATGTCGTGGTGTCGATGGGGAGGGGTGCCGCGGGGCTGCCGTCCAGATGCCGGCCCAGCCTGGCGCAGAAGGCAGCGAGCGCATCCGCACTGCCGTTCTCATCTCTCAGCCGTATTGCGATGTTGCCGGCATGCTCTTCAATAGTGTACGAGGCGGTAAGCATTGCGTCTGAACCGAGGCTGACAATTCCAGACGCATCAGGTGCCACAGGAGCGGAGTCGGCCTGGACAGCGAGCACAGGGAATTCCAGAGAGAGTGCGTTGAAGCCTATGACAGCCGCGGCTTCAACGGCAAATTCTTGTATAAAACGCGGACTGCAGCAGGGTATGGTGAGTTTGTGCATGGGTTATTGTACCACGCTGTACACCGCATGGAAGCGGATTCAGTCCTGCACGCCGCTTTTTCGGGGCTGGTTCTGCAGGGCTGCCATGACGAAGTCCTGCATCACCGAAACGCCTTCCTTGACGAGGTCAAAGGCTGCGTCCTGCACGCACCAGTCCAGGAACACGCCCCTGGCAGAACGGTTGACCAGCACAGCCAGGCGGTCCGCATCCAGGTCGGAGCGTAACTCTCCCGAAGCCTGGCCGCCCAGGATGATGTCCCTGACTATCGCGTGCCAGCGCCGTTCCCGGTTCGTTATCATCTTGCTGGAGCCTGGCTGCACCGCCTGGTTTGCGTACAGGATCTTGAGGCTGGGATTGCCGACCACGTCCCTGACGTACTTCATCTGGGCGCGGGTAAAGGCTATCAGTTTTTCGCCTGCCGTCTTGTAGCGCTGCAGGTTCTTTGTGGCGTAGCTCTCATAGTAGGCGTCTATGGCCCAGAACGAATCGACGACGATGTCGCTCTTGGTGGCAAAATAGGTGTAGAAGGTGCCCTTGGCGACACCGGCCGTCTGGGTAATCTCGTCTATCGTCACCGCATCGAACCCGCGCTGGTTGAAGAGCGCCAGCGCTGTGTCCATGAGTTTTGTCTTTGTCCGTAGTGCCGTCCGGCTGAGGCTTTCCATTCAGCCAACAATAGAGGCGCGGGCTTCTTAGGTCAATGCCTTTCAGGAACGAAGGCGCAGAATGACATACGGACCATCGGGTACAACTGCCCAGCGGGCTTCTGGTCCATGCTTCTTCAGAAGATCGGCTACGGTATGCCCGATGTCGTGGGTGGGTACGAACCCGTATTTCTTCTGCTGTTCGTCGGGCACGCCTTCGGAATAGAGATGGATGGGATGCTTGTCCATCCACTTGTATATTTCCTGGGCGCACCACTGGTCGGGATAAAAGAACTCGTGGGCAAGCGCGCGGCGTATCCATTCCGCAGGCGTGGTGAACTCGTCCATCGAATCGATGAATTCCTTGCTGCCTAGTCCTTCCGGGCACCTGGACGCGACGACTATGTCTCCGCCATCCCTGAGTACCGGTGCGACGCCGGCTATGCCCTTGGAGGTCTGGTACAGGTTGACGTCGAGCGGAGCGCCTGCGTTGGTGGTGACGACGAAATCCAGCGGCTCGTCGAGGTAGGTGGTGCAGAAGGGTTCGAGTTCTCCGGCTCCACGGAGGTGCGCCTTGACCGGGTCTCCCGAATAGACGCCTGTTACCTTCTTTTCCGTGTTCAGCGTTACGTTGACCAGGAAATCAGCCCCCACTTTTTCCATGATCGACAGCCCCGCTTCGTGGAAGGGGTTGCCCGCAAGCTTGCCGTACACGACGTCTGGATGGGCTATCATCTCGGGCCCATGCATGAACTGGACGGTCTTGATGCTTGAAATTCCGGGCAGGAGTGATTTGCGGCCACCGGAAAAGCCGGCCCACATATGCGGTTCTATGAACCCGGTGAGTATCTTGAGATCGGCTTCCGCGTACAGCTTGTTCACGTAGACTGGCGTGTCGCCCATGATGGTGCCGGCAAAGCTCATCGCGGCGTCATCCTTGGAAAAATGGTTGACGATGCGGTAGTTTGCGACGATGTCCGCGCCTACCAGCTTCACCAGCTCGTCTCCCTCGTTGGGACGGTGGATGCCGGTGGCTATCAGGATGGTGATTGCCTCTCGCTTCATGCCTGCAGCCGCGAGTTCTTCCATGATGAGCGGAAGTATGAGTGTGTTGGGGACCGGTCTGGTCGAATCGCTGATCACGATGACGGCATTCTTGCGCCCCCTTGCCAGGTCGCACAGCGGCTTTGACTCGATGGGATTCCGCAGGCTTGCAAGGATTGCAGCCGCCGGATCCGCGATGACGGGGCGGGCTTTTGGCTCCAGTACGCCGGCGAAGTTCGGGGTGTCAGGCAGGCTGATTTTCAGGCCCTCGCTTGCATACTTCAATACGATGTCAGGCATGTCCGCTCCTTGTCATGGTGATGGGGTGATTTTGAAAAAGGGGCCGCTCCGCCGGAGGCTATGGCGGAACGGCCCGGAATACAGGTTCTAGTTGAGGTCGAATATCTTGCCGGGGTTCATGATGTTGTTGGGGTCCCAGGCCATTTTGATGGCCTGCATCAGCTTGAGCTCCACCGGGTCGATGATATCCTTGAGGAACGACTTGCGCTTGAGGCCTATGCCGTGCTCGCCGGAGATCTTGCCGCCCAGCTCGCCAGTGATCCTGTACAGTTCGCGGAGGCATGCGACCTCATTGACCTTCCAGTCTTCCATGCTCATCTCCGGGTCCTTGACCATGGTAGCGTGGAGGTTGCCGTCGCCGGCGTGGCCGTAGCAGGGAATCTGCACATGGTACTTGGCGCTCAGCTTGTCCAGCTCGGGGATGATCTCGGGTATTCTCGAGATTGGCACGACGATGTCCTCGAGGCTCTGCACCGGGCTGTACACCTTGAACGCCTCCGCGATGTTGCGGCGCACGTTCCATATACGCTCGATGTTGTTGCGGTCTTCAGCTACATAGACCTCGATGGCTCCGTGCTCTTCGCAGAGCTTTCCGGCGGCTATCAGGTCCATCTCTATCTGCTCGGCGTTGGTGCCGTCCAGTTCGATGAGCAACATGGCGCCAGCCTTCTCGTAGGGCAGGCTCTCGTTGAGGTACTTGCAGCTGGTGATGATAGACAGCTGGTCCATGAACTCGATGCTCGTCGGGGTCAGACCCTTGGACAGGATGACGGGTACCACGTCGATGGCCTCGCGCGGCGTCTTGAAGAGCACGAGCAGGTCGGCCTTGGCGGTGGGGTAGCCTATGAGCTTGATTATGGCCTTGGTCGCTATGCCCAGGGTTCCTTCCGAGCCGACGACGAGCGACTTGAGGTCGTACCCTGAGACGTCCTTGGACAGCTTGCCGCCCAGCTGGACGATGTCGCCCGTGGGCGTTACCAGTTCGATGCCCTGGATGTAGCGGCCGGTGACGCCGTACTTGACGGCCTTGCCGCCGCCGGCGTTCTCGGCGATGTTGCCGCCTATGGCGCAGGTCTGGAGGCTCATGGGGTAGCCGGCGAAGAACAGCCCGCGCTCCTGCACGGCCATCGCCAGCTCGTTGGTCACCATGCCGGCTTCCACAACGGCGACCATGTTGTCCACATCCAGTTCAAGCAACCTGTTCATCTTCTCGAGGGAGATGAGGATGCCGCCGAACAGAGGAATGGCTCCGCCGGAGAGACCCGAGCCGGCGCCGCGGGGCGTCACGGGGATGTGCTCCCGGTTGGCCAGCTTGACGACGCCCGCGACCTGTTCGGTGTTGGCGGGCAGGACCACCACCTCGGGCATGTGGCCGTATTCCTTGGCGTCGGTCTCGTCGTGGGAGTACGCTTCGATTTTTTCCAGATCTACGAGGACGCCCCTGGAGCCGACGATGTCGCGCAGCTCGTCAACGATGGCCTTGGTGACGACGTTGTATGTGGTCGCTTTAGAGGCAGTTGTGTTTGTGGCGCTCATTTTGAACCTCCGGTGCGCTTGTCCATGCGTCGCTGGATCTCCGGCACCACCTGGAACGCGTCGCCCACGATGCCAAAGTCAGCCACCTTGTGCAGGCTGGCCTCGGGGTCCGGGTTGACCGATACGATGATCTCGCTGGTCTTGATGCCGGCCAGGTGCTGGATGGAGCCGGAGATGCCGATGCCTATGTACAGCTTGGGCGAAATGGTCTTGCCCGAGAGGCCTATCTGGTGGGGGTAGCCTATCCAGCCCCTGTCCACAGCCTCGCGGCTGGCTCCGACCACGCCGCCGAAACTGTCGGCGAGGGTCTTGATCATGGCAAAGTTGTCGCCCTTCTTGAGGCCCTTGCCTCCGGCAATCACGATGTCCGCTTCCTCGACGTTGACGAACCCGGTGGCGTCCTTGCGGTATCCGAGCACCTGTACGCGTCCGTCGATCATGTCGTCGGTCACCGGAACTGCGATGATCTTGCCGGAGCGGCTCTTGTCCGCTGCCAGGGGGCGGCTGGACTTGGGGCGCACCGTGGCCATCTGCGGCCGGTGGTCCGGCGTCTTGATGGTGGCCATGATGTTTCCGCCTATGGCCGGCCTCGTCTGCAGCAGGTTGCCCGTGCCTTCCTCGATGTCCAGTTCTGTGCAGTCGGCAGTGAGGCCGGCGTTGACCTTGATGGCGAGGTAGGGCATCAAGGTCCGTCCCGATGACGTCGCCGCGGCCAGGACGATGCTGGGCTTCCAGGTCTTGATGAGGTGTGATAATACATTTACATACGATTCGCACACGAAGTTGTGGAGTCGCGGATCCTGTATTGAGTACACTTCACCGGCGCCGCGGCGGATGAGTTCCTCCATGGCGGCTTCGCTGACTCCGTTTCGGATCAGCACC
>CAXZAJ010000007.1:0-29720 GCA_964293355.1 uncultured bacterium
CGGGATCTACTATGACAAGCGCGTAATCGGTACGTGACAGCAGTGGCTGCAGGAATTCACCACGGCCCGTAACGGCAGAGCAGGCAGAGTCCATGAAAAACGGCACGTCCGAGCCCGTGGCCGCGGCGATTCCGAGCACGGTCTGCCTGTCAACAACACCCTGAAACAGCCGTGACAGCGCCACCAAGGTTGCAGCTGCATTGCTGGAACCTCCGCCGAGGCCAGCCCCCATCGGTATTCGCTTGTCTATCGCGATATGTATGCCTGGAAGAGGTTTGACTCCTGCCCTGGAAGCTGCTGCAAGATAGGCAGATGCTGCCTTCCAGGCCGTATTCTGCATGGCGGGGCAGTTGCAGTCCGCGTCCAGCTCCAACCCACCCGCAGGCCGAAACTCCACCGTAACGGTGTCATGCAGTGAAACTGCCTGAAAGATGCTTGCGATGGCATGGAATCCATCGTCCCGCTTGCCACCAACGGCAAGATGAAGGTTGATTTTTGCCGGTGCCGGTACCATTATTTTATCAAACATGATCCGACTATACCAATGCTCCGGCAGCAGTGCCAAGGCAGGCGAAAAACGTACGATACCATAGCGATTATAGTTGACAGACTGCTTGGGTCTCTTTTAGATTTCACCCTACAGTGAGAGACTACAGAGGGAGGATTGAAATGGATCCTGTACGGGAAACGATGATGCCGGGAAACGCGTTGGAGCTTGCGCTCATGAGCGTCGGCGATTACACCCAGAGTCCCGAGGCTCCTTTCGTCCGGTTCGACGATTATGAAGAGGACAAAGAGGACGACTTCGAGGAAGAAGACGACTTTGACGACCTTTTAGAGGAAGAAGACGACTTCGACGACGAAGAAGACGACTTTGACGACGACGAAGAGGACGACTTTGACGATGATTTCGGCGAAGAGGATGAAGAATCCGAGGAATATGACTACGAGGACGACATTGACTACAACGACTTTGACGAGTAAGCATGCATACTCGTAACATGACCGCGCTTCCTTGGCAGGAAGCGCGGTCTTTTTATTCAGGAAGCTGCTTCCGGAGTAGCAGCGGGCGCTTCCCGCGCCCGAATATGCGTCAACTCAGCCTCGAACCATAACTTGTCGAGTTCATAAAACGTTCTGGCTTCAGCGGCCATGATATGCACCACAAAATCGCCAAAATCCAGCAGGCACCATTGCTCGTCATCCGCCAGCCTGGGCCGCCTGAGCGGTGAAAAACCAAGCGGACCGAGGAAATCCTCGGCATGCCTTGCGAGGCCCTTCAGGTGCACCGAACTCGTGGCGCTCGTCACGATGAAGAAGTCGGTCCAGGTAGACAGCTTCGTCAGGTCAAGGACGATCGTGTCGCCCCCGTTATGCTCGGCAAGATAGCCGGCGCAGCCAAAAACGGCTTCTCGTACATCAATCGACACAGTTCCTCCCATTGAAATCCTTACCGAGTATGATGACGAAGTCTGCGGGGCTGACGCTCGGTATCGCCTCGTCCATAACTATCTTGCAACGTATCACATTTGCGACGGTGGTGGCCGCCCCCTTGTCACCGTAACGATCCACGACGCTTGTTTTTTCTATATCATTTGAAGCCGCATTTCCGACAGAAATGACCTCGTAACCAAAACTCTGAAATATCTCGGCGGTTTTCTGGGCCATTCCCCTGACAGGTGTGCCGTTGAGTATTTCTATGGTGAAGACCTTATCCGCAATGGCCGTGGAATCAGCATTGAGCAGTGCATTCAGAGACTGCTTGACGATATCCTTTACCAATTCGCCATCGTAGTGAGGGAACAGCAGTTGTTTGCCCTCGACCGCACGGTAGGCACCAGTCAGCCGCTGAAGCACTACCCGGTCAGATTCCAGCCGCCCCAACTCGTGGAGCAGGTGCTTGAGGGATTCCGGCTTCAGGTTTGTTGCAAAAAGCTTCTGGATGGCCGGGTACACATCATCACGCATGATGAAGCTGGAACGCTCGCCAATCCGTCTGAGCATTGCCTGATACAGCGATTGGCGCTTTGCAACCAATTCCGTGTCCGGCACATCAGGATCACGGTAACCCGCATACATGAGCGTCTTGCGACCATCCAGCACCGTGAATCCGGAGGGGAGGACGATGGGCGCTTCATCTACCATCGTTGCGACGCGGTTGGGCAGGAACAGGGACAGCCCGTCAAGAAGGTCGACGAGCGATGACAGCGACGTTTCGTCCAGTATCAGGTACCAGTCGATGGTGGATTGAGTTAGCTGCTGGATTTCTTCAAGGTACGCATCGGGTGAACCCCGCTCGTAGAGCACATCGATGCTGTCGACGCGGTTCAGCGATTTTATGATGAGGCCAGTCTCGGCAGGCACATCGAGCAGGGCCGCCCTGGCATTGCCTGGATAGTACATGAGGATTTCTGTCGCCGCGGGCTTGCCGTTGCGCTCAAGGATTATCGCGACATTGATGATGCGCTCTTCCTTGACGGCATCCTCCACGGGGTCGGTGCGCAATGATGCAACCATGACGATAACCGCAATGACTATCATCAGCACGATGGATATGAGGAAAACCAGACTCTTGTCGATGACGGATCGGGCCATTGGTGTACGCTCTTTACGCTCGGGCTACTCGGTATAGCTGATGATCTTCTATATACTGTGCTACCTGAGAGGGGACAAGCCATCGCCAGGGTCGCGCAGCCGCGATTCGAGACCTGATATCGGTGGATGATACCGGAAACAGCATGTTGTGCGCGGTACGGTGTCTGAATCTGGCTTGCAAGGTCGATGGCTCTCCACACCGCCTGGCCAGGACAAGATCGGCCAGATTGCAGATACCCTCCGGATTGCGCCAGGAAGAAAACCCCGCGGCAAGGTCATCGCCTATCACCAGCCCTGGTTTTCCATCGATCATATAGGTGGACACCACGTGATCGAGCGTCTCGAAGGTATATGACAACCCTTTACGTTCCAACTCGCAGGAGTCGATGATATATGCGGAATTGCCCTCAACTGCGGCTTGCACCATACCCAACCTGTGCCCTGGGCCAGGATCATCGGCCAGGGTCTTGTGCGGAGGCTGGAGCGAGGGTACCAGCAGGATCCTGTCATATGAAAATTCCGCAGCTACTTCTTCAGCGAGCATGAGATGGCCGAGATGGACTGGATTGAAGGATCCACCCAGCACGAGCAGTCTCATAATGCCGCGCCGGTCCAGGGGTCGCGCTCACCAGGCTTCTCTGCTGCCAGCACAAAGGCAAGGAATTCACGCGACAACGGTTCAAGCCCCTCTCCGGAGAAGGTGGAGAGGCCCACCACGCGTTCTCCAGGCAGTGACGCCGTCAGTTCCTCGAGGCGTCCCGTCGTCTCGGGCAAGTCCAGCTTTGTGCCGATTACGATGCGCGGCTTGGCAACCAGTTCTTCGGAAAATCCCTCGAGCTCGCCGAGCAGTATGCGGAACGAGTCAAGGAATTTGTCATCGGAAAGGTCTATGAGGAACGCAAGCGCTGCTGTCCTGGAAATATGCTTGAGAAAGCGTATGCCGAGGCCGGCACCTTCGTGCGCGCCTTCTATGATGCCCGGAATGTCGGCGAGTATGATGTCGCGGTCGGCTATGGAGAGGATGCCTAGGTTTGGTATCTTCGTGGTAAACGGATACGGAGCTATCTTGGGGCGCGCGTTGGTGAAACGGTCAAGAAGGCTGGATTTACCGGCATTGGGAAAACCGACGAAACCGATGTCTGCCATCAACTGCAACTCTATGCGCAGGGCCACCGTTTCGCCGGGCTTGCCCGGGTGCATCATCCTCGGCGCCTGATTTACGCTCGATTTGAAGTGCACGTTGCCCCAGCCACCGTTTCCGCCGCGGAGGAAGACCCAGCGCCCTTCCGCACCCTTGCCGAAGTCCTTGAGCACTTCGCCGGTCTCTGCATTCTTGATGACGGTTCCGGGCGGCACGGCAAGGACGATGTCATCACCATCGGCACCGTGCTTGTTGCTGCCCATGCCGTCCTGGCCGGTCTTGGCCTTGTAGTTCTTTGCGTACCGGATGTGCGCGAGCGTGCGCAGGTTGCGGCGCACTTCAAACACGACGTCTCCGCCGCGCCCGCCGTCACCGCCGGAAGGCCCTCCGAGAGGCACATGCGCTTCGCGCCTGAACGCGATGCAGCCGTTGCCGCCGTTTCCGGAGGATACGGTAATCGTCGTTTCGTCGGCGAAATTGATCATCGAGCCACCCTGTTCTTCCGTATAGACAAAAATACCGTCGCTCGGCACGGGCCGGACGCGACGGCTAGGTTCGCGGCTGAAAACCGCGCTTCATGAGGCTCGCCGCAGAGAAGCGGCGAAAAATTACGCTTGTATGAGTTCGATACCGGCGTACTTGCGTCCGCGGTATTCGCTGAACGTGACACGGCCAGCGGCGAGCGCGAAGAGCGTGTCGTCCTTGCCGATGCCAACGTTCTCACCGGGATGGATCCTCGTGCCGCGCTGGCGGACGATGATGGAGCCTGCCCTGACGGTCTGGTTGCCGTAAGCCTTGACGCCGAGATGCTGGGGGTTGGAATCGCGGCCGTTTACACCCTTGTGTGGCATATAAGTTCCTCCATTAGCTTTCTATGTTCAAATCTATGAGGTCGGGATAATCGCGCTGTACGCCCGACAAACCGGCCACCAGGAAATCGCCTACGCCCTTGAGGCGGTCGACGGTGTCAGGCGTATACCGCCCGACCTCGAAACTCAGGGAACCCGGAGCGGGAGCACGGCCGGAGACCGTTACCCCATCGTAACCGGCTACGGTCTGGTATGCCGTCCTCAAGAGGACGGTAACCGCCGCGCACGCCACGTTGGATCCGCCCGGAGTGGTTCCGGCATGGCCTTCAGCGAGGGCGCTTTGTATCACGCCATCAGGATGGAAGCAAAGCCGGACCCGTACCCGGTCAGGCCCCAATGATGTCCTCGACCGTAAGGAGCGTATAGCGCTGCCTGTGGCCCTGGGTCCTGCGGTAGTCCTTCTTGGACTTGTACTTGAAGACGATGACCTTGTCTCCCTTTTCCTGGGACTTGATCGTCGCCTTGACCTGCGCGCCTTTAACGTACGGAGCGCCGATCTTGATGGTCTCACCTGAAATAAGGAGAACCGAATCGATGGCGACCGGTGTTCCGGCATCGCCGTCCATGCGATCCACGCGGATTACGGCACCTTTCTCGGCGCGGTATTGCTTGCCTTGCACTTCTACGACTGCGTACATCCTGTCAACCTCTTATGTTTCGTATGCCGAGGCCGACTGGACAAGGAAGTCCGGACCGGCCGACGCGTACAGTGATCATGGCCTTTGCGGACGGCCTTTTGCGGTACGAAAAAATGGCGTACCGGCGCGATTTTATACTATGCAGACGGCGCCCATGTCAACCGAAGCCTACATGGCCTCCAGGAAGGGTATGCAGAGGAGCTCCAGGCCATTCTTGAGCACGACGAGTACGGCCTCGGACAAAGCGAGGCGAGTAGCCGCCAGGTCGGCATTGTCGCAGTTCAGGATGGGTTCGTCATGGTAGAACTTTGAGAAGGCACTGGCTACGGCGTACAGGTGAGCCGCCACGAGGGCCGGGTTGTATTCCGCGCCGGCCTGCTCCACAGCCTCCGGATACGTGGAAACGAGGCGAACCAGTTCCCATTCAGATTCAGCCTTGAGGAGTTCAGGCCTGATGGAGCCCGTTGCCGATATGCCCTCCCCCTTGTCCCGCTTGCGGAGCAGGCTGGAAATGCGTGCGCCCATGTACTGGATATACGGGCCGGTATTGCCGTTGAACGACAGCGATTCCTTGGGGTTGAATATCATGTCCTTTGAGGGAGTAGCCTGGGCCAGATAGTAGTGTACCGCTCCGAGCGCTATCTTCTCGGCCGTTCCCGCGGGGTCTTCCACGGCGTCCTCGCGGCCCTTGGCCTGGATTTCCTCCAGGGCAAGCTCTCGCAGCGAATCCAGAAGCGCGTCAGCGTCGACGACGGTGCCTTCGCGGGTTTTCATGCGGCCTTCCGGCAGATTCACTAGTCCGTAGGACAAATGGTAGAGATTCTTGGCCCATGCGTTGCCGAGCCGCTCGAGGATATGGAACAGCACCTTGAAGTGATATTGCTGCTCGTTGGCCACCACATAGACAAGCCGGTCGAACGGCCAGTCTTCGTGCCGGTGTATTGCCAGGCCGATGTCCTGGGTCATATAGATCGAAGTGCCGTCCTTGCGGAGCAGTACCTTTTCTTCAAGGCCGATGGGAGACAGGTCTATGCGGACCGATCCGTCCTCGGCCCTGAAGAACGCGCCCGAGGCCAGGCCCTTCTGGACCTCTTCCTTGCCCGTCAGGTATATCTGGCTTTCGTAATAGTATTTGTCAAAGGTTATGCCTGTGCGTTCGTAGGTCCTGCGTATGCCGCCCACCGCCCACTCGTTCATCTTCTTCCAGAGCGCTATGGTCTCCGGGTCTCCGGCTTCCCATTTTACGAGAAGCTCCTGGGCCTTCTCCTCAGCCTGCGGGTCGGCGGCCTTGAGTTCGTTGAACTTGACGAAGTAATCGCCCACGAAGTGGTCGCTCTTCTTGCCTTCATCCTCGGGATTGCGACCGCCGCCATAGACCATGTACGACAGCATGGACTTGCAGATGTGCACGCCCCGGTCGTTTACGAGGTTTATCTTGAGCACCTCGGCACCGTTGGCCCGCAGGATGCGGGAGCTGGCTTCGCCGAGCGCGTCGTTGCGCAGGTGGCCCAGATGGAGCGGCTTGTTGGTGTTGGGGCTGGAGAACTCCACCATGATTCTGGTACCCGCGAGCGACGACGAGCGGCCGTATGCCTGCCCCGCGGTCCTGGCTGCAAGCGCTGAGCCGGCAATTGCGGCCCTGTCCAGGAACACGTTCAGGTATGGCCCCACGGCCTTGGCGCTGCCGGCGGGGGTGGTCATTGCGGAAAGGCGCGTGGCTACCGCGGAAGCTATCTGCGGCGGCCCCATGCGGAGCGCCTTTGAAAACGGGAACATCGGGAAGCCCACATCGCCCATCGTCGCATCGGGGGGACTCTCGGCGGCAACGGCGGTGGCAAGGGCGGCGTCCGCGCCTTTCTCTCGTAACACGTCGGCGACGGCGGCTGTCACCGCGGCTTTCCAGGCTTCTCGAACGGCTTTCACGGCGTACTCCTGTAGGTTGGTCGGCCGCTTCCGGATCGGGGCTCTGGTCAAGGGGGCCAGTGTGACCAATTGACTGAGTCGTTTCAACGAGTGAGGAGGATTGATGATCCAGAGGCGCTCACAGAGGAAGCTCCCCGGAAAGCGCTTTCGTGTCCGCGCCCGCCATCAGCGCGAGAAACGCTTCCTCGTCGATGACGGCGACTCCGAGCGAGGCGGCCTTCTTGCTTTTTCCGGTACCCGAGGCGGGATCGTTGGTGACCAGGTAGGACAGGCCCTGTGCCACCGAGTTCCTCACCGCGCCGCCGAGCGACTTGACGAGGGCCTGGGCGCGGGAGCGCTTCATCGTGTTCAGCTCGCCGGTAAAACAGAACGACAGCCCTGCAAGGGGGCCACCGCCCGCATCCGGCGGTCTGATGCGTACGATGCCAGCTTGAAGTACGGCATCCATCTCGGGCCCGAGCAACTGCAAGCCCTGAGAGAGCGTGGCGGCCATGATATCGCCAAAGCCGTCTATGGCCGCCAGTTCTGAGGGTGTTGCCGCGCGCAGTTTCTGGAGGGTGTCAAAGCCGCGGGCGGCCGCTTTTTCCACGGTGAGGAGGCCTATGCCCTCAATGTCGAAACCGGCGACGAATTCAGCCAGGCTCGGTTCGGCGCGGGCGCGCAGGTTCTGCACGATCTTGGCGGCACTCGCCTCCCCCATGCGCTCGTAACCCGCCAGTTCTTCCGCCCCGAGGCTGTACAGGTCGGCGACGGTGCGAACCCTGCCCGAGTCAAAGAGCCTGCGGAGGATCGTGGTGCCGAATTCCATGACGTCGAGCGTGGCCAGCCATTTCTCGAGCCGGTGCAGGGCCTTTTTGGGGCAAGCGGCACTGGGGCAGTACAGGCGGGTACCGTCGTCGACCAGGGCCGCCCCGCAGGTGCAGGTGGCAGGAATGTCGATGGGGCGGCTGTCGGG
Organism: uncultured bacterium; assembly: GCA_964293355.1. Taxonomy (GTDB): domain Bacteria; phylum Spirochaetota; class Spirochaetia; order Treponematales; family UBA12059; genus SZUA-370. The sequence continues at coordinate 8,122 of CAXZAJ010000007.1, forward strand.
CGGATTCTCCACGAGGCCCTCGATCTTGGGGATAATCTCTCCACGCTTGACTACGATGACGCGAGAACCGAGCATGAGCCCCATGCCCCGTAGCGTGTTGGTGTTGGCCAGGCTGGCCCGTTTCACTGTAGTTCCGGCAAGCCTGACCGGCTCGATGATGGCTACAGGCGTGTAGGTGGCTCCCGATTCGCTCCATTCGATTGATACCAGTGTCGTCGTCGCTTCTTCAAGGGGAAACTTGAAGGCAATCTGGCGCTCGGGGCGGTCCCGCTTCATGTCGTCGATATCGACAATACGCGCCTTTACCACGAGCCCGTCGATGTCATACGCCAGCGCCGCGCGGCCATCCATCACGCGCGCCCGGTAATCCACTACCTCGAACGGCTCGCTGAACCGCTCGGCTTCCGTTACCGCAAAACCGGCCGCGCGAAGCCAGGCGAGTTTGGCCAGCTCGTCGTCGAACGGCGGCTCGGGAGACAGGGCGAACAGCGACCCGGAACCAGAGTCGTACAGTCCGCCGGGAGCTGCATCGTAGCAAATCACGTCGAGCCGTTCGACACCCACGCCGTCCTTGCGTTTCATGAGGCCGTTGGCAGCGTTGCGGCAGTTGGCCTTGTCGGAGAACCAGTCGCGGTGCGTGGCCCGGGACATGACCACCTCGCCACGTACGGCACCGCTCCAGGCTGCGGGGACGGTTGCGGGCACGCCGGCCATCTTGCGCGCATTCTGGGTGATGTCGTCGCCCATGACTCCGTCTCCCCTGGTGACGGCCCTGACCAGGTACCCCTGCTCGTACTGCAGTTCAAGGCTCGCGCCGTCGAGTTTGTGTTCAACGATATATTCAGGCAGCTTGACCTTGGCGCACCAGGCGAGGAATTCCTCAGGATCGGCAGCCTTGGCCTGGCTGCCCATGGGCAGCACATGCCTTGCCTTGGCAAAGCCATCGGTGGCATCGGATCCGACGCTCGCCAGCACGGAGCTGCCCGGAGAGAGGGCGGTCAGTTCGTCCCACAGGGCATCGAATTCGGCATCGGACAGCTCTGGCCTGGAGTTGTAGTACAGGTCCTGGTGCCTGACGATGAGCCGTTCGAGTTCCGCTATCCTGTCACGTTTGGCATCGGTTTTTTCCATATACAGTACCTCCAGATTCCGGTTTCCATTGTAAACAGGCGCTCAGCTCCGGGTCAACGATGGCCAAACAGGCCCGTCTGCTTGACCGCGGCCGGCAGGGCGATATACGTTTGCTCCTCTACGCCGGACACGGTTGAGAGCGGGAGTATATGCACAACGGAACGCGTCGATACGGCAAGATGGCAGTGATACTGCCGGCAGCCTTCATCAATAGCCTGGCGATAGGCACCATGTCACTGGGCATACTGTTCGTCATCAAGGACCTGTACGGAGCCAGCCCGGCGCTCGTCGGCTCGCTCGGCGCCTTGTGGTCACTGTCGTATTTCCTGGGTTGCATCGTCTTGCGCCGGGTAGCCAACAGCCTGAAGCCACGGACCTCGATGCTGGTCATGCTGCTGGGCAGCACGACGCTCTTCAGCCTGTTCCTGCTACGCCCGGGACTCTGGCAGGCCTTTGCGGCATACACGGCGTACGGTTTCATCATGGCCTTCTTCTGGCCGCCCATGATGGGTTGGCTTTCAAAGGATGTAGAAGGCGACAGCCTTAACAAGGCCACCAGCCTCTTCAGCTTTTCTTGGAGCTTCGGCGGCCTGTTCAGTTCGTACCTCGCGGGAGTGCTCTCGGAACGCGGGAAGCTGCTGCCCATCGTGGTCGCGGTCGCGCTGTATGCGCTGAATGCGGTATTCGTGTTGTGCTCAAAGTTATTCGTGGCGGATGACACCTGCGTGGAGTGCAAAACGGATACACAGGAGGCCGTCGTGGACCGCTCCACGCCACTGCGCTACCCGGCCTGGCTCGGAGCCTTTCTGATCTATGCGGTCATGGGCGTGGTGTTCAACGTCTTTCCCGTGTTTGCGCGGGATGAACTTGAGCTGAGCGAATCATCGATTGGACTGATACTGACGATACGTGCCGCCGCGACAGCCACGGGATTCTTTCTGCTGGGCAAGGTAACCTTCCTGCAGTTCAAGCGCGCGGCTTTGCCCGCGCTGTCGGCTCTGACAGCCATCGCGCTGGTCCTTCTGGTGATGCAACGCAACGCCGCCGGGTTCGCGCTCTGCTTTGCCATCGTCGGATTCTTCCAGTCTGCGATATATAACAATTCACTTTTCTACGCGACGAGCGGAGCTCCGGACCGCGACAAGCGGGCAAGCATCCACGAAGCTCTGCTGACCTTTGGCCAGGTCGTCGGATCAGTCAGCGGTGGACTCCTCTACCAGGCAGCCTCGATGCCGGTGGTATTTCTCGGCCTGAGCGCGCTTCTGGGAGCGGGCGCAGTCGCCCAGTCCGCGATGGTATATAAACCTGGCCGACGACGGATGCCAGCCAGGTAACGTTTTTACTCTAGCTGCCGCTCTTCACGAAGGCATCCTTGTAGCCCATGGCTCGCACTCGAACCAAAGCCACGCCGCTTTCGTCGCGAGACAAGGGGCCGACGAATACGCGCCAGGTGTCCTTGCCTTTTGCGCTGGCCTTCTGGATGAGTATGGCATACCCGGTCTTGAGCTTGCCCGCTGAATCCTTTGCCAGCCCCTCGCTGCCAAAGGCTCCCACCTGGATGTAGAACCGCCCCTTTTCAAGCGCTTCTGACACAGTCGCTACAGACGCGGCAGGCGCAACAGTTACGGGAGGAACGGTCGTGACGGGCGGAGGCGTAACGGTGACAACAGGAGTAACCGGCGTAGCGGGAACAACGGGCGCAGCAGCGGCAACCGGCGGTTTGGGTCCGGTTGGCTCCATGGCTATGATGTACTCCTTGGGTTGATCAAGCGCGACTTCCGGCGCGCTCTCTTCAGCGGGGCCGCTCAGAAGCGGAGCGGTTTCAGGCTTCTGCTCCACCGCCTCGGCGAGGCCGACTCCATCGACGGCAGTTCCAGGCGCCGTGACGACGGCGACGCCATCTGCAGACGGCTTTTCCAGCCCCTTGGCTTCAGCTTCAGCAAGGTCATAGGTACCGTCCGCCGTGGAAGGGGAAAGCCCTGCCAGTGCTTCCGCGGTTGGAACCTCGACTGCTTCCACTTCCGCATCTTCAAGGGCAACCAGGGTCTCAGCCGCACCGTAGGCTGGCGTTTCGAGCGCTATCGCGGAAGGCCCGGAGAGGGCAGGCAATATGATTTCTCCTTCCGCGAGGCTTGTGGCCGGGATTTCGGGGGCAGGAGCCCTCAGCGATGCGAGCAGTACTTCGGGAATCTCGTCCGCTTCAAGCTCGGGCCAGACCAGTTCTGGCATCGCCCCGGCAGGCGCCTTGCCCGGAGCAAGCCTTGCGATGGCATCGGCACGTGCGGAACCAGGGAGCGAAGGATCAAGCAAACCATATTCATCACTGACACCCGCATAAGCCGGAGCCTGGCGGGCAAGCGCGGCGGCTGATTCGGAGTCTGGAACAGACGGGTCGGAAAGCTCGGCCGTCGCGGTAGCTGCATACAGTTCAGGTACCGAGCGGGCGAAGGCTGCAGCCCTGGCATCCTCGACCGGCAGGGGATCAAGCATGGCAACCGCAAGGTCTGGCGCGGATGGAACCCGCAGTCCACCGGATGATACTTCGGGTCGTACGGAGGGAGCTTCATACCGCTTTGGTATCAAAGAAGGTTCAACACGCAGCGGCGTTTCATCTGGTTCAGGCAGCAATATGGTGAGAGCCTCGGGCTTTGTCTCGGGAACAGGCACGGTTGCCGGAGCAACCGTAGCAGGAACCTCGGGCACGGCGGCAAGCTTGCCGGCAGCCTCGGGTGGATCGGGCAACTGTGGCAGCACGATGGTACGTACTGGCTTTGGCTTGGCGACAACCAGGGATTCAGGCGCCTCGTCGACCGCTGGCGCGGCAGTGGCTGCGGCTGCGGCTGCGGCCGGAGCCGGGATCACCGGCACGGTTGCTTCAGGCACGGGCACGGTTGCAGGAGGAGTGGCGACAGGCTCTGCAGCAACAGGGGCTGGTACGGCAGCGGGCGCAGGTTCAACACGGGGGCTTGGAACCGCCGGCTTCTGGGCCGGCGCCACCGTTCCCGCCGGTTCCAGGTCATATCCGAGCCTTTTGAGTTCCTGGGCAGCCAGTAGTCGTGGATTGAGGTCTGGATCGTAGGAGCTGCCCGAACCGCCGGACGGAGCCAGTTCTATGGCACTTTTTGGTTCCGATGCCCGAACCCGGGCAACTCGTCCAGATTGCAGACCGAGGGCCTGGGCCGCCTCCACAGAAAGCATCATGAAGATTCCGGAGCTCTCAAGCCCCTTCGTGACGATAACCGTGATGGAGCGGCTGTTTTCGAGGTTGGTGACCTCGACGGAGGTATTCCGTGGAAAGGAGTTGCAAGCGGCGTAGTATCCGGAAGCCGGAAAATCACCGTACGAGCCCATCATCGCACTGCCCTCCCACGAGGAAGCCGACGCAAGGACGACGAGCGCAACCATACCTGCCGCGAGCGCAATGCTATGCTTTTTCATGACCATTCTTCCTCCGAGACGAGCTGACGCCTCGCACTACCCCACCGCAAGCGGCTGAAATAGCCTTTCCAACTTTGACGCAGGCCCTGTCTATATCGACACTTGAACTGGATGCGGGATCAACCGCCGGAATGGTGCCACGCGCCAGTTCCAGGCCATCGCTGACCCGGATGAGCCTGTACCCGCAGACCGGTACCGGAACCGTGTTGCCGTATTCCGCAAAAACCACAATGACATAATCGATGAATCCTTCAGCAGAATCCGCTCCCGGAACATAGGCAAGAAAGGACGCGCTGGTACCGTCGGAAGGGCGTACATTGGTGCCGATATACCCGGCGTCAAAAAGGCCATCCAATACTCCTGAAATGACTATCTCTGATGCCCGCGTCGCCTTTGCTCCCCGATCACCTGCTGCCTCAAGCAGAGCGACCTCGATGGTCTGGGCCTGAAGGGGTACGAATGCCGTCGCGAGCGAGAAAAATGCTGCTATCGCGTGAATCTTCATCATTCGTATCCTTTTCTTCATTATCTATCGGCGATCCTGTCTCCTGGATTAAGCCGTATATCGCAAGCTCGGGGAATCGCCTCGCCTTGCCGTTGTCCGGGGCTTTATGCTACGTTTCATGTTCGTCCGAATCAGTCGCTCCGGACGGCGATCGTGGAGGCTGAGGTTCTATGGAGTACTACGCCGTACAGGTCTGGACAGGCAAAGAAGATGATTTTGCCGATCGTATCTCCAGCAATCCAGCAATGAATACAAAAACCCTGGTTCCCAAAAAGGCTATGCAGGTCAGACGCGCCGGGAAGATGCGGCGAGAAGAACGGCCACTTTTCCCCGGCTACGTCTTCATCGGCTCTGAAACCGGAGAACTCGACAACGACCAGCGCTGGGTTCTCCGCACGAGCAGGTTTTTCGTACGGGCCTTGCCGACAACGGCGGAACCAAAACCGGTCAAGGAAAAGGACAAAAGGCTTTTAGCCCATTTCATGTCGTTTGGAAAAGTTGCCGATATATCGAAGGTAAGCTTCGATGTCGACGAGCGAATCGTCGTACTCGAAGGTCCGCTCAAGGGACTCGAAGGCCTGATCGTCAAGGTTGACATACGCAAGCGCAGGGCCAAGCTGCGACTGGACATGTGTGAAAACTCGTTCCTCGTCGACATGGGCTTCGAGATTCTCGATCGATCGGCGAAAGGACCTGCTAGCGACGATGGGAAACCTTCCAGAGAATCCTAGAATCTACATCCTCGGCGCCGGTTTCGCCGGCAGGGCCATAGCGCGTGAAATACAGGAAAAGTCGGTGTTTGGCACCGTCGTCGCCTTCCTGGACGACGATGAGGCCAAGGTGGGACGACGCATCGCCGGGGTTCCCGCACTCGGGCCGATCCGCGATGTCATAAAGCTCTTCGCGCGCGCTCCGGCCGACGAGGCCATCATCGCCATTCCGAGCGCATCGCGGGAACTCCTGCGCGAACTGTATTATCTATTGAAGAACGCGGGCTTCTCGCGGATACGGATACTGCCCGACGTGGCACAGATCGTCGAAGGTGAAGCGCACCTGGTTCAGGCTCGCGAGATTGATCCGCAGGACCTGCTGGGCCGCAGCCCGGTCGCGATCGGCCTCAAGAAAAGCATCGCGTGGCTCTCCGGCAAGCGCGTCATCGTTACCGGCGCCGGCGGCTCCATAGGCTCGGAGCTGGCCAGGCAGCTGCTGTCCGCCGGCGTGGAACGGCTGTACCTCTTTGGCCACGGCGAGAACTCCATCTACCAGATAGACAGGGAACTGCGCACATTGCAGGCCGGCGGCGTCGGCGTTTCCACGGCCATCGTGCCGATACTCGGCGAACTGAAGGACGCGGTCTACATGGCCAATGTCTGCAAGCGGCTCAAGGCCGACGTGGTGTTCCATGCCGCGGCGTACAAGCACGTGCCGATGATGGAGGCCAACACGGTAGCAGCCATAGAGAACAACGTTTTTGGCACGCAGAATCTCGTAAACGCCTGCCTGTCATCCGGCGTCAAGCGCTTCGTGCTGGTCAGTACCGACAAGGCCGTGGAGCCGCTCTGCGTCTACGGTGCCTCAAAATACCTTTCAGAACGCATCGTGATGGCTGCCCAGCGCCGGGCAGGTCCGGACGAGCATTACATGGCAGTGCGGTTCGGCAACGTGCTGGGCTCCAGGGGCTCGATACTGCCTTTGTTCATGCAGCAGGTAGCCCGCGGCGGGCCGGTAACCGTTACCCACCCTGACGCCAGCCGATACTTCATGACCATACCGGAAGCCTGTTCGCTGGTGCTCAAGGCCGGCGGCGTAGGCACCGGTGGTGAATCCTACCTGCTGGACATGGGGGAACCGATACTGATACGCGACCTGGCCGAGCAGGTCATCCGCTTTTCCGGCTTCGTTCCCGACAAAGACATCAAGATTGAATACATCGGGCTCCGGCCTGGCGAGCGGCTTGAGGAGAAACTCTTCGCGGACGACGAAAAGCTGGAGCGGACCGGTTTTCCGCGGATAAACAGGCTGCAGCGTCTGGGCAGCCCGTTCAGGCTCGAAGCGGCGCTGGAAGCACTCAAACCGGCCTGCTATCTCGATCAGAAACAGCCTGAAGCCTACCGCAACCGCAGGATGCTCCGCGCGGCCTTGCGTGCCCATGTACCCACCGTAGAGGAGATACCCGATGAGCCCGAATACTGATTTCCTGCCCTTCGCGCGGCCGTCCATCGGCGTGGAGGAGGAGGAAGCCGTCCTCCGCGTCATGCGCTCCGGCTGGCTTACGACCGGTTCCGAAGCGCTCGCGTTCGAGAAGGAATTCGCGGCCTACGTCGGAGTGCCCCACGCTCTTGCCGTAAACTCGGCCACGAGCGGGCTGCATCTTGCCCTGGAAGCGCTGGGCATAGGCCCCGGTGACGTCGTCGTGACGAGCCCGTACACCTTTACCTCCACAGCCGCTGTCGTGCGTCATCTCGGGGCGGAGGTGGCGTTCTGCGATGTGGCACCGGGATCGTACAACATGAACCCGGATGCACTCGGGAGCATCCTGTCTACCACGAAAAATTGCAGGGCCATCATCGCCGTGCATATCGGTGGTCTTCCTTGCGACATGCACGCGATCAAGGCACTGGCCACGCGCTATGGCTGCGCGCTCGTTGAAGATGCGGCGCACTCGTTTCCGTCGGAGACGGCGGACGGCTACGCGGGCACGCTCGGAGATGTGGGGGTCTACTCCTTTTACGCTACCAAGACCATAACCACCGGTGAGGGCGGCATGCTTGTCACCAGGGATCCACGGGTCGCGGCCAGGGCCGAAAAGATGCGCATGCACGGTTTTGACCGGGCGGCCTGGGACCGGTATACGGCAAAGCGCGCCTCCTGGCGCTACGCGGTCACCGAGGCGGGTTTCAAGTACAACCTGCCCGACCTGCTGGCAGCCATCGGCCGGGTGCAACTGACCAAGGCGCAAGGGTTCCTCGACGAGCGCAAGGCTATAGCCGCTGTCTACGATGAGGCGTTTGGAGGAGTCGCCAGTCTGGAACTGCCACCCCGGGGTGATGGTCACGCCTGGCACCTGTATTCCTTGCGCACCAGAACCGACCGCGGCGGCGTGGACCGCGATACGTTCGTGGAACAACTGGCGGAACGCGGAATCGGTGCATCGGTTCATTTCATTCCGCTCCACACGATGCCCTACTACGCAGAGCGCTACAGCCTGAGTCCCGGATCATTCCCGCAGGCCAGCACCATTTTCGAACAGACGCTGAGCCTGCCCATCTGGCAAGGCATGGGTCTTGATGCGGCGCATACAGTTGCCAGCGCCGTGCTGGAGATTGCCGGAGCCCCCCGCGCATGAAGGGCGGAGCTGAAAGCCGGCTACCATCAATAACCCGCCTCTCCGACTTCCCCCGGGATGAAGCCGTGTACGTGGGAACGATCAGGTCGCCGGTATCCCGCGGCACCATCGTTTCCATCAGCCTGCCGCACCTGCCGCGCGATTACCGCAGCATCACGGCAGATGACATACCCGGAACAAGAATACTGAATGCTCAAGGTGCCAAGGTTCCGGTACTTGCATCGGGCCGGGTCTCGTATCGAGGAGAGCCGGTGGCGCTCATCGTTGGACCGGACAAACGAAAGGTTGCTGAAGCGATAGCGCTGACCCGTGTCCGCGTGGACGAGGAGCCTGCCGTCTTTTCCTTTGAATCCTGCGACAGTTCCCGCGTGGTGGCGGAAGACAGGCTGGATTCGGGTAATGTCGAGGCAGCACTGCAATCAGCAACCCGGGTCATTGAAGGCGACTACCGCGTTGGCCCCCAGGATCATTACTATTCTGAACCCCAAGGCTCGGCAGCCGCCTTCGACTATGACAAGCTCGTCGTTTTCTCCTCCACCCAGTGGCCATTCCATGTCAGGGATTCCGTATCCGCCACCCTGGGTGTCAGCAAGGACGAAGTAGTGGTCAGGCCGACCTTGCTAGGCTCCCACCTCGATGGCAAGCTCTGGTACCCTTCACTACTCGCGTGCCATGCAGCCCTCGCCTCGGTGCTCTGTGGTCGACCGGCTTTGCTGCTGCTGACCAGACCGGAGGATTTCCTGTATACGACAAAACGTGCGCCCATCCTGGCGTCGTACAGGGCCGGTCTGAATGATTCCGGAAGACTCGTGGCCATCGATGCAAGGATAATGATAAACACGGGAGCCTATGCCCCGTTTGCACAGGAACTTGTATCGAGGTCAATCAGGTCCGCCTTCGGTGGCTATGCATGCCCCAACGTGCGCGTTTCGGCCCGGGCCGTCCGGACGGACCTTCCGCCCATGGGTGCCTTCGTCGGGCTGGGCACCGGCCCCATGAATTTTGCCGTAGAGCGGCTTGCGGAAGATTGCGCCGCCGCATTTGAACTGGACCCGTCCGAGTGGCGGGCCGCCAATGCGGCTGGCAGAGGTGACACCACGTTCGGCGCCTCGCTCAAGCGGGCGGTCCCCTATGATGCCCTCTCGACACGCCTGCTCGCCATCAGTGACTATCCCAGGAAGCGGTCTTCGTTCGAGCTGATCCGGAAACGCCGGGCCGACCCTTCAGCTGCCCCTGGCTACGGAATCGGGTTGGCTTTTGGGCCCCAGATGGCAGCCGCCGCACTCAGTCGGGCTGGAGCTGAAGCCCCCTCGGTGGAAGTGACGCTGGCAAAAGACTCCACGCTGAGCATACGGACGAGCATGACTCCGGGTTCACGCTCCACCATTGAGATATGGAAAAAATCGGCTGCTGCATCACTCGGACTCCAGCCTTCAGCGGTGATCATACAGGAACCGGGCACCGATGCGGTTCCAGACTCCGGGCCGGGTACGCTCTCGAGGAATGTCAGCGTCGTAACGAAACTTATAGAGACAGCCTGCGCCGGTCTGGCTTCCAAAAGATTCCGGGAAGCGCTCCCCATCACCGTCAGAAAAGCACTGCGGGCCCGCAGCAGCAAGGCGGCTCCGGAGTCTCCGCTTGAAGATGCGTCCTGGGGCGGGGCCGTCGTAGAAGTGGGACTCGTTCCCGTAGGTGGGCAGCCCACCGGGCGGGGCATATGGGTGGGCGTCCAGGCGGGACGGATACTGACAAATGAAGCCGTCATCCGAACGATGAAACACGATGCCGCCGCTGCGCTCGGACTCTGTCTCGGAGAGCATCTCGATCTGTCGAAAGGGCCCGCGGATCTGGATGACCTCAGGGGATACCGCCTTCCACGCATCAAGGATGCGCCAAAGATAGTGGTTGATTTCCTTGATGACGATACAGATCCGCGAGGCATCGGGGAACTGGCCTTTGCCCTCATCCCGCCCGCATTCGCCAATGCGCTCAGCCAGGCACTGGATGCGCCGTGGAACACCCTTCCTCTCGCCTCCGTCGACAGGCCCCTTGGAGACCAGCCATGACCGTGGATTTCATCCTCAATGGAGAAGACGTGAGCATCAAGGCCGAACCCCTGGAGCGGTTGTCGGATCTCCTGCGTGATCGTTTCGGGCTGTCCAGCCTCATGAGCGACTGTCTTGACGGCATCTGCGGAAAGTGCATCCTGTTCCTGAATGGCAAGCTCGTCAACTCATGCCTGGTTCCCGCCTTCAAGGTAAGGGGTTCGGAAGTAATTACCTATGAGGGATTCAGGAGTACCGAAGCCCACGAAACCGTTTCCAGGGCTTTCAATGAAGCAGGCGCGGAACTCTGCGGTTTCTGCGATGCGGCCGTATACCTGGCCGCCGGTTCGTTACTTGAATCACCCGAGCGGGCGACGGATGCTGACATCAGTGAAACGATGTCATCCGTATACTGCCGCTGCGCAACACCCTCTGTCATAATCGGGGCAGTCCGCAACGCCATCGAGTCCACCATGGGCGGGAAGTACGATCGTGCACGTTGATGATGTAGCGGCTCCCCAATCGCTGGTGGAAGCGATGACCGTACTCAAACGCCGGCCTGATGCCGTTCCATGGGCCGGAGGCACCCTGATCCAGACGAGCAGCGACGACAGGAATAGCGGGAAACAGGTGTCTGTGCTCGATCTGGGAGGCATTCCGGAACTGACCACAATTAACCGCTCTGACCGCTACCTGGAACTGGGCGCATGCGTATCGCTGGCCACAATCCTGGCCTTGCCCAGAAACCTGACGCTGGAACCCCTGCGGGAAGCGGCCAGCCTCATCGGAACGGCCACAGTCAGGAACCTCGCGACGATAGGCGGCAACGTAGCAGCCCGCGATTCCTTCATGACCTGTTTTTCCGCGCTCGCCTGCATGGACGCCGCGGTAGAGTTGCGGGATACGGGCGGTGCACACTGGCTTGGCATCCATACGTTGATAGATGAAAACAACAGCCCACGCTTTCCTGAAGCGACCCTGCTGACCAGGATACGGATACCAACGGCCTCTTGGGACGCAACAGCATTGCATCGGCTCGGCCAGGTGCACCGGGGGGAGAGCTACGCGGCCACCTTCGCAGCCACTGCCCGCTTCGAGAAGGAAACGATTTCTGAACTGCGGCTCGTCGCCGCCGGAAAGCACCTCGTCCGGGATCGCGCACTGGAACTGACGCTCATCGGCAAACGCTTGCCTCTCTCTGTCAAGGATATAGAAGCGGCACAGGCAGCCGCAAAGGAACGCGCCTGCGAGAATGGGTTTGATGATCTCATCGCCGGACATTTTGGACAATACGTAGCAGCGTTCCTCGCCAGTGTCCAGGAGGAAGGCAGATGAGCGGAATACTCTATCTCGTGCCCGTGCCCATAGGTGATGGCGACCCCAGAGACGAACTGGCTCCACGGGTGGTAACCATCGTCAATGGCATACGGGACTTCATAGTCGAGAACGAGCGAAGCGCCCGGCGTGTCCTTTCCAGGATGATGCCGCAAGAGGCCCTCGATGCATCTACCCTGAGCATCCTGGACGAGCATACCAGAGCGGAAGAGTTGCCAGGCCTCCTCGCCCCTCTGCTTGCGGGCAGGAACGCAGCCATCGTGTCCGAAGCCGGCAGCCCCTGTGTCGCGGATCCGGGCGCTGCGCTGGTGGCAGCCGCCTCGAGAGCCGGCATCCGGTCAGTTCCGCTGCCTGGGCCAAGCTCCATACTGGTGGGCTTGATGGCCACGGGGCTTGGCGGACAGCGGTTCGCATTCAGGGGCTATCTGCCGCCCGACACTGCCGGCAGGGAATCCGCGCTCCGTGAGCTGGAATCCCGCTCGGCTCGCGAAGGCTCCACCCAGATATTCATTGAAACTCCCTACCGCAACGACAGCATGGCCTTGAGTGCCGCAAAAGTCCTCAGAAGCGATACAATATTCTGCGCAGCCATAGGTCTGTCGAGTTCCGTAGAACGAGTCATACGGATGGAGGCCGCCGCCTGGCACAAGGCCACACCGGCCATCGGAAAGATTCCAGCCGTGTTCCTTATCCTGGCGGCCGCATCCCCTGATACCGCAATACCGGAACATCCGCTCCAGCGGAAGCCAGAAAAAACAACGAACCGTTCAAGTGACCATAGCCCCAGAAGCGGCAACCGGAAACCGCCCAAACGCGCAGCGCCCCGGCCAAAATCCCGCCGGGATGCTTGACGATTCACGATAGCCGGTTACACTGGTACACGTATGCAGACCCAAATAGACCTGCGGGCACAGTTCGAGAATGAAACCGCATCAATCAATGCCTTTGCCCAGGCACGGATGGGCCTCAAGCCAGGGCAGACCGTGGTCAAGCTGGATACCTACAGCATCATCTGCGTACCCTACCGACTTTCCATCAACGGAGCGGTGCTCATAGCCTCGTTTTCCAGGGAAGAACTGGCCTTTTTCCAGCGTTACGTCAATGGACTGGCTGGCCTGACCCTCATCTTTCATCCCGGCAACTCGCCGAATCCCCTGAAAATATTTGCCCGGTGCTTCCTTAAATCGGTGAGCCCCATGAAGGGCAGGGAATCAGTCGGACTGCTCGAAGTGCTGTTCAAACCCTGCCCGCCAGACTTGCTGAGCATTCTTTTTGATTATTTCATGCTGCTCGACCGGCTCAAGATAGAGTTCGAGGATTTCAAGGGCAAGCTCATCCCGATAAACGCGGACAGCGCCAAGGTGATGGGATTCAACAATTACTGCCTGCTCATCCAGGATGCGGAACAGGCCAAGGTTGCGCTGTTCGCCCTGGCCAGTGACACGCTTGCCTTTCTCGTGCCCATGAACGGTCCTCAGCTTGAAATCGGCAATCCTGTCCAGATGAAGCTGTTCTTCAGGAGTTTCCAGTTTACCGTGCCCGGCGCCATCTCCAATGTCACGCGGCTGCAGAACGGCGTGCAGAAGATCATGACGACGATACAGTATTCTTCCGAGCTGGTATCAATCATCGAGCAGTACCATTTTGCCGAGCGTTTCACTGCAAAGACAGCCGCTGCCGCGGAAAAACCGGTTGCACAGAAGTGAAATCGCGAAGGCTTGCCCGCGTACTTGACCCGCAAGTCTGCGCGTAACATCCAGGTCTGGCAACGGCCGCGGCATGGTGTCAGTCAGCGGGTTCAAGCCGGTAGAGGCTTCCGTTCTTTTCGTCGCTGAGCAGGTACACAAGGCCGTCGGGCCCTGTCCGCACATCGCGGATGCGCCCGATCATGCCATCAATCAATACCAATATAAGGGACTAAGGAAACCAAATGAATACTGAAAGCAGACTCATGGCCCGGGCGCCGGTTTGCCGGCTTCAAACTGACTGCAGCCGGTATATACTGACGCTGGGCTGCCAAGCGTCAACAGCGTCGGCCAGATCCACAAGCGGAGGTGCCCTGGATGCAGACAACAGAATTCCTTGACCTGGCAACGGACGAATCGCTCATGGAAGCTGCCGCGGAACTCCTTACCGATACTTTTACCGGTCTTGGAAAGGACGCATGGCCCACCCTGGAAAGTGCACGTATTGAAGTCATGGAGTGCGTCTCGGAACCCAACATCTGCCTCGCCCTTGTGGAGAATGGCAAACTCAGCGGCTGGATAGGGGCGAGGCCCATGTACGAATTGACGTGGGAACTACATCCCCTGCTCGTCAAGAAGGAACTTCAAGGTCGAGGCAAGGGACGTGCCCTTGTCGCCGAACTCGAGCGTCGGGCAATCTTTCGCGGCATCATAGGACTGGTCTTGGGTACCGATGACGAGACGGGTGGTACAAGCCTCTCGTCAAGCCCCCTCCACGAGGAAAATTTCATCTCCCTGCTATCCAATGTCCGCAACCTCAAGCACCATCCGTTTGAATTCTATAAAAAATGCGGCTACATGATCGTTGGCGCAATTCCCGACGCAAACGGTCCTGGCAAGCCAGATATCTGGATGTGGAAAAGACTGTAACGGTCCCCACGGCGATTCATCACCTTTCCCTCTGCACTGTTGCGGCGGTAACTGGTGCTTTGCAGGGGTTGGGGGAATCAATACCAACACCGATGACAACGACAGCCTGTTTTATTGACGGTCCTCCTTAAGGCGGAGCCAGGAACAGCCCGATACTTGATTAGAAAAGGTGGCTTTCATGTCAATACGTTTTTTTGTACTTGCACTGTTGTTCATGGTTCCGTTTGGATTTCTAAGCGGGGAAGCTACCAACCCTGTGGTTGTGGATACTGCCATTCTCCCGGAGACAAGTATCCTTCAACCGGTGAAAAAAGAAGACTTGATAGTAGCCTATTATGGGCACCCCAATTCCCGGTACATGGGCATTCTCGGGCGTTACTCAATTCCAGAAATCGTCGAACGGGTAAAGGCTACGGCCCAAAAGTACCAGGACCTGGCGCCAGACAGAATGGTGATACCTGCCCTGTATCTTATTTATGGAACAGCACAACCCCAAGGAAAAATCGGATACCTCAAAAGTGGTACAACCATGGAGTACATCAAGTATGCTGCTGACCATGGGGTGCATATCATTCTGGACCATCAGATTGGCACCTACTCCATCAAGACGGCAATAGACAAAATTCTACCCTATCTGGAGTATCCCCATGTGCATTTGGCTTTTGATGTAGAATGGCGAACAGACCGTCCTATGGAAGTAATCGGGTCCATAACCGGAGCAGAATTATCATGGCTGCAGGAGTACGTCAGCGATTATTTGAGAGTCAGGCAGGTTCAAGCTCATAAATACATCGTCTTCCATCAATTTAAACCTAGTATGGTTCGTCAAGCCGAGCAGATCACCACTGGTTTTCCACAAGTGGAAGTGATCCACAGTACCTCAGGCTGGGGGCCGCCCGCAATGAAGATCAGCACCCACGCTGCCAACGCCCGAATCACACAACTGCCGAGCAAGGGCTTCAAACTCTGGTACCACTATTCTGACAAACCTGGAATTCATTTTGACCAACCCCTCATGTCCCCGGAAAACGTCATGGGACTCCTTCCCGTGCCCAAGATGGTTATTTATCAGTAACTTATTTTTCCAACAGTAATTCCAATATTGTAATGACACCATCAAGACACGGTGTTGGCGCTCATCGCCGCAGATTCTGAACCCATTGGATAGTATATGTAGATGATCATTCTATTGTTGGAGACGGCTATCCTGTCCATGGCGTGCGGCAGCCAGTCCAAGCCTGCGGAAGGCGCAGCGACTTCAGATGCCAGTTTGAAGGGCACAAGACCGGAACCGGTCTCAAACCAAGCGCCACGGATGTTGTGACGGTCCACTATACCGGGTCATTCCTGAACGGCGAGGTTTTTGACAGTTCCATTCCCCGGAGGGAGCTGAAAACATCACCCCGCCAGTGCCGCCAGCTTCTCCCTGATGAACTCGCTCTTTTCCTTGAGGCCGATGGGGCCGGTGGCGATCATGAGCACGTTGGGCCGGTGCGGGTCCAGCTTGATTTTCTGCCCGCTTTCCTTCATCAGCCGCAGGAGCCTGTCCACCGAAATCTTCGATACCTTGGAGAATTCCACCGTCACGAAGCCCTTGCGTTCCTTGAGCGTGGCTATGCCCAGATTCTTGCAAAGTACGCGTATTTCGGCCAGAGCCAGCAGGCTCGAAGCCTCTTCCGGTACGGGGCCGAACCGGTCCTCGAGCTCGCGGTACAGCGCGTCCAGGTCGTCCTGCGACATAATCGACGCTATCTTCTTGTATATCTCCATCTTGACGGCCTGCTGGCCTATGTAGTCGTTTGGAATGAAACCGGAATACTCGAGCTCCAGGTAGGGCTCTTCCTCCGGCTTGTAGCCCTCGTCGGACAGCCGAGCTACGGCTTCGTCGAGCAGCTTCAGGTACAGGTCGAAGCCGACCGAATAGATGTCTCCCGACTGCTCGCGCCCCAGCAGGTTGCCGGCGCCGCGGACCTCGAGATCCTTCATCGCTATCTTGAAGCCCGATCCGAGTTCCGTGAAGTCGGAGATGATCTGCAGCCGCTTCATGGCCAGTTCAGACAGCGCGCGGCCATCGGGATAGAACAGGTAGGCATACGCCAGACGGTCCGAGCGCCCTACCCGGCCGCGCAGCTGGTACAGCTGGCTGATGCCGTAGATGTCCGCCCGGTCTATTATGATCGTATTGACGTTGGGGATGTCGATGCCGTTCTCTATGATCGTCGTGGAGACCAGCACGTGGAAACCCCGGTGGATGAAGCGGTGCATGATGTCCTCGAGCTCGTGGCTATCCATCTGGCCATGTGCTTTCTCCACCATCACCTCGGGGACGAGGCGCTGGATGAAGGCCATGGTGTCGTCCAGCGACGCCACGCGGTTGTGCAGGAAGAACACCTGGCCATCGCGCTCCACTTCGCGCCTTATCGCCTTGGCTATCAGGTCAGGCTGGAACTCGTCCACGACCGTCTGGATGGGATGCCGGTTGTTGGGTGGAGTGGACAGCACGGACAGGTCGCGGATTTTGAGCATGGACATGTGCAGGGTGCGGGGTATGGGCGTGGCGGTCAGCGTCAGGCAATCAACGTTGGCCTTCATCTCCTTGAGGCGCTCCTTGTCCTTGACGCCGAAACGCTGCTCCTCGTCGACGATCAGGAGGCCAAGGTCCTTGAACTCGATGTCCTTCTGTAAAATCCGGTGCGTTCCGATGAGCACGTCTATCGCGCCTTCAGCCACGCCGACGAGCGCCTTCTTCTGGTCCTTTTTGTCAACGAAACGCGACATCATGCCAAAACGCACCGGTAACGAGCGGAAGCGTTCCTGGCAGTTCTCGTAGTGCTGCTCCGCCAGTATGGTCGTAGGCGCAAGGAAGGCAACCTGCTTGCCGCCCATCACGGCCTTGAAGGCCGCGCGCATGGCAATCTCGGTCTTGCCGTAACCAACGTCACCGCAGACGAGCCGGTCCATCGGGCGCACGCTCTCCATGTCGCGCTTGACGTCGTCTATGCAGGTCAGTTGGTCGGGCGTCTCTTCGTACGGAAATGCCGCCTCGAAGGTGGTCTGCCATTCGCCGTCCGGCGGGAATGCGAAGCCACGCGCCAGCTTGCGCCTGGAGTAGATGCGTATGAGCCGCTCGGCCAGGTCCTCGACGGATTTCTTTACCTTGTTCTTGCGGTTTTCCCAGGACTTGGAGCCCAGCCTGTCCATGCGGGGCTCGTCGCCCTCGTTGCCTATGTAGCGCTGGACCAGATTGGACTGCTCTATGGGGACGAACACGCTCTCTTCGTCGGCGTATTCAATCTTGACGTAATCACGGTCATTGCCCATCACCTTGACGCGCTCGATGCCGACGAAGCGGCCTATGCCGTAGTTGATGTGCACGACGAAGTCGCCGGGGTTGAGTTCGACGAAGGTGTCTATCACCTTGGAGCGCGCGCTCTTGAGCGACTTGGGCGCGTGCTTGCGCCGGCCGAATATCTCTCCCTCGTGGACGAAGGCTATTTTGGCGGCAGGCACGGTAAAGCCCGCGGACAGGCCTTCCGCGTGCACGGATACTTCCTCGCGCGCTATCAGCGAGGCTATGCGCTCCGCCTGCACGGCATTCTCGGCAAAGACGTGCACTTCGTATTTTGCCTTGAGGAGGGAATCCAGTTCATCGCGGAAGTAGTTGACGTTGCCGAAGAACGAGCGTGGCGCTTCTGAACCAAAGGCAAGCCGACCACCGGACTCGGTATCCTTGAGGCTCCAGGTTGCAAGCGTCCTTGGGAGCGATGCAGCCACGGTCTCGAAATCCACGAGGATCAGCTCGGGGGGCGGCGCGGGGCCGTCCAGCATGGCTTTGCGGTAGAGGCCCGCGTATTCCCGCTTGACGGCCTCGGTCTGGCCGGACAGGCGTTCCCGTTCCAGCAGCACAATGTTGTCTTCAGTTCCCAGATACTCAAAAAGGCTCGACGGCCGGCCATATGCCAGGGGGTACAGTGTCTCCTCGCCGCGGGCCTCGCCGAGCTCACTGAGCGCTTCCACCAGCTCCGCGACGGCAACGCTGCGGTCCTCGCCAGAGGGAGCCGGGCAGGCCAGCAAGGCCGCACCGGCAGCCTGGGCCAGTTCCGGCGTCCATACGAACTCGCGCGCAGGGCGAAGCAACACTGAAACCGGCCGCTCCGGCTCGGAGGCCTGCGACACCGGCTCAAAGCGTTTCAGTTCCTCCACCACGTCGTATTCAAACACCAGGCGCACGGCAGATTCGTCGCCTGGCATGTACACGTCAAGCACCTCGCCGCGCAGGGCAAACTCGCCGGGCAGGCTTACGCGCGGCACGCGGAGATAGCCCCAGGAGGCGAGCCTGTCGGCCACCGCGCCGGCATCTATGGAATCGCCCTTGCGCACGCGGAACAGCCCGCGCTCAAAACTGGATCGCGGCGGCACCGGCGTCATGGCGGCGCGCTGGCCAGCCACGATGACCCGAGGTCCCTGGTCGTCAAGCATCGATGCCAGGGCGGCGGCGCGTTGACCGAAGGCCGCCGAACGCGGTTCCACTGGGCGGTACGCTGCGGTCTTCCACCAGGGAAACACCAAAGCCTTGACGCCCGCGGCTTCGCAGTCATCGGCAAATGATTCAGCCTCGGCATCGGTCGGGGTTACGACCAGGATGCGCCGGCACGTTGCCCCGGGCTTCTTGGCCCTGGTTTCCTCGCGGCGCACCGAGGCGGCCACGATGAATGCGGCAAACGGTAGTTCAAGTTCGGCGCAGTCTATGGGAAATGGCCCGGAATCGAGCCGGAGCAGGGCTTCTACGACGGGTTCATGGCGCAAGAGTCGTTTAGAAACGTTTTCCAGGCGTAAGGAGTTCATGCAAATCGTCCGATAATTGAAGAAGGATAGCGCGTCTGCCATACTACACGAATCTCGCGGACGCGCACAAGGAGACGTAGAGGTGTACCCAAAGAGTCGCGTCTTGACCGCACTGATTGCCGCGTTTGCGCTGAGCGCAGCGGCCGCCCAGGCGGATATATCCATCAGCTTTTTCGACAAACGCGTCTACGTTCCTGGCTCCGAGGTCCTGGTAAAGGTCACCATCCGGAACCAGACTCCCGCCGCGTGGCGCTTCAAACTGGCCGATGACAAGCGCCTGTCGGTCAGCTTCGATGTACGTTCGCTGTCAAACAGGGTGCTGGAACCGAGTGATGCATGGAAACGGGCCATGTCGTCGAGCCTGCCGGTATTCTACCGCGAAGTGGCTATACAGCCAGGCGAAGAGTACTCGTTCGTCACCAACCTGGCCGACTATGCGGCCATCGATGAACCCGGCGCCTTCATCGTCGTCTGCACCCTGTATCCAGAGCTTTCAGGCAAAACGGAACAGGGACTGACCCTGCGCTCCAATGCCCTCTCGCTCGCGGTAAGGCCAGGTGCACCGGCACCCTCGGTAGCCGAATCATTCAGGACCGGCACTGCGGAAATCCTGAAAGCAGAGCGGATCGGGCCAGACGAAGTGGTATCCAGGACCGTCATTGCCAGGCAGAAAGGCCGCTGGAACGAATTCTTCCTGTACCTCGATGTGGAACGCCTCCTGAAAGCCAATGCCGACAAGAGCCGCTCATACGACCGTGAATCTGACGACGGCCGAAGACGCATGCTGAGCGCGTACAGGGCAGACCTCATGGCCAGCCTCGTCGATACCGATATCGTCGTCATACCGAGTTCGTTTGAAATTGTTGAAACCAGATACGGAACCTCGTACGGCACCGTCGTCGTGATGCAGAAATTCGATTATGATGGCTTCAAGATGCTCAAAGAATACACATACGAACTGGAACGCCGCGACGACATCTGGTTCATCGTTGCCTACACGGTCAGGAACAAGGGAACCGAATGAAGGCTCTCATTGTCGTCGAGGATGACGCCGTAGCCGACGTCGTCCGGTTCTACCTCCAGCCGCTGGGCCTCGACGTCATACGCTACCGGGATCCGCTCAAGGCTCTGGACAACCTGGACGAAATATCGCCGGACGCCGTCGTGATGAGCGCCAGGGATTTTCCCAGGCACTGGAAGGCCATCGTCGTAGGCATCCGCGCCACCAAGCCCAAGTCGGCCTGTGCGATCATCCTGCTCAAGGGCGATTTCTTTCCGTTTGAAGAAGCGGCAAAAGCCGCATACCTGGGCGTGAACGGCGTCATCAAGGAAGACCTCTCCGACAAGTCGGAACTGGACCGTTTTCAGCAGATACTCAAGCGTTACATAGAAATAGACGATTCAAGGGTGCTGGACAGGCACATCCCCGGCCCCTATGACAGGCTTGGTTTCGTCTTTGCCCATCCTGTAACCTGTATGCCCATCGTAGGAGCCATTGAAACCATTTCCAGTCTGGGGCTGTCATTCGTACCTGAATCCACGGTCATGGTGTCTGACCTTGAACCAGGAATCATCGTGGAAGACGCCTCGCTGCGCGTGGACACGCAGATCATGCCGGTCAGTTGCCGCCTCATGCGCACGGGAACCGTTATGGCTTTCCTGTTTGAGTGCGGCGATGAAGAGCGCAACATCATTTCTACCTACCTGGCAGGCAGGGCGGAACGCGAGATCCGCGCCCTGTTGAACCACTGACAAATCAATGATATTATACCCATTATGAATGTTGAAGCACCATGCAATAACGAGCGACTCTCGGATTACGCGCAGAAGCTCAAGGCCGTCGGACACCCCATCCGGCTCAGGCTCCTCTGCCTCATAGCCCGGGAAGAAGATCCCTGCGTCTCGGACCTCTGGAAGTGCCTCAAACAGCCCCAACCGGTTATTTCCCAGCACCTTGCCATCCTCAAGCAGGCCAACATAGTGTCCGCCGAGGTGCACAAGACAAAACGCGTGTATTCAATCACCGATGTGTTCATCCGCGAGATGATAAACAAGATAATCAAGGAAGATCCGGCCATCGCGCTGGGTCTGGACCAGGTTATGGCTGAACTGTACAGCGCTACGGTGCCGCACGCCTGACAGCCGAGGCGGGGTTCAAGAGCCTCGCACGCGCTACGGCTGAATACGGTGCCAGCTGGAACGAGTTAACTGCATTCCACAGCATGGTAGCTGCGCTTCGTCCACCCGCGACATACAGAGCATCGGCAAGGATCAGGAGCAGCCTTGGCAAGCCTGCTTCTTCCAGATGCGCGGCGATGTCCTTGCGCTGCGCGGATAGC
>CAXZAJ010000008.1:0-25717 GCA_964293355.1 uncultured bacterium
TCAGAAAGAACCTGGTGCATTTCAGGCCACAGAATCCTACACATTATCTCATCGTCTCGGGCGACCAGCTTTATAGAATGGATCTGGCAGACATGTTCCAGAAGCATCTACAATCAGGGCGCGAGTTGACTATAGCCTGCACTACCGTTACCAGGGAAGATGCAAGCGATTTTGGCATCATGAAGGTTGACTCAGAGAGTAAAATAGTTGAGTTCCAGGAAAAACCTGGTGCAACCAAGGATATCTCAGACTACAAAGTTCCAAAGGAACTCATGAAAGACCGTCGAGGGGCCAAAGAATACCTGGCTTCTATGGGTATCTATATTTTTAATGCAAGCCTTATGGAAACAAGTCTTGCCAACGACGAGAATGATTTTGGCAAGGAAATCATACCCAACATCCTCAAAGAACATGATATCAATGCCTACATTTTCGATGGATACTGGGAAGATATCGGCACAATCAAAAGCTTCTACGAAGCAAACCTCAACCTGACATCCATTTCACCCGAGTTCAATTTTTATGATGAAACGAGTCCGATATTTACCCATCGCCGTAACTTGCCGGCATCAAAAATCAATTACAGCACCTTGAACCAGGCGATAACCTCTGACGGCTGCATCATTACGAATGCTTCAATATCAAACTCCATCGTTGGAATACGCACCATCATTGAAGCAGGTGCGAGTTTCTCGGGGGTCGTCTGCATGGGTTCCGATTATTATGAAACCGAGGTTCAGAAGCAGACCAACAAGGAAAAGCATATTCCAAATATCGGAATCGGAAGCGGTTCTATCATAAAAGGTGCCATCATCGATAAAAATGCAAGAATTGGAGCTGACTGTCGGATTGGCATCGACCAAAGGGACCGACCTGATGGGGAATATGGCTCATACTATATTGTAGACGGCATAATCGTAATTCCAAAAAACAGCGTTATCGAACCAGGCAGTATTATTTAAAGAAACCTTGGTTAAGTGTCTCCAGGAGGGATTCGTCATGCATCGGAATATTACGGCCGCACTCGTAGTCGTCGATGTGCAACGATACTACCTGGAGCCAGAATCACCGTTTTACGCATACTCTGAACTCTGCTGGCCTGGTTGCATGTCCTATATTGGGGAGCGAGTACGAAAAACCGTATTTCCAGCAGTAAAAAGACTCAAGGCCTCTTTCACTGCACTTGGTTGGCCCACTGTATACTTGCGACTTTGCGCGATTAATTCTGACAGATCGGATCTTCATAGATTTTTCAGGACATTCTGGGCGACGGCAAGCATTGCAGGATTTGAAGATTGCTATCCCCTCTCCAGCGATCCATGGTCAGATATTGCACCGGAAATCCTTCCGGGCAAAAATGATATCATTATCAACAAATCAAGCTACTCTGGATTTTCAACACCTGCTCTTGAACAAGCCCTCAGAGCGCTCGGGGTCGATGCGGTTGTCATGACAGGACTAGCTACAAGCCAGTGTGTCGATACAACGGCCCGTGATGCATCCGAGCGCGGCTTCATCGTGGTGCACGTAGAAGACGGACAAGCGGATTATGGTGTCGATGAGCACGAAGCTGCGTTGTTTGCTTCCCGGGGAGTTTGCGGCGGTCACGTCGTTGACTCAGAGTTCCTCGCGGCAGCGCCTTTCAAGCTGGTAAGTGCCTACGCTGCTTCTGAACGGTGACAAAAAATCTAGAGTTCTTCAGCACCTATATCAGGTTTCTGGTCTTCAGGCGTACCTCGTTGTTTTCCAAGCACATCATGCCCGGAAGCCCACGATACGACGCTTCCGCCATCACGACAGGCTGAAGATTTAGAGAGTTTAAACAAACCCTTTATGGTACCAGTGAAGGTGCGTGAAGGATCTTCAGAAAAGTTCAGTCCTGGTGGATTTACCAAACGATTGAGTTCTGCAAGTGCTGAGATGGAACGTACGCCATCAAGATACTTTGAGAAGCCCCACAAACAATTTGAAGAAACCGAACCATTTCCCGGCACGATGTCACTTCTAATAAAGACTGAATCAGAACCGGTGAATGAGACAATTGAATTGTAGACTTCAAGCTTCGACCCCATGGAACTGATGAAAACAGATCGAGGTGCATCGACTATCGCGGTGAGGTGAGCTACCTTGAGCCTGGAGCCGTTGAGCACATTGAAAGTCTCGGATGAACCTTTCCATGCGGTAGTGAGGTAGACTGATGAGACAGTTAAAGTAGCAGCGTTAGCGCTGAACACCCTACATGAAGAAGTGCCCCCAGTGATGGATAGCACGGCACGCTCGACATTGACCGTTGCTCGGATGGAACTGATGACTGACAAGGCCTGTGAAGGAGATGCCTCCAGTTTAAAACCTGATATAATAGCGTCAGTATCGCGTATTCTGATTGCATCGAACAATTTGACCGTAGCATCACATTCCAAAGTACTATCGGTTAACTTCAGAATCGCCTCGTTTGCTTCTATGCCTCGGGCCGTAACACTGCCTGTGAGCTTGATCGCCGTTGCATGCACCTTGATTTCATTGCTGTTCGACCTGATGACGGTCATATCAATGCCTCCTGACATGGTCAGCGAAGAATTGGATACACTGATTGAGCCAGATCGGGAAAACAACATCCCCCCTGAGCCTTGCCCTGTCATGGAGATTGACAAGGAAGACAACGCGAGGGAACCCCCATCTACAACAAAGGCCCACGAAGAAGAGGATGGAGGGATATGTATGCTGATCGAGCCAGAGCCAGGCGATTCATTCCATTCAGCATCAAATCCACCTGCGATACTCAAAGGCCTGGAAACTACAACGGTACGTCTGAGTGCTGTAGTGCCGCGGACATACACGAATCGCTTCCCGGCAATCTGGGCCGCTTCAATTGCATCATCCAGATATTGTATTGGATCATCAGGAGAACCAGAAGCGCCTGGATGACCCTTTGAGTCCACGTACAGCGATGATCGATCTATCAGGATATCCATACGAGGCATCTCTTTGGATCGATTACCAAACTCATCTTCAGCAAAAGCCCGGATGATATATCTTTTTCTGCCTTCGTCAGATCCACTGATTGTCAGTGGATCTGTATAATCCAAAAATTTACCTTGGCCATCTTCAGAAATTGATACCAGAATTGTGCCAGACTGTGGTTTGAATGAAAGAATCGAGTCAGCCGAAGAGAAGCTTTTCAGGCCTTGCTGAGCCTGGGGAACCTGAGGCGGCTGGCGATCAATCATAAAGCTTAAAAAACGCTCCTGCGGGATGGAGGTGATCATACGCGCAGGTTGCTCTTGCTCTTCAGAGACAATCCGGAGTTGATACCGAACTGATTCTCCGGGTTTGCCTTCAAAACTGAGTCCGTCCTGATTCATGGCAGGGCTATTTCCCGTTACAGGTGGAGGCGGAGCATCTCCTTCGACTATCTCATATCTGAGTTTGGCAACGCCCTGGGAGGTCAGGGTCACCCTGCCACCATAGGTTTTTCCATTTTCCACACCAAATACTTCTGGGGCAGCGCTTTTAAAGCGTGCAGGCAACTCGATGCTTGCTGTGTCCGAACGGTCACCTGACCGATCGAGCATATAAAAACGCACTGCAACGGGATTTGGCCCAAGCTGAAAGAGTATTGGCTGCTCAAAGGTCTCGAACTCTCCTGTGCCAAGTGAATACATTATTGCCCAAGGAGTAGCAGGCCAATCGACGAAGGCAGTAGCTTCGTAAATTCTGATTGTTGGGGGAACAGGTTGTGACGGTACACCTTCCGCGGCTTCAGCCGGAAACCGAGGGATCAGGCGAACAGGTTCCGACACAATGTATCGAACGCCATCACGCTTGTATCCGTAATGTACGACTATTTCAGTGTCATCTCCCCATGGAAATGGGATCAGGCAAGTTCCTCCTGAGGCGCCTGAGAGTTCCACATACGAAGCAGAGGACGTGAAAGGATCAGCCGCATTGATGGCTACACAGGGAACAACCCCATCCGGGACTTTTACGGTAAACCTGGCAGAACCAACAAGATCCACGAGTTCAGCACTGATTTCCGCACTGCTCAAGAGTGGCGTTATGGTATTCCCGCCCAATTCATCGGGAAAAGGATAGGATGGTACCAGTCCGGACGGATGCAGGCGCCATCGCGCCGAACTGAAGCGTGAAGCGTTTCCAGCGGGATCGACAGCGTAGGCAGTTGCACTTACGATACGTGTCGCATCCGGTTCAGCACTGAATACAAACTCTCCATTATCAGCAACTGGCTGGAACGATGATCCATCCGTACTTATGAACAAATCACCGTTACCCTCAACCAGCAGCGACAATGAACCTTCAATGTCGCCAGACGACGGTTGCAGCACCGGAGGTTCCGGGGGACGTCTGTCAATGAGGTATGATACGCTCGTATGCCTGGTTCCGTCTGAAGAGCGGAGTTCAATCGTATAGCTGCGTTCTTCACCAGCAAAAGCGTCCAGATACAAGGGCCTGTCAAAGGGGAACCAGGTTTCACGACCGCTAAACCGGTACTGTGCTACAGATCCAGGGGTAAATGAACCGGGAATCAGGACCTGTGCCTCGGAGTACGTGCCTGACGGAAGTCCCAGAATATCAGGCGCAGGTTCTGCATGAGAAAAAGCGGTCACCAGAACGGTGACCGCGCATACTAGCAGTAATCTTGAATCTGCCATCAGCCCTTGAGGACGGTGAGGATCTCCTGTATTTCTGGATCCTCCGGATAATAGTGTTCTTTGAGTTCTTCTTCTGAAAGACCGACGAGTTCATGGCTCATATAGTGGATCCAGCATTCATCCTCTGCCGTCTTGATTTCATGCAGCCGACACCAGTAGTCGGGTTTAATAGCGGGTTGTTCGCCACGGTAGTCGACGATCTTGTAATCATGCACCGCAATTTTCAGATCCTTTCGCGGTACGCCCTTTTCAAGAATTATGCTTGCAAGATGGTGTATGGTTCGCCCGGTATCATAAATGTCATCTACTAACAGGACTTTATCGCCATTCCGGAGGTATTCAGGGCTATAAGTCCAGCCATCGACGCGAACCTGTTCCTGCTTGCGAACATCGGTATATGAGCGGGCTACAACAGCTGCATAGAATATGGGTCTGGCATCATGCCTGACCACCTTGAAGTATTCTGACATGACATTGCCAAGATAGGCTCCACCGCGCAAGGAAACATAGATGATGTCCGGAACAAATCCGTCAAGGTGGATACGATGTGCCAATTTGAGCGCATTGTTGCGCACCTCATTGTATGATATGAATTCCTTGCTCATCAAAACCTCTCTTTGTTCTTTACTGTAACATCACATGCGTATGAGCGCAAGCGTAGTCAGTGTCTGACCGTCACGCAGTACAGTAAACTGGAATTTGGCAGTTTTAGGATCGTTCAGAATGCGGTAATACTGAACCAATCCTTCTAGCCCTGTTTCATTCATTGAGGTCAGGACATCTCCGATCTTGAGGCCGAGTGTTGCAGCGGGGCTTTTAGAGATGACGCTCGTAACAACGAGCCCCTTCGTACCCTTGGGCAATTTTGCCCTCTCGACAAGATCCTGGTTCAGCGTAGCAACTTCAAGTCCTGGCCAGAGGCGGGAATAATCAGCCGCACTGGTTTCCTTGCGCTCATCAATGGTGACTTTGATTTCCATCGCCCTGGAGTCACGCACCAGCTTGAAGTTCGACTTTGATCCAACGGGTAAATCGCCAACGATTCGGACGAGTTGATCGAGTGAAGCAATTGACCGCCCATCGATTTCCGTAACAAAATCGCCAGGCCTGAGCCCGCTCTTTGCGGCTGGTCCATCAGTAAATACATGCCCTATGAATGCACCACGTCGCTCGCCAAGGCCAAGTTCACTCAGAGTAGTTTTCGGCAGATCCGAGAGTAAAACTCCGAGCCATCCATACCGCACTGACCCCTTAGAAATGATATCTTCTATTACACGCACCGCATTATTGATGGGAATGGAAAATCCGAGCCCTACGCTTCCACCTGTCGTTGAAGCAATCCAGGTGTTGATGCCAATGACCTCACCATCAATATTGGCCAATGCGCCACCCGAGTTGCCCCGATTTATTGAAGCATCTGTCTGTATGAAATCACTGATATTTCCTTCGGGACCACCGTCTCGACCTATCGCGCTGACGATTCCTACCGTGACGGATGAAAACAATCCGAACGGGCTGCCGATAGCAATGGCCCAGTCTCCAACTTCGATTGCATCGGAGTTCCCGAGTCTCGCCGGACGAATATCTGTATCCGAACTTTCAAATGAGACTACGGCAAGATCGCGCCTGGTATCGGTGCCTACAATGGTACCAACAAATTCCCTCTCATCATGGAGTTTAATGGTAATTTCCTTGGCTCCGGTTACTACATGATTATTGGTCAGGATGTATACTTTCTTTCCATCCTTGCGCACAATGATACCGGATCCCAATCCACGTTCTTCGAATTCTTCTGGTATGCTTTTCTCATCAGGGGCCTGTTCCGGGTCACCAAAGAAAAACCTCCAGGGAAATTGATCATTTCCTTGTACTGTAGATGTACCAAGAACATCGAGTTCCACAACTGAAGGCAATACTGAACGAGCCACTTGATTGAACGCAGACTGTATGGCTTTAGCCTGTGATACCGCACCAGCTTCGTCAACCGGGATTCCCGGGGCCGTTTCCGCATGGGCAACAGCTGATCCCTCTGACACCGGGCTTCGTGCCAGTATGCTGAAGGCAGCTGCAAATCCGATAAGTATCCCTACCAGTACCAGATTTATCAAAAAGAACTTTTTAGAAAACAAGTGCTTTGTAAGCGACATATGATCATCCTCCGGATGTGGAAACTTTGTTGAAGACGGAACAATCCGACCTCACTGTACCAATATAATACCAGGAAGGCCCGACTGTTACGTAACTTGCAATTTTTCCCGATTACCAGAAAGTCATCACCTCAGAACCAGTTGCTGTAACAGCTACCGTGTGCTCGAAATGCGCCGATCTGGAACCGTCTAGCGTTACGATTGTCCATCCGTCATCGAGTTCGGCAACGCCGTCCCCGCCAGCATTGATCATGGGTTCGATCGCCAGCACCATTCCTGGAACCATTCTTGGATTAGGTCCTGATCCTACATAATTGGGTACCTGGGGGTCTTCATGCTGGGAAAATCCAACTCCGTGGCCACAATACTGCCGGACAACTCCGTACCCGTTGGCCCTGGCGTGCGAGAATACAGCTCTTGACACATCATGAATCCGCGCGCCAGGTTTTACCGCGGCGATAGCCCGGACCAGGCATTCCTGAGTAACCTGCAAGAGTTTTTCAGTTTCCGGAGCCACGGGCAAGACCGCAACGGAGAACGCAGCATCGCTGAAATATCCACCCAGGTCGATACCGCTGTCAATTCCGACGACATCACCAGGCTTGATTTTTCTCTTGCCAGGAATGCCATGAATGACTTCTTCATTGATTGAGATGCACAGCGTCGCCGGGAACGGATTGGACTTGTCTCCATAGTTCAGGAACGCGGGTTTCCCTCCATGATCCAGAATAAAGTGTTCAGCAAAATTGTCGAGGTCACCAGTCGTTGTTCCGGCAACAATCAAGGGGCGCAATTCAGAATACATGCTGGATAGCAGTGCGCATGAAGCACGGATTCCAGCCAGCTGGATTTCATTTTTCAAGCGGATCAAAATATAGCCTTTCCGGAGTTACTAACCCCAATCTCCAACTACCAGATGGGTTGAAGTCAATGATTCACTGCAAGCCTCATCAATCGCGACCGTGCTTCACGTGATTCTGGATCCACACCAAGAGCGGCCTCGTATGCCGAAACAGCTTTATGCGGCAGCCTGGCCATCTGCAGAGCATCACCAACCCTGACGTATGCGTTGGCTTTTTCACTTGAATCGTGCGCCAGGCTAACTGCGATCATGAATGCATCCATTGCGTGCGATGGACGATTTGCAGCAAGCTCAAGAATACCAAGATTGAAGACGCCAGCATAGCCCGATTGATCCGGACCATAACGGAGAATCACCTGTGCGGCTTTTATTGTATCATCATGTAATACCAGCATCAGGGATTCCCAGAACCAGCTACGGCGAGTAGCAATACCCTCAACCCTACATTTTTCAGCGAGCTCATTGAATCGATCCCAGGATCCAGCTCTCGCCAGAGCTTCAAGCGCAGCATCTATGACGAAGGCTGAGTCAGGGTATTCTGCCACCAGGCGCAATGCTTCCGGTACAGCACGGTCAGGAAGACCGTATTCAAGTCTGGCAGCAGCTGCAACTTCACCGGTCAAACGGGAAACCACATCAAGGGCCTCGTCACTGCGGTTTCTGTAATGAAGCCATCGTGCCCGTTCCAGGGAAGCCTCCGCTGAATCGGAAAACAATTCAAATGCTTCAGAATACAGTAGTTCTTCAACAGCGAGAGGAGCTGATCGTACTGCCCAGGCATCTGAAGGAGGCGCATGGGGCCAATCCATGGACTCCGGGTTCGTACCTTCATCAGTTAGCCGGGCCAAGGCGATGTATGGCTTCCAGGACCAGGTAGGAAAGCGTTTCACCAAGTAAGCCCATGAAGCGCTGGCAGAAACGGTGTCTCCAATAAGGTAATCCGCATCCGCGCAAACGGCAATTTGCAGCGGGTCAGAGGGATCCGGCGGAAGATTCGACAGCAATTCGATAGCTCCCGCATCCCATAGCAGAATATATGAAGTATTTGATTGCATGCTTCCCGAGAAGTGGCTTGAATCTACCAGCAAGGTTCTGGCTGTTGCTCTGTCCCCTTTGGTCATTGCCTGCGCAGCAGCAAAAACAAGAAATCGCCCATCATCAGTAGCATCCGCACTGGCAATGAGACGTTCGATGGGTACATCCGGTGCATTACCATTCCTGAATGCAAGAATCAGAACTTCCGCAAATTGAGTAGGCCAGACTGAGGCATCAAGTGTGCCATTGAATATTTCAAGCGATTCAGCGAATCTATTCGCTGCCAACAATGCATCAAGCGCTACAAGTCCTACTGTTTCAGATACTCTACTCCTTCGTGCGACCGCAGAGGCTATGTCGGCGTAAGAATCTGGAGTCCTGATGGAGGCTCGTTTAAGCAGTCTGATCTGATCTTCGGTACTCAGGGCAAGGGTAGCGGCTTGGAGGAATAATTCTGCAGGAGCAGTCTGCGGTGAGGAATCAATGATTTCCAGTAGAGCCCCAAAGGAAACAACAGCTTTAGTACAGGAAACGGAAAATAGAAGAAAAGCCAGGAGGATCAACACGACGACGTTACCGTCGTGCCTCCTCAAGGTACGGAGCGGTGCTCTTTCCATACGGCATCCAGTACGCCGTTGATGAAACGATAGGAATCTTCAGCACCGTATTCCTTTGCAATTTCTATTGCTTCATCAATGGTAATCTGAGCCGGAATATCGGTCTGGAATATCAATGAGTATATTGAAACCCGCAATATTGCGAGATCTACTTTTTTGAGACGTTCGAAGGCCCAGTGTTCGAGATGCTTTTTTATATCAGTGTCAATAGTTACGATATTCTCAATGGTGCCTGAGACTATGAGTCCTGCAAAGGTCTTGAGTTCTTCATCCGTGCTGGCGGCAGAATCCTCGCCGAGCCAGGAAAAAGAGAGTAGTTCATCAAAACCCATGGATGAGGCATCCCATGCGTACAACGCCTGGAACGCAACAATGCGTGCTTTCCGTCGTGAAGCCATTTCAGGGTTTCCCTAGAATCTTGATATCCGCCTGACTGCGGAGTTTCTTGAACAGGTCATTGAATGTTCTCTGAAGGAACTCTGTTTCACGTTGTTTTGAAAGCAATTGTCCAATGTAATCCTGAACTGTACCAGGCTGCCCCAGCCGATATGGATCTGATAGTTCGAGCTGTTTCTGGGGAAGGAATTCCATCCTCCGGACTATCCACCAACCGGCTTCCGTTTCGAAGGCCATCGAATTGGTGCCGTCTTTCAGGGAAAACACCATGTCATAAAAAACCTTGCCAAACTGAGAAATAAAAACATCGCTGCGCTCGAAATAGATCGGTTCCTTGTTCGCCGCATACCCACTTTCCTGGGCCTTAAGGCGCAGTACGTCAAAAGATTCGCCTTTGGCAAGCTGATCTGAGAGTTTCTTCATCACGTCAGCGCCTTTTGAGCGTTCTGAGGAGTTGACTTCCTTGAACTGATAGAACAGAAAGGAAATCTTTGCAGTATCGGGTCTGACAAGTCGGGATTTATACAGTTCGTAGGTAGTCAGTATTTCGTTGGTTCCAACAGGAGGAATAGCAGAAATTTCCGCTGATTTTGAACTCATCAGCCAGCGCTGAATAAGTACCTGTTTCTTGTAGTATGTCCTGAGATCTGAGTACGGTATTCCCTGCGTTGCCAGATAGGCAGAAAACTGTTGGTCGCTTTCTCCCGCTGGGCGCTGTGCTCGAAGCTTGGCTATATATGAATCAATCTCGCCTTCACTCACCTTAATTCCATCGCGATCACACATCTGGTAGAAGAGCAGATCGTTTATCACATCATCAAGATATGCCTTTCTTTCTTCGGCTGACAGTGTTTTACCAAGGCTGGCTTCCAGTTTTACAACATCTTCCTTGAATGATTTATCTGATACAACTTCTATCTTTGTCAGCTTGACTGTTGCCAGAGGAGATCCAAGACTTGTCCCACTCAGGGGCTGAGCCCACAGAGGCGTTAAGAGGAAGCCCAAAGCTACCGGTATAAAAAGGTTCTTTTGCATTGAAAACTCCAAGAGCTGTCGATTAGTCGGACAGACACCAAGCCTGGCCACGAAATACAACAATTAAGGATGAAATAGGTTAATGGAAAACATGAGTACTATTCAAGGCTGTTAATTACTCTGCTAGGTACCACAAATCTTTTTTACCAGTGCTTTAAGGCCAGGCAATCTGGGAGCCAATGCTGAAGCTCTGCTGATAGCTGACTTTGCCTCAGCAATGCGTCCCAACCGGAACAGCAGCTCCGCACGTTTTCTCAGAAACTGGCCATCGTTTTCCGCAGAACTGCGAACCTCTACGGCTTCTGTCAGGATTCCCAGATAAATTTCAGGCTCCAGAACGCCTGGAAGGTCCAAAAGCACAAGCCGACGGAACCGAGCCAACACGACTTCGTAAAAGTACCCAAAGCCAGATGCCTTTTGCTCCATCATTATGAGTCGCTTCATGACCCGGTATGCATCAACGAAGCGGCCACGGTCCGCATATTCTTCTGCTATGCAAAATTCTGCATCCATTGCCTCAGGCCGTTCAAAAAAACGTTCCAGCCGTCCCTGATCTGTATCTCGTATCCGTTCATAGAGATCCAATGCTTCATCTTCAAGATCATGCAAAAGATCGTAAAACACCAGTTTTGCGACGTACTCCGGTTCCTCCAGCCGTTCCAGAAGCCAGGTCCGGTAGTCGAATGCAACACCCTGACTCTGCGGTATCAGCCGCAGTCGCCCCCTGTCATATTCACGCCTCAACTGGGCATCAGAAAGCGTACGATAGGCTTCCAGAACCAGTCGCATTGCCTCCTCGTCGGTACCGCCAGTATCTGGATGCCTGGCTTTTGCTTTTTTGCGAAAGGCGCTCTTTATTTCTTTCTGGGAAGCTTCTGGTTGAACACCGATTATGGTATAGAGATCTTTCACAGGGACAACACCAGGCTCAGTCAATATTGCAGCAAAATAAACAAACCCGCCGACCGCTCAGGATCAACGAGTTTGTTAATGAAGCAATCCTTGCCATCGCTCGCAACATCCGTAAAACAACCGTTCCATTGGAACATGACCCGGAGTGAGAGCGCTCTGGAGAACATTGCTATTCTATGGTTTGACTGGAGGAGTCTCAGTCGTGGTTGCCGCGGGTGCAACAACATCAGCAACTGGAGTCTCGGGCTGGTCTTGCCTGTACAATCCAGTGCCTTGGCTTTCCTGGGCAGCTTGCAGAACACCCTTATCGTTGGATGATTTAGGCTGCATGACGGCTAAAGTAAATGCTATGAGGAAGAACAGAGCACCGAGTACATAGGTGAACCGGACTATCACGTTGGATGATCTTGACCCAAAGGCTGCATTTCCGGCACCGGAGAACAAGCCGCCAAGCCCCTCGCCTTCCTGATCCTGGATAACTACCATAAAAACAAGCAAAGCGCAGACGATCGAGAATAAAATTAGAAGAACTATGCCAAAAACACCCATTTGTACGACTCCGATTTGAATTGGGTCTGCGTCACAGTCATGGTAGACGCAACTGAGGGCGATACTATACTAAATTATCGTGGCGGCGCAAGTAGTATCACGCCGTCACGTGGTTGCTGGCAGTCCTGTCAGGTTCTGAATTTTGCTATTGGACCAAACGTCTCAACTTTTAGTGCAGCCCCACCTACAAGAGCTCCATCGATATTGGGTTTGGCCATCAACTCGGCAGCATTCTCTGGTTTTACCGAACCACCGTATTGAATGCACATGGATTTTGCGGCATCAGCTCCATACAGACCAGCGAGTACGCTCCGGATATAGGCGTGCACGGTATCCGCATCTTCAGGCGTAGCTGTCTTGCCGGTGCCGATGGCCCAGACAGGCTCATACGCGATAGTAACCTTTTCAAGTCCGGCAGCAGGAACATTCCTGAGTCCTTCGCGCAACTGGGTTCCAATTACAGCTTCCAGAGTGCCGCCTTCACGCTCTTCGAGAGTCTCTCCGACGCAAAGGATTGGTTCCAGATCCTGTGCCAGTGCGAGGAGTACTTTTTTATTTATGAGGGCATCGTTTTCCATATAGGAGTGGCGTCGTTCAGAGTGTCCCAGAATAACGGCTTTTACACCAATATCCTTGAGCATGAGTGGTGAAACTTCTCCGGTATGAGCGCCTTGCAGGTCTGGTCCCATGTTCTGGGCTCCAAGTACGATGCGGGTCCCCTTGAGCACTTCAGCTACGGCAGCGAGTGCCGTGAACGCTGGAGCAATCATGACCCGCTCGCCGCAGGAACCAAGGTCAGCGACCAGTGCTTTTGCCAAGGTCACCGACTCGGCGATGGTTTTGTGCATCTTCCAATTGCCCGCGATGTAGTAATTTCTCATGGTTCTATCTCCTGAATTGAATAAACTTATCTACAAACTTCAATGCCAGGCAATTTCTTGCCTTCCAGCAACTCGAGGGAAGCCCCCCCGCCAGTAGAGACATGGCTCATCTTGTCAGCCAACTGGTATTTGTTAACCGCAGCGACCGAATCACCGCCACCGACAACCGTAATCGCACCCCCGCCTGTAGCCGCGGCTACAAGCCTTGCCACGTGCTCGGTACCCGCGGCAAAAGCATCAAACTCGAATACTCCAACAGGTCCGTTCCAGACAATACTCTTGGCACCAGACAGGATAGCCTTGTATTTCTCAACCGTTTTAGGCCCAACATCCAGCCCCATGTAGCCATCAGGAACATTTTCGCCGTCAACCGGCTTGGGTACGGCGGTTGCGTCAAATTTATCGGCGCAGACGTGGTCTACGGGCAAAACAATTTCAACTCCAGCCTTTCTGGCTGCTTCAATGATTTGCTTCGCGGTGCCCAACTGATCATCTTCAACAAGAGAATTTCCAACCGTATGCCCCTTGGATTTCAGGAAGGTAAAGGCCATCCCCCCACCAATGACGAGTGCGGACGCATTACGGAGCAGGCTTTCCAGAACCGCGATCTTTGAGCTGACTTTTGCTCCACCGATGATTGCGACCATGGGTTTGGGGGGATTGGTGACCATGGGTTCAAGGTACTTTACTTCCTTGTCCATCAAGAATCCGCCCACAGCCACTTTCATAAACTTGGCGATGGATGCCGTAGACGCGTGATCACGGTGTGCGGTACCGAAAGCATCATTGACGAAAATATCGCCGTAGGTGGCCAGTTCACGTGCCAACTTGTCACGCTCCACAGAATCTTCACTCGTTTCCTCCTTATGGAAACGGGTGTTTTCCAGCATTACGATTGATCCATCAGCCTGGGATCCAATGAAGGGCAATTTGCCATAGCATCCATCTTCGCCAGCAAAAACAACAGGACGACCGAGTTTTTTAGCCAGATACTCTGCAACTGGACGCATTCGATGTTTGCCTGCAAGATACTTTTCTTCATCCCACGGCTTTCCAGCCTGTTCAGCCTTTTCTTTAGCTTTTTTTGTGTCTTTTTTAGGATCACCGAGGTGGCTCATCAACACTATGCGCTTGGCGCCTTGAGCAAGAATATATTCTATGGAAGGTATGGCGGCTACAATCCTGGTATCATCCTGCACGATACCATCTTTCATGGGAACATTGAAATCCACACGCATGATGATGCGTTTTCCGGCCAGTGAAACGTCCTTGATCGTCTTTATCATAAATATCCTCCGTAGGCTGAATCACAACCCTTGCAGCAACGTTGTCAGCAAATCAAAAAAAGCCCGCCATTTCAGGCGGGCTTTGCTGGGCTTGGTTTATTTCTTGAGGCCAGACATGTGTCTGAGCATGTCTACGACACGGTTGGAGTAGCCCCACTCGTTATCATACCAGGAGACTATTTTGAAAAACCGCTTCTCACCAGGCAGATTGTTCTGGAGGGTTGCGAGGCTGTCATATATTGACGATCGGGGATCATGGATGAAATCGGTTGAGACGACTTCCTCATTGCCATACCCAAGTATGCCTTTCAGGTAGGTTTCGCTGGCCTTCTTCAGCAAAGCATCGATCTCTTCTATTGAAGAGTCCTTCTCGGTACGGATCGTGAGATCGACAACGGAAACATCAGGAGTTGGCACGCGGAACGACATGCCGGTGAGTTTGCCTTTTGTTGCAGGAAGCACTTCTCCGACAGCTTTGGCTGCGCCTGTGGTGGAGGGAATGATATTCATGGCAGCTGCACGGCCACCGCGCCAATCCTTCTTGGATACGCCATCTACGGTCTTCTGGGTGGCCGTGTAGCTGTGGATCGTCGTCATCAGGCCAGTCTCTATGCCTATGCCTTCCTTGAGGAGCACATGAACGACGGGCGCAAGGCAGTTCGTGGTACACGAAGCATTGGAAATGACATGGTGTTTTGAGGCATCATAATCGCCCTCATTCACGCCAATGACGAAAGTCTTTATTTTCTTGGTATCGTCCTTGCTCTTGGCCGGGGCGCTGATGATTACCTTTTTGGCGCCGGCTTCAAGATGCTCGTATGCACGCTCATCCGAGAAGATGCCCGTGGATTCAATGACGTACTCTACGCCCAGTTTTGCCCAGGGAAGCTTTTTTACTTCCTTCTCGGCCATGACGCAACGAACTTCATGTCCGTTGACTACCAGAATATCATCTTCAGCAAGCGAGGCGTCGCTTTTTTTGGATGTGATATCCGCAGCCATGCGCCCGTGAACGGAGTCATACCGAAGCTGGTACGCAAAGTATTTCGCATCGGTTGCCACATCGACAACGGCTACGACGTCAACTTTGTCTTTGCCGAGCAATCCCTGCTCGACGATGGACTGGAATACGAGTCGGCCGATGCGACCGAAACCATTGATGGCAATCTTCATGAAGGCCTCCTGAACTGATTCAAAGAAACAGACGATATTTTTGTATCAATATCATACCTTCAAGTAGAATCGTCAGTCAATCCGCTGAATAAATATACGAGGTCTATGACAATCAAGCAAACATTTTACTAAAAAACATCTGAATTCGAACCGATATTCATATTGTAAGGCGTTACCGTGGCTCCCCTCCCAATTTGCCACGGTAACAGCCTGCAGCCTGTCAGGGCGGGCCGGTCACAGAGACCGGCCTTTTTTTGTATCTGGGGTCAAGTATCATCGAGCTTGACCTTGAATATACGTTTCGCGTAGGCTTTGAGTCAGAAATGTCCGTCAGTCGCATCAAAACCACCTTCAAAATCCTCAGTGTAATCGTCATTGTCACCTTGATAGCTCTGGGAATCATGTTCGGCGTGGCTATGGCTTCTGTCCGGAACATCGTCTCCATAGAAAACTTCTCAACATTTGATCCCCCCTTGCCTTCCAGACTTCTGGACAGCAAAGGTCGCCTTATTACGGAATTTGCATCCAACGAGAAACGGGAAATCGTATCGATCAAGGATGTGCCACAACATCTCATCGATGCTCTAGTCACGCGCGAGGACAAGCCGTTTTGGACACATCATGGCTTCACACTGAGAAGCTATGCACGCGCGTTTATCGGCATCCTTACCGGCAAGAACCTGGGTGGCGGCTCCACGATCACCCTCCAGCTCGCCGGAACGCTCTACGCCGACCGCCGCGACATCAGTTTCCGTCGTAAATTCGTGGAACTATGGTGGGCGCTCCAGCTCGAACGACGCTTCTCCAAGCAGGAAATACTCGAGATGTACATGAACCGGATGATCATGGGTCCGGGTGTATACGGCGTTGAAGCTGCGAGCAAATATTTCTTCGGTCATTCCGCCAAGGAAATTACAATCGCTGAAGCAGCCATTCTCGTGATCCAACTATCGAGCCCCACTCGATTCAATCCGATCAGGAATCCGAACATAGCTCGGGAGCGCTCACGCGAGGTGCTCAACCAGATGATCGAGCTTGGTTATGTGGACCAGGATGCCGCGGACACCTCGTTTGACTTGCATTGGGATAATTACGACTATACACGCGTAGCCAATGATTCCTTTTATGCCAGAGACGACAAGGCTCCCTGGTTCAGCGAGTATGTGCGCAGGCAACTTGAGGATATGCTCTACGGTTCTACCGACCTTTACAAGGACGGATTGACGATACATACGACGCTTGACCTTGATTATCAGGCTTTCGCGGATTCATACATGAACCGGTATATCGCTCAGGTCAACAAGGAATATGCCGTTTCAAGTTCCCAGCGACTCCGGGAGGCTGAACGGATATATGCGCCTATGGCGGAAATGCTCGGTCTGGCATTCAACCTGGAAAACATTTTTTTCAATGAAACAAAGGTCCGAAGCAAGTCGATGGATTATTATAGGGAGAACGTCAACCCTACCATCGATGCCATGGCTTTGATGTTCGGACTTGAACCATTGAAGGCTGCTACCAATGCCAGTTATGGCCTCTCAAAGACTGAATTGGAAAAAAACACCGTTGAAGGGGCTCTCATAACCATCGACAACGAGACCGGACACATCAAGGCTCTTGTCGGAGGCTCGAAATTTGAACAATCGAACCAGCTTATCCGTGCTACACAGGCAAAACTCATGCCTGGTTCCTGTTTCAAACCGCTATATTATTCGGCCGCCATCGACTCCCGACGCTTTACGCCCGGCTCGCTCATCTACGACGCTCCCGTCGTCTTTTACAATGAAGATGGCACGCCATACATACCGCTGAATTATAAAGGCGAATGGCAGGATCTGGTCTTGTCCTGGTTTGCGCTTGCAAAATCCATGGATATACCTTCAGTAAAGGTTCTGGATGGAATCGGGTTCGATGCCGCCATAAACCGTGCAGCGGCCCTGCTCGACATAACTTCCGCAGAAGAGATCCGGATGACATTCCCCCGGGTATATCCTCTGGCTTTGGGAATCAGCCAGGTTTCTCCGCTCAAGATGGCACGAGCTTTTTCAATCTTCGCCAACCAAGGTCGAGAAGTCAGTCCCATCGCAATCCGTTCCATAGACGACCGTTCTGGCAGATCCATACTTGAACCTGAGAAGGACCTTCGGACAGCACAAAGTAAAAAAGGTGCTGACATTCAAATCATTTCTCCTCAAAATGCCTACGTCATGACTGATCTACTCAAACGTGTAGTAAAAGATGGCACCCTGGCATACCCTACTTCAACAGGTTCAATTTTCTCCTATAAAGACCCTGATGGAAATCGCTACACCATACCGGCTGCGGGCAAGACCGGTACTACCCAGAACTGGGCGGACGCATGGACGGTTGGTTATACTCCCTATATGACTACCGCCATATGGTTTGGCTTTGACAGGCCTGGTAATTCACTGGGTGTCAGCCAGTCTGGGGCCGCAATTGCGGGTTTAGCTTGGGCAAACTACATGTCCGACATACACAAGGGACTACCGTACAAAAATTTCACCAGACCTCAGACTGGCCTGATCGATGTTACTGTATGCTCGGTCTCAGGTTTATTGCCGACGAGTTTCTGTGATGAAGGTACGGTTACACTGACATATTATGAAGGAACGCAACCGAGAACTACCTGCGATCTCCATATATTCAAGTCAGAACAGGCAGAGTCAACGATCAGGAGTCTATCCGGACAACAGGACATAATTGGCGGGGGACAAATCAACGCTACCCTTGACTTTGATCCTGCAGATATAGAAGCACTGCTCCGCAGTCTTGAAGCGCAAGCTGTTACACCTGCCGCTCTTGATCTGGACTCTCAGGAAAAGCAACTCTCTGTGCCAGGAAGCCCTACAGCTTCAGATATCGACGACAGTATGCTCGATTAGGTCTGGACGACCTTTGGAGGGAAATTCGTGCAGGTGGAAATTGGTTCGATCCGCGTGCGCAAAAGGATTAGAAAAGAGTTGCAGGATATCGATCAAATAGCGGACAGCATGAATCGATTCGGGCAACTCCACCCCATTACAATTACCCGACGAAAAACCCTGATCGCGGGCCTGAGACGGCTTGAAGCCGCTCGGTCTTTGGGATGGTCAACCATCGAAGCTACTGTTATCGCCCACGACACGAAAGCTGCGCGGCTGGAACTTGAACTGGAAGAAAACCTGCAGAGATGTCCCCTGAAACGCGAAGAACTTGAATCAGCGCTTGAGCAACTTGAAAAACTCAGGCATCCTGGTTTTTTCAGGCGGATCTGCAATGCGGTAACCGGTTTTTTCATCCGGTTGTTTGGTATCGAAGCATAGAGCAGACTATTTGAACATCATGGAGGCGTCAATGAAGAAATCATGCTTGCTTGCGCTCCTGATAGGTGTGCTTAGCACCGCATCCGGGCAATCCAGGCAACCTGTCCTCAGGATATCGCCCTTTACGGGTTCAGGGGTAGGTTCAAGTGAAGCAGCGATGATTGAACGACTCGTCAATTCGTATGTTGTCGAGCTGAAACTATTCAGAGTCGTCGATGCAAAGGGACAAGATATGGCACTCATTGAAACTGAGTCCGCGCTGAGTCTTGGAAACACCACGACAGCTTCCCTCCCTCTGACCGCGGATTTTATAGTAAGCGGAATGTTGGGTAAAATAGACGAACTCTATGTTTTCACATTGGAAAACACAAAAGTATCAACCGGAGAAAAATTGACTGTTTCAGATACTGCCAATTCCATCAGCGATCTAGTCCTCCGCGCGCGGAATCTTACGAGATCATTATTCGGGAAACAAGAAACTTCTTCAGCATCAACGTCGACTCCGTCGCAGGCCACAGTTTCTGATGCCCTTTCCGCGAATTTGGCAATTGATGGTAGTCCTGTTTTCAAATCTCCGGTACTGGCTACAATTTCAGGCACCTGGAAAGGTGACAAAGGCCTTGAAAACGTCAGACTACTATCGAATGGCACCGGAATCGCTGTTCTGAGTGGCGGTGGAACCATGAAAGTTCGCACCTCCATTGAAGCTGATCAAATTCTGATTATTCAAGACCAACCAAACGATGTAGCCATGTACAAGTCGGCTTCAGTCAGCTTTGATGTGGCAAGAAAAATAGCAGCACAAGCCAGACCTATGCGATGGATATTTACCTTGAACCCGGATGCCACCAGGCTTTCAGGCATCAAAGAATCAGTTTCAATCAGCGGGGATGCTACAACGCTTAAGGTTGACAACGGCTATCAGCGAGTCGCAACATGGACACGAATTTCTCGATGATTTTGTTTCCTCGATGAACCCGCGTTCAGCCGAAAGACAAATCCGGCAGCGGCTGAAGCAATGGTCAAAAACAAAGCAAAATGCTTGATGCTTTTTTCAGTCAGCAGTGATTCAGACTCAAAACTTATCCGTGAACCTGCGGAAGGTGGAGGATCGGCGACATCACCTATTGAAAGTCTTAATGCAACCTCGTTCTCAGCCAGATATCCTAGTGAACGCGCTTCCAGTGCGGTTGTTTCCGGATTTGTCCGTAGGAAATCCCACTCCTGTGCATACCTTGAGTTCAGGGCTTCAAGGTTCAAGAGGTTGTTCCGCAATAAAGCGGAAGCAGACTGGGTTTTAATCGTTGCAACCATACCAGATGGCCCGGCTACCGAGGATAACAAACAATACGAGGCCAGTCCTGTCCAGCAGGCTATGAGCAGTATTCGTTTCATCCTTACTATTAACGGAACAAGACACGCTTTGCTTGACACCAGAGCACGATTAAACTGCATACTGTTGACATTAAGAAAAACCACGATTAGAGTGATTTGTGCTGGTTCTTGCTTGAATTCCGGCTATTACTGCCGATATTAGGATGAGATCAATCCAGTTGACGGAGTGCGTGCGCTATGCAGAATAAAGCCCCGCAAGGGAAACAAGATCCCATGCCTACCCCTGAATCTGAACTAGAACAATACGGTGTGTGGGTCAAAGCAGAACCTCAAGATGTGGTTGACGAGCCGGGAAAAAGGCTTTCTACGACCATGACGAAGTCAAGCGGTTCAGAAAATCCCGTTATGTCCTCTGATGAAGAGGCTATGGTGGATTCGTTCAGCTTTGACGAAAGCATGTCAGACGGGCTTGAAGAACTCGAGGCACTCTCCCCGGTCGATGACCTTGAAATAATCGGAGAACTGCCCGAAGAGATGGAGCCTTTCGATCTGGAAGACATTGAACAAGCTGAACTGGAACCTCTCCCATCGGATTTTGCCGAAGATGCTCCAGAAGACACTGCGCTGGATATAACATTGGATGAACTGGATTATGAAGAACCCACAGATGATATTGAATCTGCTTCTTCTGGCGTAGAAAAGGAATTGGAAGATTCTTTTGCAACGACCGATGTTGATATAGAAGATTTTAATTTTTCCGATACCGACTCAGCAGCCACCCTTCCATCACTCGATGATTTTGAAACCTCTCCCCAGGAAAACAATCGTGAAGCTTTAGCCAGTGTAGACGATATCGTTCCTGATGATTTTGAATCGTTGGACATCGATCTTCAGTTTGATGACACCATTCCAGCGGACGACACTGTAGATAGTTCTGAAGCCTATATGCCTGCGGAGGATCTCAGTATCGATGTCACCTCCGATTTTGAATCAGTAGACCTCGACTCAATTGGCGAACAACCCGTTTTGGCTGATGAAACGCCACCTGTGCATGAACCCGTCATGGATAAGCCTGAGGCTGTAAGGCCGGAGTCAACCAGTATTTCTATGGATTCATTCATAGATCTTGATGACAGCGAAGTTCCTGGAATCATCCCGGACATGGAACTGGAGAATGTGTCCCTCAATGATGAACCCATTGGTTTTGATGACGTACAAGCTGTCTCTGACGATCTTGGTTCTAGAGTTACAGAACCATCTTCAGATCTGCTACAGAAAATAGTCCTCGAGTTATCCTCGATCAAAGAAGAACTAGTCAGCCTGAGAGGACAATTAAGTAGTCTCAAGTCAGCCAATCATGAAGAACCGTTAGTAGAAGAACAGGAACTGGTAGAAGAAGCTGCCCCTGGTGGATTTTTTGATGAAGAAGATGATGATACGATAGCCCTGACCGGTGATGAACTCGATAATATACTCAATACTGCGGATTTTACTGAAGAAGTAGCGGACAACGAACCCTTTGAGGAACCAGCCACCGTATCACTTGAAATTCCTGACGACATTGAGTTGCTGCCAGAGGACGGAATTTATGACACACAAGAATCAGGCATAGAAACTATCGAACTTCCTGTAATTACCCCTACGAACGATGAGTTCCAGTCGATTTCTGCTCTTGATGGCGTGACTCCTATAACAAACCTGCCCGAGGATACCAGTTTTCTCGATGCTCCTGAAGATGAGATGAATCTTGAACTTGAAATGCCGTTGGAAGATGTGCCACTTGTGGAGCCGGATTCATCTGATCTGGAAAGCATCATTGATTCTGCCTTTGACATTGAAGACACAGAGTTCGACAACCCGGAAATTGAGGGTGAAGAAGTCGAGTCCGAAATTGTTCTGGATTTTGATACTGATGATGAACCTGTCATTTCAACCGTAGATTCCTTCCCGGAACCACTGGATGAATTGGAAGATGCTCTTGAACTCGAGGAATTTGTCGAGTCAGAAGATCTTGGTGGACTTGAGTTGCTCGCAGAGGAAACTGAGCTGGAAGAACTGGAAGAATTATCCCTTGATGAAGACATCCTTGATTCATTGACAGAGGAACCTGTTCTTGCAACTTCGCCATCTGAAGAATTGAATGAATCACCATCAAACCAGGCTGTGTCTGATTTGATGGTTGAGATGCCCTCCTCTATTGACGATTTCGAAGAAATGGAAACGTATCTGGAGCCAGAACCCCTGCCCCTTGAGCCGGATACGCTTGAAATGCCAACAGAAATCGAACTGGAAACTCCATCATACACGATGGACGCGACACCCCTCAACGAAACAACTACTACTGATTCCGACAAACTTGTTCCAGACAAGCTCAAGCATGATGTAAAATCAGTATTGCTCTATCTTGACCAGCTGTTGGCATCTTTGCCAGAAGAAAAAATTGAAGAATTTGCATCAAGTGAATACTATGACACCTATAAACGTCTGTTTGACGATCTGGGACTACTCTGATGGGCCTGCTGGAAAAAGCGGCGCAGCGTTCTGCTGAAAAGGCCGCACACCTTGAGGGTACGGCTTCAGCCCAAAAAAAAAAGTTCTGGATCGATCGTTCAGCGAAATTTTATCTGAATTAGTCGCTGTCGATGATGCTTTTAATGGCACTAGACTGGTAGTCGAGATACTGAGTACCAGTTCAGTACCGTGGATGGCATATTATGTGCGACTCGGAGATTCCTATGTTGCCTGTTCTTCGTTTGGAATGACAGGCATACTCCCTTCTTTAAGCGCCAAAAAAATCAACGAATTCAAGACCGCTGGTTATGCCAACTTCAATGAGCAAAAATCATGTCTGGTACAAACCCTTGAGGGACATGTTTTATTCATGCCGGAATTGCCACAGCTTCCTCGTGATGTTTTAGATCAAGTACATAGGATAGGCTCTTTGTCGATATTTTCTACCGGCAAATTCAGGCTGTATCCTCACGAACAACTTGATCAAAACTCGGCTCAGGAACTGCTGCATTTAGGTCTGTCAAGAAATTTCCTGTATGGTTCGTTTTTCAAACTTAATACTGGT
The DNA here is from genome assembly GCA_964293355.1 of uncultured bacterium. Classification (GTDB taxonomy): domain Bacteria; phylum Spirochaetota; class Spirochaetia; order Treponematales; family UBA12059; genus SZUA-370. The sequence goes on from CAXZAJ010000008.1 coordinate 23,298, forward strand.
ATTCTTGTGGACAAGTCTTTTGTACTGTGCCCGCACGCTCACGCCGAATTGCTCAATAATGAACTACGGAGTATTGTTTTAAGCATTCTTGGCTCCTCTGGGCATGCGCTGGCCATACAGGACAACTCATGCTTCTGTGTATTCTACAGTCATACCGTTGTAGATACGGAACTCATCGTGACACAAATAGCGAGAACCCTCCTGCGCTCAATATCCAGCAAAGACTCCAGCCTTTCGCTGGGCGGGCCGAGCTACTCTGTAAAACTTTCCGATGAGCGCTCTGAATCCGGGCTTCGCTCCTTCGTGGAGACTGTAGAGCCCCGGCTACACGTTTGATCCTGTCTGACCACGTATCCTCTCCAGTAACCTTCCACTCTCGCTATGCGCCATTCAAAGAGGCTCAGCGACATGTCGAATCGATGTTGTCAGGAAAAAAACCAGCTCTTGTATTCATCATCGGCGGTGGCCTGAACTACATCAGCGAAGTATTCGCTGAACAGCATCCAAAAATCATCTGCGTTTCATTACAGCCCAGCGATGATTTCATTGGTCACGAAGTGATTGTTCCTCAGTCAAGCTGGTATCCTTCCAGCAACCGGAGCCTTCGTGAGACAATTATGAACGCCATTGCGGGAAACCGTCTTGCTGGAGGCGTAATGGTGCTGGAATGGCCTCCAGTAGTCAACCATTTTCAGGACACTTCAGACTTGATACGTGGTACCTTGCGGGATGTTCTTGAGGGAGCCAGCTCCGATGCCGCGACAACCGGATACTGGGCAACTCGATGGCTTGGCAACAGCATCAGATTCGTAAAATCAATAAAGCGCACTGCCAGGCTCACCGCTGGTTCAAGCCTTATAGTGTTGGCATGCGCCGGGCCAAGCCTTGCTGAACTGATGCCAAGACTGCGGGCCTCGCGTTCAGACATGGCTCTTTGGGCTCTGGCATCGGCGGTACCGGCGTTGTTGCGGAATGGATTGCTGCCAGACCTCGTTATTGCTACAGATCCAGGATACTGGAATGGCGCTCATCTCAGGGATGCATTGTTCCAGAAAATTCCTATTGCGATGCCACCTAGCTCGTATGCTTCTTGTGGCATACTGCAGCAAGCTACCATCATTCCAGTCGACACAGGCCTTTCCTTCGAGAGAGCAGCCATCAAGGCAACGAATAGTGTCTATGAAACGGCGCGAGCCGCTGGCAGTGCAGCGGGAACGGCTCTATCTTTGGCTTTACGATGGACAGATGGACCAATAGCTCTCGCAGGATATGACCTGGCTGCGAAGGGACTTGTGGATCATGTACAGCCTTACGCATTTGATATTCTAGATGAAAAAAAAGCGGGAAGGTTGGCATCAGCTTACTCTGCCCGTGCCTCGCGGGTGTTGGATACGTATCCATTCAATTATGGAGAGTGGCGGGGATCCAGAGCCTTCTCTGCCTGCGCGGATACAATCCGGGTTCCTGAATACGAGGCGACCCGTGTGTTCAGGCTCGGTACGTCAGCAGTGGAGACGCCTTTCCGACGAGCGGATTTCAGCGATATTCCTGTCGTATCCAGAGCCATGCCAGAATGCATTGGAACGCCTGCCAGAACGGATATGTCTAACACAGCATGTGATGAGGCGGTTTGGGCAATGCTGGAACACCTGTCCCGGGAAGCCTTCGAGCAGGCTTCCTCCGCGATCAATAACTCGGAACCTATACCCTATGATTCTGCACTGTACTACAAGGCGCTTGCGCCACGCGAGTCGGCAAGCCTCATAGCGGACGCAGCAAGAGGCGAGGCAAGCTTGAAAGCAGTCCTCAGAGCCACAACAGCCGCGAAAGAATCCGCAGCAAAACGAATGGATCGCATCATATGATAGACCTTCAGATATTCGAGCGAAACATGCTGGCTGTCGCTTCTCAGCACAACCCGAACTATGCGGACAGGATTCGTGCTGTAAAACCAGACAGCAGTATCTCCATCGCACTGTCCAGAGATGGTTTTCCGGTTCCATACCGCACAAACGGCGAACGGAATTCGTATATGCATTCACGATTCGACCCGCTCAGGGAAGCCAGCCGGCTTGCGGATGAGTATGATACATCTGGATTCTATGTATTTCTTGGACTTGGGGCAGGATACGAGATAGCATCCTTGCTTGAAGCTGGCAGGGTTGCAAAGGGGCTGGTCGTTGAATATGACGCTCCGATACTGAGGGCGGTTCTGGAACGTGTAGACCTGACCCACATCCTGGGCGACAGGCGACTGCACCTTCTTGTGGATCCATCAGACGCTGAACTGGATGATGCAATTTCATCCAGTTACGTGCCATCGGTTACCGGTGACTTTGTCTCGGTTCCGATCCGTGGAAGAATAGATCTGACACAAGCACAGTACCAGCGAGCGGCAGATTCAATCAGAGGTGCTATAA